>CAYRZX010000001.1:0-3690 GCA_964428665.1 uncultured Gemmatimonas sp.
CGCTCACCTCCGGCCCGCTGATGGTCTCGCTCGTGAGCGTCAGCACGACCACGTCCCCTCGCGTCGATTCCCGGATCTCCATCTCAACCTCCTCGGTGTTGGAAAACGTGAAGCGTGACAGCCTGCAGTTCTTTATCCCTGCAGATTCTGAAAATATTTCTCGACGGCCCGGACCAGGCCGGGGATCGTGACGTCGTCCGGGTCGGCCTCGGCCACGACGGCGATGCCCTTCTCCCGCGCCGTCCGCGAGGTGGCCGGCCCGATGGAGGCCCCCCGGACGCGGTCCCTGAGAGGCCCTGAGGGGCCCGCGTCTGCCCCGTCCTCCAGCCTCTCGACGAAGTGCGCCACCGTAGAGGAGCTCGTGAACGTGACCAGGTCGATCTCCCCGCGCCGGAGGCGCTCCCGCAGCCCCTCCAGATGGGCGGCTGGCCGCACCGTCCGGTAGACGACGACCTCCGTCACCTCGGCCCCCATCACGGCCAGGGCCTCCGGCAGGACCTCACGGGCCACGGCGGGCCGGGGGAGCAGCACCCGCTTCCCCCGCACGTCCAGCCTGCTGAACGCCTCGGTTAGAGACTCCGCCACGTTCCGCTCGGGCCGGAGGTCGGCGCGCAGGCCGCAGGCCTCCAGGCGGGAGGCGGTGGCCGGGCCTATGGCGCAGATCCTGGCGGAGGCCAGCGCCCGGACATCGCGACCGGAGCGGAACAGCCGGCCCAGAAACCGGTCCACGCCGTTCTGGCTGGTGAAGGCGATCCAGTGAAATTCGCCGATGCGCCGGATGGCCTCGTCCACAGGCCCCCAGTCCTCCGGGTCGTCGATCTGGATGGTCGGTATCTCGATGACCTCCGCGCCCAGGTCCCCCAGGCGCCGGACAAGGTCGCTGGCCTGCTCCCGGCTGCGGGTCACCACAATGCGCCGGCCGAACAGCGGCCTCGCCTCGAACCAGGAGAGGTGCTCCCGCAGGCGCACGACCTCCCCCACCACGATCAGCGCCGGAGGCCGGAAGTCCGCGTTGCGGGCCCGCTCCGCGATGTCAGACAGCGTCCCGGTGAGCGTCCGCTGCTCCGGCCTCGTGCCCCACCGGATGAGGGCCACCGGCGTGGCGGCGGGACGCCCGTGCGCGATCATCTGCTCGACGATGCGCGGCAGGTTGCGGACGCCCATCAGAAACACGAGCGTGTCCACGCCCGTCGCCAGCTTCGCGTAGTCGATCCCCCCGTCGTCCTCGTCGTCCTCGTCCGTCGCATCGGCCCGGGCGTGCCCCGTGACGAACGCGACGCTGCTCGCCCAGTCGCGGTGGGTGACGGGGATGCCCGCGTAGGCGGGGACCGCGACCGCCGACGTCACGCCGGGCACCACCTCAAACGGCACGCCCGCCCCGGCCAGGGCCTCGCACTCCTCTCCGCCCCGCCCGAACACGAACGGGTCTCCCCCCTTCAGCCGGACGACCGCCTTCCCCGCCCGCGCCTTCTCGATCAGCAGGCGGTGGATGTCCTCCTGGGTCATCGTGCGGCTGCCCGCCCGGTGGCCCACGTGGATGGCCTCGCAGCCGGGCCTAACTTCGTCCAGCAGGCGCTCCGGGACCAGGGAGTCGTAGAGGACGCAGTCCGCCGCCCGCAGGCGCTCCAGCCCCTTCACCGTGATGAGGCCCGGGTCGCCCGGCCCCGCGCCGACAAGGTAAACTTTGCCAACTTTCATTACGTGGCTCTGATAATCCTGACCTCACCCGGCTTGATTTGCTTGAGAGTTTCAAGGGCTTGAGGTATCAGTGGACGCAGAGCGCGATAGGAATTCTTTCTGGCGGTAAGAATCAGGACCGCAATATTGAATGAGTTCAAATTCTGTTGATGGACGATATGTTGATCAACGGTTACCAAGACATCATATCGACCTGTCGCCAAACGCAGGAGTCGGCCGTTTTTCAAACCCTTCATGCCTGCTTCTTCGACAGTGTACACGTCGTGTCCCAGAAGATCTCTCTTGATTAGTCGTGTCACACACTCATCAAGCAACACTTTCATAACCGGCCAGTAGCCTCTCCTTTGACGCCTCAAGCACTCTTAGCGCCTGCTCGCGCGTGACTGTCGGGAACTGATCCAGGAACTCATCCAAGCTTTCGCCACCTTCCAAACAGTCGAACAAATTCTGAACGGGTACGCGCGTTCCGAAAAACACTGGAATACCGCCGAGTTTTTCTGGATCGCATTCAATTAAGTCCTTAGTGTTCATAGGAAACCTCACTGGATGCGGGTATGATGTTATGGTTCATTGACCCGTCTACCGTTTCTCGAACCGTATAGCTTGATCCTGCATGACGTTGTCAAACTTTCTCCAGCTCATTTTACAGCCATAGTTCGTTCCCTTTGGAAACCAGACCACTGAACCGTTCGAGACCGCAAGTGTGCCTAAAACTGAGCCATTCCTTTTGACCAAGAACGTCACATCTGCCTTTCCAAGTGCTCGGTCAGGAACACTGAACGAAACGTCATGCCTTCCCATGTTGTTTTTCCTCCGAAACTGAAATCACACATGTCTTCATCGTGAAGGATCAATATTGTTGCGAGAAAGCCTTCTTCTGGATCAGCCGATCTTCAAGATATCCTCCGCGCCATGTTGCAGCAGCCGCTCCGCCAGCCCCTGGCCGACCTCCTCCGGCCCCTCCCGCGCCCCCTCCGCGCGGTCCCGGATGAGCCGCTTTCCATCCACGGACGCAACAACGGCGTCCAGCTTGAGACGCCCACTCTCGACGCGGCCCCATGCCCCGATGGGGACCTGGCAGCCCCCGCCCAGGGCCTTCAGGAGCGCCCGTTCCGCCGTCACGCTGCGCCGGGTGTCCGCGTCGTTCAGAACGGACACGGCGCGGAGGGCCTCCGCGTCGTCGGCCCGGACCTCGATCCCGATCGCCCCCTGCCCGGCATCCGGCAGACAGACGGAAAACGGCAGCCGCTCCGTGATCCGGTCCGCCCACCCCATCCGTGAAAGCCCTGCGACGGCCAGGACGATGGCGTCCAGCCCCTCCGCCTTTAGCTTGCGCAGGCGGGTGTCCAAGTTCCCCCGCAGGTCCTGCATCCGGAGGTCGGGCCGGACGTGGAGGAGCAGGGCCCGCCGTCTCAGGCTCCCGGTCCCCACCCTCGCCCCCTGAGGGAGCGCGGCAAACGAGGACGCCGCGCGCGCGATCAGGGCGTCCCGGCAGTCCTCGCGAGGGCTGACCGCCCCGAGCGCCAGCCCCTCCGGCAGGTCCGTCGGCAGGTCCTTGAGGCTGTGGACGGCCACGTCCACCTCCCCGGCCAGGAGCGCCCGCTCGATCTCCTTCGTGAAGACCCCCCGCCCGCCGAGCTGCCCCAGCGGCGTGGTCTGGTCCTGGTCCCCAGAGGTGCGGATGACCTTCAGGTCCACTTCAACGTCAGACAGATGGTCCTGCAACGTCGCCTTCGCCCACTCTGCCTGCCAGAGCGCCAGCCGGCTCCCCCGCGTGCCGATGATCAGTCGCCTGCTCAAAACGCCTCCAGAAAAGGATCGGGGGTCAGGGGTTAGGAGAAGCGGAGACCTCACCCACCCCCCGGCCCCCTCCCTCTCCCACTGGGAGAGGGAGGGGGTGACAAGGGACTTCCTCCAGCGACGGGGGAGGGTGAGGTCGTTTCTCCGTCTCCCCCTTTCTCCGTTTCGCTCTTTCCTCTGAGTCCAAACAGG
>CAYRZX010000001.1:3790-46039 GCA_964428665.1 uncultured Gemmatimonas sp.
CGTTTCTCCGTCTCCCCCTTTCTCCGTTTCGCTCTTTCCTCTGAGTCCAAACAGGTACTGAACGGCGTGCACGTGCATCAGGCCGTCCCCCGTCTCGGCGGCCTCCTTCAGGCGGGTCACGGGGCCGTGCAGGAGCTTGTTCGTGTAGCTCCGCAGCAGGGCCGCGATCCGCTTCTGCTGTTCCTCGGAGAACCCGGCCATCCCGACGCGCTCCAGCTCCGCCGACATGGTCGCCTCGAACCGCTGCCGGAGGGAGACGATGGTGGGCACCACGTCGAGGCTGTTGAGCCAGGCGTTGAACGCCGAGACCTGCTCCTCGACCATGTCCTGGGCCTTTAACGCCTCCTGCTCCCGCTTGGCGAGGTTCACCCCCACCACGGACTGCAGGTCGTCGATGTCGTAGAGAAACACGTTGTAGAGCTTCCCGACCTCCGGCTCGATGTCCCTCGGCACGGCGATGTCGATCAGAAACATCGGCGCATTGCGCCGGCGCTGCATCGCCTGCGCCACGACGTCCCTGCGGAGGACGTAGGCGGGGGCGCTGGTCGAGCTGATGAGGACGTCGGCCTCGTGCAGGCCGGCCATGGCCTCGTCGAAGGGGAGGGCATGCCCCCCCACCCGGTCGGCCATCTCCCTGGCCCTCTCCAGCGTGCGGCTGGCCACCCGGAGGGAGCGGACGCCGTTGGCGATCAGGTGCCGGGCCGTCAGCTCGCTCATCTCGCCCGCCCCGATGACCAGGGCCCTCTGGCCCTCCAGGTTTCCGAAGATCTTCTTCGCCAGCTCCACGGCCGCATAGGGGACCGACACGGCCCCTTCGCCGATCTCCGTCTCCGTGCGCGCCCGCTTGGAGACCTCCGTCGCCATCTGAAACAGGCGGTTGAACACCACCCCCGTGGCCCCCCTGCTCAGGGCGGCGGCGTGGGCGTCCTTCACCTGTCCGGCGATCTGCGGCTCCCCCACGATCATGGAGTCGAGGCCGCAGGCCACCCGGAACAGGTGGCGGACGGCCTCGGCTTCGCGCAGACAGAACAGGTGCCCCTCCACGTCGGCGCGGGCCAGGTCGTGAAAGTCGCAGACCCAGTTGACCACGACCTCGCGGGCTGCGTCGGCGTCGTCGGCCACGGCGTAGATCTCGCACCGGTTGCAGGTGGAGACGATGACGCACTCCCGGACGCCCGGCCCCCTGTTCAGCCCGGAGACGGCCTCGCCCAGGACGTGGGCCGGGAAGGCCACCCGGTCCCGGACATCCACCGGGGCGGTGTGATGGCTCAGGCCGACGACGACGATGGACACGCCGAAATCACCTCAGTTCGCGAACGAATGTCTTCCCGGAAAGAAGATGCCCACCACCGGGAAGGTGAACAGCACGAGGGTGAATCCCACGATGGACAGGAGCGCCGCCCGCTTCCCGTTCCAGCCCGCGACGGCGCGCGCGCAGAGGTGGCCCGCGTAGATCACCCAGGCGACCAGGGCCCCGGCGAAGGCAGGCTCGTTCCAGACCCAGAACTGGCCGCGTATCTGGTGAATCCAGGTCGAACTCGCCGCCAGGCCCAGCGTCAGGAAGGCGAACCCGAACGATGCGGCGCGGTTGTTGATCTGGTCCAGGGTCTGGAGGGGGGGCAGGCGCTTGTAGAAGAATCCGAGGTGCTTGGTCTGGATCTCCCCCAGCAGAAAGACGTACATGATGGAACTGACCCAGGAGATGGAGAACGCGGTGTAGGCCAGGATGTTCGAGAAGACGTGCGCCTCAAACCATCGGCTTCGGGAGAGGAGGTGAACGGGGACTTCGAGTTGGCCGAACTCTGCGGAGGCAAAGGCGTGGAGGACGGTCACGATGGGGGCGACGAGCGCGCCCAGCGCCCGGTCCTTCGTGCTAAACTCCAGGTAGGCGTAGACGATCACCATGAGCCACGCGCACGTCGAGAGGACCTCCGGCGTGTTCATGATCGGGACGTGGCCGATGGAGATGGCCCTGATCCCCAGGAGCCCGGTGTGAAGCGCCCATCCCGCGGCCAGGAGCGCCGTGGCCGCGCGTCCGATGCGATCCCGGCGCTCCTGAAAGTTGGCGGCGTAGAGGGCAGCCGCCGCAGCGTAGAGCAGGGGGATGAAGATGCGGAGAAGGATTTGCATAGGTGATAATAAGAGAGAGATTTCAGGCCCTCACCCACCCCCGTAGCCCCCTCCCTCTCCCGTGTACGGGAGAGGGAGGGGGCACTCAGGGCCTTATCCACAGGTTTGGGGGAGGGTGAGGGCGGTCCCCCCAAACTCCAATCCTACTTGATCAGGTAATCCTCAACATTTACGTCATACCTTTTAGGATCGTCGGCCTCCTGGATCGCCCGCGCCTCGGCCCCCGACGCCTCATACAGGTCGACCACGAAGGGGGTCTCTCGCCGCTTTCCGAATCGCGTGAAGATAATCCCTATCCTGGGCTTGAGCGAGTCCAGCGGGTTGGTCTCGACCACGATGCCCATCTCCCCCGTGTTCAGTTTCACGAAGCTGCCGATGGGGTAGATGCCGAGGTTCTTGATGAAGACGTCCACCACCTTCGTGTCGAACTCGGCGCCCCGGCCGTCGAACACCCGACGGAGGGCGACGTGGGGGGGCAGGCCGGGCTTGTAGGGCCGCGCGGACGTCAGGGCGTCGTAGATGTCCGCCACGGCGGCCATGCTCCCGTAGGGGTGCATCTGGTCCCCGGTCAGGCCGTAGGGGTAGCCTGTGCCGTTGACCTTCTCGTGGTGCTGCACGGCGATGGCGATCGCCTCCTCCGGGATGTTCCCCATCCCGCGCAGGATCTCCTCGCTGTAGATGGGGTGGCTCATGACGACCTTGCGCTCCTCGGGGGTGAGCGGCCCCGGCTTGTCCAGGATCGACAGCGGGATCTTCGCCTTGCCGATGTCGTGGAGCAGCCCCCCCACCCCGATGATCTCCGCCTCCCTCTCCGTCACCCCCTGGGCGTGGGCGATGGCCAGGGTCAGGATGCAGACGTTGACGGAGTGGGTGTAGGTGAACTCGCTGTAGCTCTTGAGCGCCGTCAGGCTCAGCAGGGCGTCCACGTTCCTGAAGACGCTCTGGGTGAGGGTCTTGGCCGCAAGCCCCACCTTCTTGACGTCGATGCTCCGTCCGGTGGCGGCGTTCCCCATGAACTCCTTGACCACCTGGATGGACGCCCCCTTGATCTTGCGCGCGACCTTGATCTCATCCTTGAAGAAGGTCTTGCGCCCGGCCGGGGGCCGGGCGACAGGAGGGGCCTTGATGGCCGGCGCGGGGGCGTTCACCACGCTGCCGCCGGCCACGTCCTTCCCCTTGGAGGTGTCTATGATGACGTCCTTCAGGCCGGCCTCCTGCAGCCGCCGGATCTGGTTTTCAGAGGTGATCAGGATGCCCTTGCCCAGCAGCAGGACATTCTTGTTCCCCCCCGTCGCATCCTTCACGTCCACCTCCATGAACATGCCGACCTGGAGCTGGGCGAGCGATATCTTCTTCTTGGCCATAACGACCCTGCGTCCTGCACAGATCCATAAAGAAAGAGCCACGAAACAGGCTAAATATCTGTTTAACTATAAGCAAAACAGGCGTCGGAATCAACGGAAAAGCAGGGGGGTCACGCCGGGGCGATCTTGCCCAGGAGGGCCGGATGGGATGCGCCGGTGACTCGGGGGACGTTGCCCGGCCTTCCGGCCAGGGTCTCGTTGGCCAGAACCGCAAAGGCGAGCGCCTCCTTCGCCTCCGTTGAGCCTCCGACCTCCTCGATCCCCCGGACGCGGGGCAGCCGCACCCGCAGGAGAGACATCAGGGTCTCGTTGTGCGCCCCGCCCCCGCTGACGATCACCTCCTGCACCGGCTCCCGGACGAACCGCCGCAGGCCGTCCGCCACGGCCTCCGCCGTGAACGCCGTGGCCGTGGCCACGGCGTCGGCGTCCGGCAGCCCCCGGCCCCTCGCCCGCGCCAGGAAGGCGTCGGCGTAGGCGGCTCCGAAATCCTCCCGGCCCGTGGACTTAGGGGGCGGGAGGTTGAAAAAAGGATGGGTCATCATCTCCGACAGGAGATCGGGGTGGACGCGCCCCGTCCCGGCCATCTGGCCGCCCTCGTCACAGGATGCGCGCCCCCCGGTGATCCGGTCCATCAGCCGGTCGATGACCATGTTGCCGGGGCCGAGGTCGAAGGCGTAGACGTCCTCCAGGCCGCAGGCGGCGGGGAGGATCGTGGCGTTGGCGATTCCCCCCACGTTGAGCATCGCCCGGCCCGTTGTCTCAGACCGGTAGAGCAGGTAGTCGGCCAGCGGGACGAGGGGCGCGCCCTGCCCCCCGGCGGCCACGTCCCGGACCCGGAAGTCCCCGACCGTGGCCACGCCCGTCCGCTCCGCGATCACGCAGGGGTCCCCGACCTGGAGCGTCGAGCGCACCGCGTAGCTGTGCATCTGCGCCGGTTCGGGCAGGTGGTGGACGGTCTGACCGTGAGACCCGATGAGATCCACGTCCGCCATGTTCAGGCCGGCCTTCCGGACGACCCGGCGCGCGGCCTCCGCAAACCATTCGCCCAGGAGCGCGTTCATCCGGCAGACCTGGTCCACGCGCCCGGTCGCCGCGTCGCACAGGGCCAGCACGTCCGCCCGCAGCGCGGGCGGGTAGGGGAGGCACTCGAAGGCGATCAGCCGCGCCTTGGTCCCGACGCCGCTCCCCTCCACCTCCACGAGCGCCGCGTCCACCCCGTCGGCGGAGGTGCCCGACATGAGGCCCACGATCAGCCTGCGGGGCTTCTGGATAATGCGAAAGAGATTTTGAAGCATCTCACTCATACAGCAGATACGGCCCTCGCCTCTCCGCGAACCCCTGGATGTCCGGCTCAAAGTTCGCCACGATCTCCTCCGCGCCCGCCCCGGCGTCGAGGGCCTGCCGGACCCGGTCTGTGCCCATCAGACGGTCGAAGGGATAGACGCCGTCCACGTTTCGCCAGGCCAGGACGCCCGGAAACAGGTCCCGCACGGCCGCCAGCGCCTCCAATCCGGCCCGCACCGCCGGGTAGATTCGCCGGTCCGTCACGTGGACCTGCACGCCCTCGCACGCCTGCCCGCTCTGCTTGCCCGTGAACGGCTCGAAGGTCACGGGCCTGAAGATCGCGCCGGGGATGCCCCTTTCGTTCAGGTGTCGGGCCAGCTGACGCCCGTCGATACCGGGCGCTCCCACCTGCTCGAACGGCTTTGTCGTCCCCCGGCCCTCCGAGACCGCAGTCCCCTCCATCAGGCACATCCCCGGATACACGACGGTGGTCTCCATGGTGGGCATGTTAGGAGAGGGAGGGACCCACAGCAGGCCCGTCTCGTCGTAGAACATCGTTCGTCGCCACCCGCGCGTTGGCACGACCGTCAGGTCCGCGCCGAGGTTGAACTCGGCGTTGAACAGGCGGGCCAGCTCCCCGGCCGTCATGCCGTGCCGGAGGAGGATGGGGCCTGGTCCCACGAAGGAGGCGAAGGCCGGGTCCAGCAGATTTCCCTCCATCGCCCCGCCGATGGGGTTGGGTCGGTCCAGGACCACGAACGGGACGCCCTGCTCCGCGCAGGCCTCCAGGGCGTGGACCATCGTCGCGACGTAGGTGTAGAACCGCGCCCCCACGTCCTGCACGTCGAACAGCATCGCGTCGATGCCGCTCAGCATCTCCGGGGTGGGCCTCCGGGTCTCGCCGTAGAGGCTGTGCACGGGGATGTCCGCGCGCCCGTCGCGCGAGGACGCCACCGGCGCGCCGGCCGCCTGTTCTCCCCGCGCTCCGTGCTCCGGCCCGAACAGCGCCGTCAGCCTCACGCCGGACCGCAGGAGGACGTCCGCCGTCGCCTCCAGCCGGGCGTTCACGCCGGAGGGGTTCGTGATCAGGCCGACCCGCCGGCCCCGGACCAGGCCGAACCGCTCCTCGAGCAGGACCTCGTTGCCGAGTGAGATGGGCATAGAATATTCAGCCCCCCACCCTCCCCCATCCTGGCGGCAAAGCCCTAAATGCCCCCTCCCTCCCCCACATGTGGGAGGGCGGTGGGTCGCGACCTCATGGGAGCGACAGGTTGGGTGGGGGAGAGGGTTACGGGGGTGGAAGGGGGGTTGCCTTTCGTGTTTCAGATATGAATCGCCCTGCCCTCTGCGCCCAGGGCGGCCTCCAGGATGGCCTCGTGGAGCGTGGGGTGGGCGTGGATGGTGCGTCCGATCTCAGAGGTGGTGGCCTCCAGCGCGCGGGCGAGCACGACTTCGGCGATCATCTCCGCCGCGTCCGACCCGACGATGTGCGCGCCCAGGATCTCGCCGTATCTGGCGTCCACCACCAGCTTCACCAGCCCCTCCTGCTCCCCCGCCGCAATCGCCTTGCCCAGCGCCCGGAAGGGGTATCGGCCCACCTTCACCTCGCGCCCCTTCTGGCGCGCCTCCTCCTCCGTCAGCCCCACCGACGCCACCTGCGGCTGGCAGTAAATGCAGTTCGGGACGTTGCCGTAGTCCACGCGCGCCTCCTCGTCCCCGCCCATCCGCTCCACCGCGGCGACCCCCTCGGCCACGGCCACGTGCGCCAGCAGCGGGGTGGGGATCAGGTCCCCCACGGCGTAGACCCCCTCGGCGGAGGTGCGGTAGTCCTCGTCCACGGTCACGAACCCCCGCTCCGTCGCCACGCCCGCGTCGGCCAGCCCCAGCCCCTCGGCGTAGGGACCGCGCCCCACGGCCACCAGGACCGTCTCCGCCCTCAGGGTCTCGGAGGCGTCCCCGGAGGAGACGACCACGGAGACCCCGTCCCCCTCCTGCGCCGCGCGCTCCACCTTCGTCCCTGTCCTGATCTGGATTCCCATCCGGGTGAAGGATCTGGCCACCACGTCGGCGACCTCCCGGTCCTCCATCGGCAGGATGGACGGGAGCATCTCCACCATCGTGACGGCCACGCCGTAGGCGGCCAGCAGGTAAGCGAACTCGGCCGCGATCACGCCGCCGCCCAGGATGATCATCGACTTCGGCAGGGCCTCCAGGACCATCGCCTCAGCGCTCGTGATGATGCGCTTCCCGTCCGGCGTCACGCCCGGAATCGTCCGCGTCGTCGAGCCGGTGGCCAGCAGCACCCGCTTCCCCTTTGCCTCCTGCACGACCTTCCCCGACGGGTCCGTCACGACCACGGTCCTGCCCGGCGTCAGGCGGCCGTGCCCGGCCACGGTCGTGGCCTTATTTTTCTTGAGGAGGTACTCCACCCCCTTCGTCAGCCGGGCCACCGCCGCGCGGCTGCGCGCCACCGCGGCCCTGTAGTCGGCGGTCACCTCCCCGCACGAGATGCCGAACTCCCCGGCCCGCCGGAAGAGGGACAGGACCTCCGCGTTCCGGAGGAGCGACTTGGTCGGGATGCACCCCCAGTTCAGACAGGTGCCACCCACCCGCTCCCGCTCCACCAGCGCGACCTTCAGGCCGAGCTGCCCGGCCCGGATGGCCGCCGCGTAGCCCGCAGGGCCTCCGCCGATCACGACAAGATCATAGTCGTTCGTCTGTGCCATCTCCTCTCCCTAATCCGCCGGCGTCGCCTCCGCCCGCTTCGAATCGCCGGCCATCCGCCCATACCGTTGAAAGAGCTGTCCCCATTCCGTCTTCATGAACCTCCGGATGATCGGCCTCCCGACGATGGGATACCACAGGTAATCGTGGTAGAGATTGGAAGCGAAGGGCGCCCATACCACCAGCGGGGAATGCAGCAACACCCTTTCAAACGGCCTCATGAACCCCTTCCGGATGAGCTGGTCCCCAAAGATGACTAAGCTCCGCTTCGTCTTGAAATGGAAGTTCACCCCGGATACGTCCGCCCCCGCGACCTCGATCTGTCGCGGGTCTCCCACGCCCAGCCCCCGCTCGTGGCACATCCGGATGTAGGGGATGGACATCGGATCGAACCCCATCATCCGGGCGGCGACGGCGTCGATGGCCACGGGGTCCGCGCTCGCCAGGATGTAGTTTTGAATCTTGGGGTCCATCGTCCGGGGCCCGGCCCCGTCCCCGCAGACCGTCCCGTCCATCACCGCGAAGACGCCAGGGTGGATCTCTTTCTGCATGAGCATGAGGTCCACCATGACCTCGTGGATGTTTTTATGGGCATAGTGCCTCACTTCCTTGAGCAAGCCGCCAAAGCTGTTCTTGATGGCGCCGGTGGTGGTGGTGTGTCCGTGGGTCTTGACCGTCGGCAGGTGGACCACCTGTCTCCCGATGAACATCTCAGGAATCTCAATGCCCTCTGGAAATATCTTGTCCACCATCAGGAACTCGCTCTTGAACGGGTACTTGACCCACTCCACCTCCGGCAACGGGATAAACGGAAGCCCATACTTCTCCAGGACGGGCATCCAGTGGTTGTCCCGCGCCCCCCTGACGGGGTTCGTCACCACGGTCTTGTTCTCCACGGGGAACAGGCGCGCGGCCTCGTACCCGTCCTCGATCAGCGTCCGGAGGACCCCTTCGAGTTGCCAGGGCTGGGACGAGCAGGCCGGGAAGTACTTCGTCCAGGAGAGGTTCAGCTTGACTACGGTGTCCAGGCCGGGCGAGAGGGCCTCCCGGTATCCGGCCAGGCGCATGACCTCCCCGTAGTCCTCCAGCACGGTCTCGGGCCGCGTCTTTAGAACAGCGACTTTGCCTTGCATAAAGACCTCCGGCAAACGGCAAAAGCAGAATACAGGAGCCAGAATTCAGAATCCAGAATGAGAACCGTTTTTGCTTTTCTTCTAAATTCTGGATTCTGGATTCTGGATTCTTGTTTTCACGTCTCACTCTTTTTTGCGTCCTCTTCGGCTTCGCCTTGTTTCTCTTTCATCTCCTGAACCTCGTGCTCCAGCAGGGCCACCACCTGGGTCAGTCGCCTGATGCGGCTGGACATGGTCGAGAGCTGGACAGTGAGGAAGGCCAGGAAGAAGAAGATGAACGCCAGGCTCAGCAGGGCCAGGATGGAGGCCGGCTGCCGCGCCCCCATCCAGAAGGTCACCCGGAACAGGAGCCACTTCCACCCCACGACGATCAGGACGCCGGCCGCCAGCAGCAGCCAGAGCAGCCCGTATTCGACGTTCAGCCGTCGCCTCCGCAGGAGGTCGAATGTGAAGACCCCGAACAGGACCGCAATGGCGCAGATCAGCGCCTGGTTGTAGCCGCTCACGCCGCCCTCCCCGGTCGCGTCAGCGTCCGGAGCATGACGATGATCACCCCCATCAGCGCCCGGAACGGGTAATACAGGGCACGCAGGCCGGAGTGCATGGAGGCGCCGCTCATCCGGGGCCTGACGTCCGCGCGCTGCTCCACCACGCGGAACCCGGACCGGACCAGGAGGATCACGGTCTCGGCGTCCGGGTAGTCCAGCGGATACTCCTCCGCGAGGAAGGCCACGGCGCGCCTGTCGATGGCCTGGAACCCCGACGTGACGTCGCGGACCCGGAGGCCGGTGAACGCCCAGGTCAGCCCCGCGAAAAAGGCCATCACGGCCCGCCTGAGGGGCGGGACGGGATACCCCGTCCGCTCGACGAACCGGGAGCCGATCACCAGGTCCGCGCCCGTCCGCCGCAGCGCCTCGACGAGGGCAGGGACCTGTCCGGCGTCGTGCTGGCCGTCGCCGTCCATCAGCACCACCGTCTCGTAGCCCCGCGCGCGGGCGTAGCGCAGGCCGGTCTGCACGGCCCCGCCATAGCCGAGGTTGTAGGGGTGGCGGATGCAGGGGACGCCGAGCCTGTGGACGACCTCCCGGCTGCCGTCCCGCGACCCGTCATCGATCACGACCAGGTCGCAGTCCGGGGTCAGACGCCGGACCTCCTCCAGAACGGCTCCGATGTTCTCCGCCTCGTTGTGGGCGGGGATCACGATCAGGACGTCAGCCATTTCGCCTTATATCGAGAACCCGAAGAAGATCCGATGCTTGTCCACCCGGTTGATCTGCGTCGGGTCGTTCCGGTCGCGCACGTCGCGCGTGAACGGCGCGACGAACTGGAGGAACCCGAACATCGGCAGGCGGTAGAACGAGAACATCTGCATCCGCAACTCCACCCCGAAGTCGCTCAGGAAGGCGTTGCGGATGGCCCGGCTGTTGAACTTGAGGTCGCTGAACTTCGCCGCGTCGCTCGTCGCGCCGGTCTCCAGGAACAGAGTGGCGTAGAGCCGGTCAAAATACAGGGGCGGGAGTTCCTTGCGGATCTTCTGGAAGAGGGGGAGGGTGAGGGTGATCCTGCCGAGCACGGCCTTGCCCCCTTGCAGCGTGAAGTAGGGATAGCCTCGAAGGCTGCCCCATCCCCCCAGATAGTAGCGGAGCGGGTAGTAGAAGGCCCCCTCGAAGGGTCCGCCGTCGGGCTGGAACCGCTTGATCGGTTGATCCTTGTAGCCCACGAAGGTCTGAAGGCCCAGCGTGGCCTTTCCCCCCAGCGGGATGAATTCGTTCCAGGAGAACGTGAACTCGTTGAGGCCCAGCTTCACCGGGTCGAACAGGAACGGGTCGGGGCTGGGGTTCCCGGACACCGGGACCGGCAGCCCCGTGTTGGGGTCGGCCATCGCCTGCGCCAGGGAGTCGGCCACGGTGGCGTTGAGCCGGCGGTAGCGGAGGGAGACCACCCGGCCCGCCGGGTTGATGAAGCCGTCGATGGTGGGCTTGATGTTGACGTAGCGCCACCCCACGGCGAGGTCGCTGCTCTGGTAGAACGGCCCGGAGTCGCTGCTGTAGAGGTTCTGGTCCGCGACGACCTGGGGCTGGCCGAATCGCCGGTCGATCTTCTTGATGTCCTGGGTGATGTCCACGCCCCGCTGGAACACCCGCGAGCTGTCGAAGATCGTCTGCTTGGTGTGCATGTTCTCGTAGTATTTCCGGTAGCCGTACTCCAGTTCAAACCCCTGCCGGGAGGAGATCGGCAGGTCCACGCCCACGACGAACTCGTGGAACACGTCCTTGAACCTGTCGGACTCGTCGAGCGTCAGGTGGAGAAACTGCGTGACGTCGGGGATCAGGACGCGGCCCGAGTCGGTCTCCACCCGCATCGTGCCGGTGGACGTGTCGCGCCGGGCGGCCACGGTCCCCAGGTCCAGGGCGCTGTTGATCGTCTCCCGATTGTAGAAGGTGTAGAGGGTCGGGGCGTAGGTCTTGCTCTCGCCCGAGAAGGGGGTCAGGCCCTTGATGTAGCCCACGAGAAAGCTGGAGTTGAGGTCTATGCTCCTGCGGAGGTTCTTCCCGATCGAGAACCCGCTGATGAGCTGGTCGCCGCCCAGCAGGTCGCCCGCAGCCACCTGCAGGCCGCCGCTGACCTGGTCCAGGCCGAAGCGGTTTCCGATGAACGTCGGCCCCAGCACGATGAACGGCATCACGCCGTTGAGCGTGACGTGGGTGCCGTAGCGCCCGACCTTGTAGGCCTTGTCGATGGGCTCACCCGTGTAGACCCCGCGATAGTCCCGGTCCACCTGCTGGAGGGCGGGGGCAGGCCGGGCCTCCGAACGCTTCACCCTGTAGATGCTGTAGTTGCCCGCGTGAAAGCCCGCGTAGAGCGCCTCGTCCCCGGACGGGGAGACGGACGGGCAGAACGCCCCGCCCAGGACGCTGGTGACCTGTCTGACCTGTTTGGAGGCGAGGTCGTATTCGTAGAGGTTGAAGATGCCCGTCCGATCCGACGCGAACACCAGGCCGCTGCCGTCGGGCAGCCAGCAGGGATCGCGCTCGTCCGCCTTCGTCCGGATGAGGGCCTCGAACCCGGCGTTGTCCGCGTAGGCCAGGCTGTCCGGGAAGGTCTTGCTGCTGTCCGCCCTGGACCGGGCCTTCTTGTAAGGCTCCGCGTCGGCGTTGATCACCGCGACGTCCCGGTCCTCGCCCCGGAAGACGCTGAAGGCGATCCGCTTCCCGTCCGGGGACCAGCGGGGGCCGTAGTACTGCGTGGCGTCGTTGTGGTGCGTGAGGTAGCGGATCTTCGTCCCGTCCGCGTTCATGACGCCGAGGTTGTTCGTCCCGTCCTCGTTGCGCACGAAGGCGATGCGTTTCCCGTCGGGGGAGACCGCCGGGTCCTTGGCCCGGAGGCCGAGGGTCAGCTTCCGCTCCTCCTTCGTGTCAAAGTCATAGACGTAGATGTCGAAGCGCCCCCTCGGCGCGCGGTTGTAGTAGAGCCTCTTTCCGTCGGGGGACCAGGAGAAGCGGTTGTCGACGTTCCTGGCGATTGTCTTGACCGCGCCCGTGCCCAGGTCCTTCACGCGAAGCTCGGTGATCGCAAAGTCACTCTTCCGGTTGCTCAGGTAGGCCACGCGCCCGCCGTCCGGGGAATGGACCGGATGGTAGTCCAGAAACCCCTCGTCGACGGCCTTCTCCCCCTCGGCCAGGCCGGCCTTCTGGAGCGAGTCGGCCAGGGCCCCGTATTTCACCTTCAGGTGGGCCTTCCACTCGTCGTAGACCTGATCGGCGGACTTGCGGAGGACCTTGCTGATCGCGGACTTGAAGTTGACGAGGCCCGTGTGCTCGGCGAGCGCCCGAACTTTTTCGGGGCCGTAGGCCTCATCGATGTAGCGGAGGAGGCCGTAGCCCTGGTTGTAGGACATCTCAAAGTGATGGCCGTCCCGCGAGAAGACCCCCATTTCGGCGTAGGACAGGAGGTCGTCCTCCAGCGTGGCCATGCGGAGGAGCATGTCCCGGTGCGTGTCCCAGGCCTCATAGCCCATCTTGTCGTCCTCGTACTGCGCGATGCCCTCCGCAAACCAGGTCGGCACCGCCAGCTGATAAAAGGGCATGCCGAACACGTAGTCGGGGTTCCTGTTCAGCTCCGCCATCTGCGCGATGCCCAGCTCGAAAGGCCAGTTCCGCCGGGCGGCCTTCAGGGTGACGATGTGGGTGAACTCGTGGGCGAACACGTTCTTGATCCAGGCGTGCGTCCCCCGCAGCTCAAAATCGAGGTTGGTCGCCCAGATCTGAATGAAGTTCTGGTAGTAGCTGGCCGACCCGTTGCCGTAGTCGATGCTGTCGTCCACGAGCACGTGCACGGGGGCGTAGCTCTTCATGTACTTCGGGTAGAGGGGGGCGATGGCGTCGAACACCTCTTCGGCGATGTCGGCCAATTGCCGGGCGGTCTGGTCGGCGTCCCGGTAGTAGATCACGAAATGGTCCGTCCGGATGGCGCTGAGGCCGGGGCTGCCCAGGCCGAGCAGGGACGGGAAGAAGCGGTCCCGCTGAAGCCGGCCCTCCAGCCCCTTCGAGAGGTCGATGTCGGGCCCCAGGCGGGCCGGACCCAGCATTCTGCGCGGAATGCCCATTCCCTGCGCCTGCCCCTCCTGAGCCAGCGCCAACAAGACAACGGCGTTCACAAAAATGATCGCTTTTTTGAGATATGAGGTCACAGGGCTCCCCTTTCTGAGAGAAGATGATCGAAGACCGGCTCTAATGCCTCAAAATACACGCCACAGCGTGCCCTTCGCCCACGTCCTTCAGCTCCGGCGCGACCCGGCTGCACTCGGCCACGCGCTCGGGGCAGCGGGGATGGAAGGGGCAGCCGGAGGGGACGTTCGCGGGGCTGGGCACGTCCCCCTCCAGGACGGTCCGGCGTCGCCGCACGGAAGGGTCCGGGACCGGCGCGGCGGAGAGGAGCGCCCGCGTATAGGGGTGCAAGGGGTTTTCGTAGAGCGCCCTGCTCTCCGCGACCTCCACGACCCGCCCCAGGTACATCACGGCCACCCGGCTGGAGATGTGCCGCACCACGCTCAGGTCGTGGGCGATGAACAGGTAGGTCAGCCCGAACTGCGCCTGGAGGTCCTGAAGCAGGTTGAGGATCTGGGCCTGGATCGACACGTCCAGCGCGGACACGGGCTCGTCGGCCACGATGAACTCAGGCTGCACCGCCAGGGCGCGGGCGATGCCGATCCGCTGCCGCTGCCCGCCGCTGAACTCGTGGGGATACCGGCGGGCATAGTCCGGGGAGAGGCCGACCGTCTCCAGGAGCTGCGCCACCCGCTCCCGCAGGGCCTGGCCCTGCGCCAGGCGGTGGACCTTTAACGCCTCTGCCAGGATGCCCCCGGCGGTCATCCGGGGGTTCAGAGAGCTGTAGGGGTCCTGGAAGATGATCTGCATCTGCCGCCGCACGGCCCGCAGCGCCCGCCGGCCCAGCGACAGCACATCCGCGCCGTCGAAGCGCACCTCCCCGCCCGTCGCCTCGATCAGCCGGAGGATGACCCGCCCCGTGGTCGTCTTCCCGCACCCCGACTCCCCCACCAGCCCCAGGGTTTCCCCCCTTCGGACGGTGAAGGAGACGCCGTCCACGGCCCTCACCTGTCCCGAGGCCCGTGAGAACAGCCCGCGCCGGATGGGAAAGTATTTTTTGAGGTCGCGGACCTCTAAAAGCGGCTCAGAAACCATACCGGTTACCTTACGCCGGGTACCCCTCCGCCTTCCAGCAGGCCACGGCGTGTCCAGGCGTTACGTCCAGCAGCGCCGGCGCCCGCTCCCGGCAGAAGGCGTCCGCGTGCGGGCATCTGGGGTGAAACCGGCAGCCCTCCGGGAACCGGGTCGCGTCCGGGACCGCCCCCGGGATCACCCGGAGCCGGTCCTGCATCCCGGTCAGCCTCGGGATCGACGCGAGCAGCCCCCGGGTGTAAGGGTGTCCGGGGGCGGCGAAGATCTCCTCCACCTGCCCCATCTCCACGATCTTCCCGGCGTACATCACCGCCACCCGGTCTGTGACCCCGGCGATCACCCCCAGGTCGTGGGTGATCATCAGCACGGCCATCCCCAGCTCCTGCTGGAGCCGCTCCAGGAGTTCCAGGATCTGCGCCTGGATCGTGACGTCCAGCGCCGTGGTCGGCTCGTCCGCGATCAGCAGGTCCGGGTTGCACGACAGGGCCATGCCGATCATCACGCGCTGGCGCATCCCCCCGGAGAGCTGATGCGGATACTCGTCCGCCCGCCGCGCGGGGTCCGGGATGCCCACCCGCCGGAGCATCTCCACCGTCCGCTCCCTGGCCGTTGCCCGGCCTAGCCCCTGATGGAGCCTCACGGCCTCGTCGATCTGGTCTCCGCAGGTGAAGGCGGGGTTCAGGCTGGTCATCGGCTCCTGGAAGATCATCGCGATGTCGTTCCCACGCACCCCCCGCATCTCCTCCTCGGTCAGGCCGAGCAGGTCGCGCCCGCGAAACAGGACCGCCCCTCCTGCGACCTCCCCCGGCGGCTCAGGGATCAGGCGCAGGATGGACAGGGCCGTGGCGCTCTTGCCGCACCCCGACTCCCCCACCAGCCCCAGGGTCTCGCCCTTTCGCAGGTCAAAGGAGACCCCGTCCACCGCCCTGGCCAGGCCGTCATCGGTCTGAAAGTACGTCCTGAGGCCATCGACCTTTAACAGAGGTTCGGCCATTTATCCTCGACCCTTCTGACGGCACTTGGACTCCTCGCTTACCTGTTTCGTTCCAGATTTTGACCGCTCGAATGTCGAATGTCGAATGTCGAATGTCGAATGAAGATTCGTAATTCGTAATTCGACATTCGTAATTCGTTCACTGTATCTGAACGTGCAGCCAGTCCCTCAGCAGGAAGGTCATCCGCCCGATCAGGAGCGACAGGCGCGCCATGATGGTGTAGCCGAACGAGGCCCCGAAGGAGATCATCAGGAACCAGATGCCCACGCGGGAGACGCCCCCCACCGCCCCCCGGTGCTCGATTGAAAACGAGAAATAGACCAGGACGCTCACCACCCCCAGGAGGATCAGAAAGGTGTCCAGGCTGGCCATCGTGAACCCCGCCGAGGCGGTCCAGATGGGCTTGAACGTGGGCTCGATTTGCTGCAACAGGAAAGACGAGATCGTCCGGGGGATGCTGAGGCCCGCGCCCACCCCCACGAAGAAGGCGAAGGAGATGCGGCTGACCGGGGATATCTTCGGGACAAAGCGGGTGAGCATCATCAGGCCCAGCGCCGTCGGGATCAACACCCCCCAGGCCGCCCCCTTGCCCGGCTCGGGCCGGAACAGCGGGTTGTAGACGTCCGATAGAAGGTTGTTGTACCAGTACTGCGCCAGCTGGTAGGCGGCCACCACCCCCACGTAGAGGTGCTCGGCGAGCTTGAAGGTCGGGTTGTCGCGGTACAGAAAGCTGTACATGGCCAGCGTCAGCCCGGCGGCCACGATCACCCCGAACCCGGCCCAGTCGCCCTGGACCTTGCCCACGCTCAGCAGATAGGCGTTGACAGCGGCAAACAGGGCGACGAAGCCGACGAAAAGAATCGTGTCGCGTCTCACGGTGCCCTCCTTCCCAGGAAGTAGACCAGATTTCCGAACAGGATGAAAGTCAGGATCACCAGATGCACGACGGACTGCGGCGTCATGTTCCGGGTGGCCGCATCGCTGGCCCCCGCCAGAGTCTCGTATTCGGCCGCCCCGGCCAGCCCTCCCATCATCCCGTTGAGCTGTCCCGCCTGCAAGAAGGGGAACATGTCCGGGGCCATCACTGCCGTGCACCCCGATGCCATGGGGAACCGGTAGCGCTCCTGCCCGTAGGCGATCCAGATCTCGGTCACGGCCGACCCGGCCAGGTCCACGACATAATCGAAGTCCTTCAGCGACCGGATGTCCTTTGTGATCTCCATCGCCCTCGTGTCGTTCCCCCGGCTGTCTTTGGGCAAGGTCGCCTGAAAGTCCTGCCCCATGTTCAGAATAAAAGCCCCTCCCCCCGGCTTGAACCCCATGAAGGCGTAATCCCTGCCGTACTCCCTGCTGAACTCCTTCGACACGGTCTCAAAGGCGTCCTGGGCCATCCCCACCCCCTCAGGATGGAGTGTAATTCCCACCACCTTCACCCCCCGCCGGAAGCAGTGTCGCAGGAGCGCCAGGGCCATCGGACGCAGCTCCGCCACCAGGCTGGGGCCGTAATCGAACGCGATCAGGACTCGCCCGTTTTTCTGCGCCACGGCCTCGACGGTGTCGTAGATCGCCTGCACGGTGGGCGTGGGCTTCACCGGGAGGTTAAACGACCACAGGAGCGGAATCACCACGCCTGCGAAGACGAACAGAAAGATGATCCGGCGGTCGATGTTCAGGAGACGGTTCATGGCGATTCAGCCCCTTTCCGCCGAGAGAGGAAGTAGAATAGATTGCCCGTGGCGATCAGGAGAATCACCACGACGTGGACGACGGACTGCGGCCGCATCCCGCTGACCGCCTCATCCTTTCTGCCGATCAGGGTCTCGTACTCCGCCGCCCCGGCCAGACCGCCGATCAGCCCGTTGAGCTGCCCGGCCTGCAAAAAGGGGAATTCGTCTGGCGCGATCACGGCGGTGCACCCCCCGCCCATTTTGAACCTGTATCGCTCCTGCCCGTAGGCGATCCACATCTCGATCCCCGGCGTCCCGGCGGCCAGGGCGATCACGTAGTCGAAGTCCTTCAGCGAGCGGATGCCTCGCATGGCCTCCATGTTTCGGGTGTCGTTCCCGCGCGCGTCCTGCGGAAAAGCGCCGGGGAAGTCCTTTCCCATGTCGATGACCAGCGCTCCTCCGCCCGTCTTGAACCCCATGAAGACGTAGTCCTGGCCCGGCTTCCGCCCGTAGTCGCTCGCCGCCGTGGCGAAGGCCTCCTCCACCAGGTCCGTGTTCCCCGCCCAGTGGCTCACCCCCACGACGCGCAGGTTGCGCTGGAAGCAGTGCCTCAGGATTGCCCGCGCCATCGGCTGGAGCTCCGCCTCGGACCCCGGATCGTAGTCGAACGAGATCAGCACCGCCGCGCGGTCGCTCTTCCGGGCGATCTCCTCCACGGTGGCATAGACCGCCCGCACCGGCGGCGTGGCCTTGACCGGAAGGTCGAAGGAGAACAGGAGGGGCGCGGCCGCGCCCAGGCCGACCAGCAGGTAGATGAACCGCCGGTCTATGTTCGCCAGCCAGGCCTTCACGCCTCGCCTCCGCCCAGGTAGGAGCGCTCGATCCCGAAGATGATCCGGAGGGAGGTGGCGATTCCCCCAAGGCTGACCCCCAGCAAAATGCCCCTCTTGGCCGCCATGTTGGGGACGGCCATCAACCACTGCGCGAAGGTCGGCAGCCCTTCATAGATATAGGCCCCGATTGGGACGCGCCCCAGCATCATCAACACTGCCGCGATGAGCAGGATGACCGCCTCCGGGGTGCGCGCCCGGAACGTCCGGTAGGCCGCAGACGCGATGAAGAAGGCCAGGATCGAGAACATCGTGGCCTGGCAGGGGACCTGCACGTAGCGGAACATCCAGCGCAGCCCCCCTCCCTCCGCCTGCGGCTCCAGGAACCATTTCCCGTCGTTGTACGCGGCGAACAGGAAGGTCAGCCCGAAGCCGATGTAGACGAACGCGCTGTAACCCCATCCCGGATTCCTCCGCCGGATGCGGTTCCAGTGGAGGTGGAGCAGGCTGTAGATCCCCAGCAGGAAGGAGAACGCGAAGATGATCCGGAGCCACGTGGCGAACGTCTCCTCCATGTCCTGCCAGACGGGGATATAATAGGTGAGAATCCCGATCATCCCCACCAGAAAGGCGATGCTCAACGGAAGCGTACGCTGAAGAAAGATCATGGGGCCTCCTTTGAAAAGGCAGACGGCAGACGGCAGACGGCAGACGTAAAAGATTGTTTGGTTTCACGTTTGCCGTTTGCCGTCTGCCCTTTCACCTTTAATATGACGTAAACATATACGTGATCCCGTTGTATCCGAGCGTCGCCAGGAGCGTGCCCAGGACCAGGACGAGGATCAGGAACGCCTTGCCGTAGTCCTGCCCCTTCAGGCTCCCCATCAGCTTGGGCTCCCGCGCCAGGTAGGCGCTGGCCGCGTAGAGTTCCTCGCCCATCAGCGTGTAGTCGCAGGTGGTCACGAAGAACGGGAGCTGGGTGTAGGAGTCCGTGCCCGCGATCTGGATGGCCCCGATGGACGCCCCGGTCTCCGACAGCAGCAGCGACTCGGCGTAGAAGTAGCCCATCAGGATGTTCGTGGCGGGCCGCTCCCGCGTCATCATGCCCTCCAGGGCCGCGGCGTAGCTGAACTGGTCGGCGGCGGCCATAAACACGTGGTCGGGGTTGTAGGCGTCGGGCCGGCCCGCGTCCAGGTAGGCCTCCTTCACGACCTCCTGGCTGACGGCCATCACGATCGGGTCGTTCGTGGACACCCGGAGCTGCGTGTCGTAGGCCGCCGTCCGCCGGGCCACCCGGCCTAAAATGTTCACCGCGGCGATGGTGGAGATGCTGTCCATCCCGGCCAGGCCGTGGATGAACAGGACCGGCTTGCCCATCTCCGTGGCCCGGCCCAGGGCCTCTTCGATGGCGTCCAGGCCGGCGATCTTGCGGATGTAGAGGTTGGGGTTGCGGCGGGCGACGGTGATGAAGGCGAGGATGAGGATGGAGAAGGTCGTGCCCAGGATGAAGTTGTTCAGCTTGGCCCAGTTGAACCAGTTGGCCAGGGCAGAGGCGGACACCGCCGTCGGGGCCTCGACCGTGCGCTGCCCATCCGTCACGGAGAGTTTCAGGTAATAGACCCTGCCCTTCTGAATCGCCCGCGTCTCGAACCTGGCGCTGTCCGCCGGGACCTTGTAGGTCTCGACGTGGGCATAGTGGTAGTCCGCGTTGGACGCGCGGCGCCCGAACTCCGCCGGCGCGTCGGTCAGGAACCCGCTGCCCGAATTCACCTCCGCAGCCCTGTAGTAGGGCCCTTGCTCGGACTCGGCCACGGAGACGACGTAGCTGATGGCCGGCCCCTCCGACGCCGTCCTGCGCCAGGTGACCGTGATGCGTCCTCCCGTGTCGTCGGGGGCGTCGGACGCCCGGATCTCGGACGGCAGGAGGAGGTCGGCCTGGGCGTGGGCGACGAGGGGAAGCAGCGTCAGCAGACAGAGGAGGAGTCTGGACATGGCGGACCTCTTTGGAAGGATGAGCGATGAAGTCAGAACGATGAACGATGAACGAAAAGCAAAATAGCCTTTGCGGTTTTTCGTTCATCGTTCCGCGTTCATCGTTCCGCGTTACTCTTCGATAATCTCCACATTCGCCCTGGGCACGACGGCGGTGCTGCCGTCCTCGAACCGCACCCCCAGGACACGGACCTTCGTCTCGGACTCCACGGTCTGAAGCTCAGGCGGGAGCGAGGCCACGGCGCCGATCCGGCCAAAGTAGGGCTGCCGGATGACCCGGATGGGGTCGCCGACCTGCATCCCCTCCGACTGCCCCGGCGCAGGGGCGGCGTCCGGCCCTTCCGCCCCGGAGGGGATGATGATCTCCGGGCGCAGGACGCCCGCCCGGATCTGCGTGGCGCCGCTGACCGACGCCTCCTCCCCCTCCCGCTCCTTCAGGACCGAGAACGTCTTCCCGGCCATGGCGATCCGCCCGAACCCCTCCGTGACGACGACCGTCAGCCCGATCTCCTCGGTCCCGGTGATGGCCACCCCCAGGTCGTAGCCGAGCAGTTCGCGCAGGTCCCGGTCCCGGATGCCCCCCGCGATGACCCCGGCGGCCCCGACCTCGACGGCCCGCCGGATGCCCGTCAGCGTCGCCAGCGCCCCGGCCACTAAGAGGCACCCTTTGTGAGCGGGTCCGACCTTCGCCGGGTCCAGGTCCTCCTCCGGCGAGGCGGCCACGAAGCGGATCGCCCCCCATCTCTCTCCTCCCACCCCGAAGATCCCCTGCACGAACGCCCCGCCCGTCTCCACGACCACCCCCTCGTCCGGGACCACCTCCGCGACGCACCCGTCGATGTAGGCCTTCACGGACACCGGGCGGGGCGGCTCCCGCAGGATGACCTGCCCTGTGATCGTGGAGACGCTCTCCACCGTCCCGGTCACGGGGGCCTGGATGGTCGTTTTCAGCCACTTGATGAACGGCCTGGTCTCCGCGATGGCCTCGCCCTTCTCGACCCGATCGCCCACCTGCCTGAGCATGTAGCCGGGCAGCTCCGCCGGCGTCACGCCCAGCAGGTTGACGGCGTTCAGCGTGACCACGTTCCCCGGCAGGTCGGTCTGCGCCACGACCCGGTCCTTCGTCACCCGGTCGCCCACGCCGACGAGGACCTTTCCCTTCAGCGGAAGAATCCGGCGCTTGCGGATCACCGTGCGCCGGGTGACGCGCAATCCAGGAGTGTATGCATGGGCCATGAAATACTTTCAACCTTCAGATAACGGCAGATGAACACGGAGCCAATCTATGAATCGACCGACGGTCATCTCTTCCGTCAGTTCCAGCTTCGACTTGTTCTCCAGATGCAGGTGGGGAATCAGTTCTCCAATATGTTGCCTGTAAGCTTGTCCGTATTTCTTCTGAACGACCCTCGGATCGGCGGCGTTGTCAAAGCCTGCGACAACCACGTCGCCTTCCAAGACATAATAGCGATATTTACGTTCAGCCTGGCCGACAATCTCGGTTATCCTGACCGTATATGCTCCATGTCTGCACACAACCACCAGGATCGAGCGTCGAGGCGTATGATCGTGTTCAGCGACCTGACAGTCTCCAAACTGCTCCTCGATCTGCCGAATCAGTTCAGCAAAGTCTCCTGGAGATGCCGGTACCAATCCCGGATGCCCTCATGACAGAATTCCCACTCGGCCAGGTCTTCCTCCCAAGTCTTACAAATCTTTTCTATGTTTTTGACAAATTTCTTGTCTTTGGCGCTCCGGGCGACAAAGGTTTCGTAATCATATCCATATTTTTCTTTCCACCGGGCATCTTTGGCTTGAAGGTCCGCGATAATGGACGTAATGCGCTCCACCGTGTAACGACGGATGGCCTCATCCACGCTGGCCCTCACATCCCCCAGGGGTGCAAGGGCTTTAACATATTTGTCATCGAGCGTTACAGTCATACCGGCCATCGTGAGATACACCTCCTTCATGTCATCCCAATAATCCGAAATGTCGTGCGTATCCCAGAACTCCCCAGCTTCGTCGAGGGTTCTGAATTTAGGCAGTCGTTTCTTCATCCCGGATACAGATCCATCGCCTTATTCCACTCCGTGATCTGCCGCACCCGTTCATTTTCCTCTTCCGCAATCTGGATGGGCCGGCCGCGCGCGTCCACCACGACTCCGACCACGCCCCCCTTGACCGTGGCCTCGACGGGTCTGCCGCGCCCCGCGCCCAGGTCGAAGCCCCGCGCGGGCTGGGCCGTCAATCGCGTCTCCGCGTCCCCCTCCAGGGGGTGGACACGCACCTCGCCCACGCTCAGGCTCCCCCGCTCCGTCCGGCCTCCCTGGAGGTGGAGTTCGTAGTCCAGGCACTTCTCGCCCGGCCTGCCCGTCCCCGCCGGAGCGACGCACGCGCCGAGGTAGATCATGCAGTCCCGGTCGAACACGTCCGTCGCCGCCTGCTCGTTGACCGTGGACAGGACGCCCAAGTGTGGCATCATGAAGATGCTGTCCACGGCGATCCGGGTGATCCCTTCCGGCTGAAAGGCGTCGATGCTCATGGCCATCGACTGCGCCCGCCGGGGCGCGTGCGACAATACCCCGCCGCTGCCCACCAGGAGGTGGAGGTCCATCATCCGGATGAGGCTCTCGCCGGTGGCCGACTGGTCAAAGGCGTCGGAGATCGTCCGCTCGGTCTGCACCCCCTTCAGCCCCACGGCCAGCGCCCGGTGCTGGATGAACGCCAGGCGCAGGGCCTCGCGGGCGATGGCCTGCTCGATCTTGAGCTCCTCCAGCATCTGCGGGATCGTCGTGGGGCGGATCATCTTGTTCTTGATCCGGTCGCGCAGGTCCGCCTCGTCTATGGCGAACGGTACCCATCGCAGGATGTTCCGAAGCCCCGCCTCCGCCAGGACGTTGGAGATGCTGTAGGACATGCCCAGGTTGGCGCTCACCGTCCGGTTGAACACCTCCCCGAACACGCTGAACACGTCCGTGGTCGCCCCCCCGATGTCCACGCCGATGACGTTGATCCCCTGCTTGCGGGCGATGGTCTGCATGATCAGCCCCACCGCGCCGGGCGTCGGCATGATCGGCGCCCCGGCCCACGAGATCAGCTTGCGGTAGCCGGGGGCCTGGGCCATGACGTGCTCCAGGAACAGGTCGTGGATCCTGTGCCGCGCCGGCCCCAGGTTCTCCCGCTCCAGGACGGGCCGGAGGTTCTCCGTGAGGGTGAGGGCGGTCCGGTCCCCGAGCGTCTTCTCCACGACCTCCTGCGCCGCGCGGTTGCCCGCGTAGATCACGGGCAGCTTGAACCCCATCCCGAACCGGGGCCTGGGGTCCGCCGCCGCGATGAACTCCGCCATTTCGACCACGTGCGTCACCGTGCCCCCGTCCGTGCCGCCGGACAGGAGGACCATGTCGGGCCGGAGCTGGCGGATGCGCTCGATCTTCTGGTGGGGGAGGCGCCCGTCGTCCGTGGAGAGCACGTCCATGACGATGGCCCCGGCGCCCAGGGCGCACCGCTGGGCGCTCTCGCCCGTCATCGCCTTCACCACCCCCGCCACCATCATCTGGAGGCCGCCCCCCGCGCTGCTGGTGGAGATGTAGATGTCCACGCCCGCCTCCCCGTTCGCCGGCGTGATGATGCGCTCCCCGTCCAGGATCCTCCGGCCCGACAGCTCCTCCACCTCCTGGATGGCGTTCAGCACCCCGCGCGTCACGTCCTCGAACGGGGCCTCCACAGTCGTGGGGGCCTCCCCGCGGTAGGTCTGCCGGTAGACGTCCCCCTTCTTCTCGATCAGGATCGCCTTCGTGGTCGTGCTCCCGCAGTCCGTGGCGATGATGACGTTTAAATCTGGCATGGCCTTTCTTGTTCAGGGGAGTGAATGTCTGCTCCCCTCCCCGTGTCGGGGAGGGGCTGGGGGAGGGGTCTGCCTTCTGCCTTCCGCCTCCTCGATCCGCTCGATGATCAGGTCTATGCTCCCCCGCCGCTCCAGGATGCCCGTGAACCTGTTGTATTCCTGCTCCGAGAACACCGTCGTGACGAACGGCGCGAGGAAGGCGAGCAACTGGCTCCCGATGAAGTTCAATGGCCGCCCTGACTCCAGGAGCATCAGGGCCGGGGCCGTCATCCGCCGCCGGACCACGAACGCCGCCAGGCGGTCGATCAGGGCGCGGTCCCCCTCGTCGAAGCCCCTGTCTCCGTCCACGGCGAAGGCGTGCGCCCACCACGCCCTAAACCGCTCGGTTCTGGACACGTGCCCGGACAACGGCCAGCACCTCCTCCCGGTTGTCTTTGAAGCGGAGGAAACACCCCCGGAAGCTGTCCAGCCGGCTCGGCCTCCCGAACGGGCTCAGGAAGACGCCGTCCGGATGGACGTAGAAGTTCCGAAATCGATCCCACGGCATCCGGCGCGTCACCCCGGCGTGCGTGACGGCCACCCCCCGCTCCGTCAGGCAGTAGCGGACCGGCAGGAGATACCGGGACGTGGCCGCGACCAGGACCGCGCAGGCGATCAGGGCATAGACGAGGCCCTCCAGGCTGTAGTAAGCCCCCGCCGAAAACCCGGCGATGAGGGCGATCAGGGCCGCGGACTTCCAGGGCGGCTCGTCCCGCAGCGGGTGCGACGCCCAGCGCAGTTCACAGGAGGTATCGCTCATCGGTGGCGATCTCGCGCGCGATCTCCTCGCGCTGCCGCTCGTAGCCCTTTCGGCCCATCAGCGCGTAGGTGGCGACCTTGCCCGCCTCCACCCCCGGCTGGTCCAGCGGGTCCACGCCGTAAAGTCCCCCGGCGTAGAGCGTCTGCGCCTCCAGCAGGTAGAGGAGCTGGCCGATGGCCTGAGGGGTGACCTCCGGCAACGTGACGGTCAGGTTGGGCCTCTGCCGCTGCGTGAGGGCCAGGGCCGTGGCGACCCGCTCCGCCTGAATCAGCTCGTTCATGGTCCTGCCTGCGAAGTAGCCGAGCGAGGCCTTCTCCTCGTAGGCCGCCGGAAAGGTGAGCGTCCGCCCGTAGCGCTCCACCGCCAGGAACACGACGACCTTGTCGTGCGGCCCCTCCACGTAAAGCTGCATCTGCGAGTGCTGGTCCGTCGCGCCTATGGCCTTCACGGGCGTCTGACCCACGTGCACGACCTCCCCCGTCAGGGACAGGCGCTTGCCCAGGCTCTCCGCCCAGAGCTGCCGGAACCAGTCCGACACGTCCCTGAGGGCCTGCACGTAGGGCATCATCACGACGATGCGCCGGCCCTTGCGCACGTCCGCCAGATACAGCAGGGCCGCGCAGACGTAGGCCGGGTTGCGGTCCAGCGCCACCCCCTTCAGCCGCGCGTCCATCCCCGCCGCGCCGGACAGGAGTGCCCGGATGTCGATCCCGGACACGGCGGCGGAGAGCAGGCCCACCGGCGTCAGGACCGAGAACCGGCCCCCCACCTTCTCGGGGATGTCGAACGCCGTCAGCCCCTCCTCCCGCGCGATCTGCCGGAGGTCCCCCTTCTCCGGGTCCGTCGTGGCCACGACGTGCTCCCGCCACCGGTCGCCCACGGCGTCGATCAGGGCCTGCCGGACGAGCAGGAACGCGCTCATCGTCTCCGCCGTGCTGCCGGACTTCGTGATGACGTTGAACAGGGTCTCCCTCGGGTCCAGGGCGTCGAACAGCCCCCCGACCATGTCCGGGTCGATGTTGTCCGGGAAGAACATCCTGGGGCCGCCCCGCCGATCCCTCGGCAGCAGGTTGTGGCAGGGATGCCGCAGGGCCGTCTGCAGGGCGATGTTCCCCAGCGCCGACCCCCCGATGCCCACGACCACGAAGTTCTCGAACCGGCGCCGCGCCTGCTCGGCGTAGGCCAGGACCGGCGTCACGTCCTGATACGGCAGGTCGTAGAACGGGAGGTCGCCCTGCCTTCGCCTAGCCCTCAGGTCCGCGTCGATGGCCTCCCCCCGCGCCCGCAGCGCCTCCACCTCGGCCCAGGTGATCCGGTCCGCGCCCTCCACTGGGGAGATCATGTTTTTAAAGTCGATTTGCATGGCTGGCCCTAACTAAAAGCGATCAGTCTGTTTCTCCGCTATGAATCCGAACTCGTGTCTCTTCGATAATCCATAGCCGGTGTTCCACGGGCTCCTGAGCTATCAAGGGGATAGCGCGTCTAAAAACCTCTATCAAATGCCGCTTATCCTGTCGACGCACACGGAGCACCATGAGCCCCGGAACCTCCTGAGGCGGGTACGTCCGAATGTCTGAAAAATCCAGGTCCAGTGTAACCAGAACCCTCCCCTCTTGCCGGCACAGGTCGATGAGGACAGGATCGTCCTCCCCTTGCAGCCCCTGGGACAAGGCCGTTACCGCATCGTGGTGAGCCGCCTGAAGAAGTTCGACAAACTCTGTTGGTAAATTCTCGTCGATCTTGAACTTCATTCGCTTGCTCCAACAACCACCGGCACGATACGCTCACGGGCAAGTTCAGCAGCATAAGCAACGGCTGCCTGAATATCTGCAGGGGTCAGAGACGGATAGCTTTTCAAGATTTCTTCTTGAGAGACACCTTCAGCCAGATTATCCAGGATGATCGAGACCATGACACGTGTGCCTTTGATGCACGCCTTGCCGTGACACACCAGAGGGTCTACAGAAATCCTTTCGCGCCATTCCATCTCTTTCACCTCCTCTCCGGGTTGCTCACACGCCGGGAGCATAGTTTCCAGCAACCAAAGCGCAAGCATGGCTTGCGCACTCCAAAATTTCTTTATCGTTCGACAACCAATGTGTCAGGAGGATAGCCGAATCTTTCCAATAAACGTCTAGCGTAATTTATTATCATCGCGATATTATAGTGAGTTTCGATCCACAAGCCATTTGAAAGCCTTTTCGGAGCCCGGAAGTCATCCCCATACTTATGCTTAGGTTGTGTGTTAACAAGATTCCTTTTACGCCCTATACCTACAGGGCAATCGGAGGTTCTGAGCTTCCCTTTTTTTATAAGCCAATTACCGGTGTTCACCAGGACTTCAAAATAATTGCGAAACTGAAAAACTTCTCCCTCAACGCTCATCCTTTTTTCTCCTGACGGAACAGGTGCAACTGCAACACGGTTCGCGCTTGGTCCCGGTTCGAGTTCAGGCATCTGAGGGGCTATTTCCTTTATTCTCTCCCTCAGAAAGCTCTGAATTTCTGGATCTTCAAATTGGTAATCGGGATATCCCTGAAGGATAGTTGATTGAATCACAGGGGTCAAAGCCCTGATCATCTCTTCAGGTTCATCAAGGAAGGACTGCCAAATTTCATCCAGTATCTGAACTTTTTTGACCAGCACTTCTATCTGTTCTACATTACTTCTTGATATCGTGATCAACTTTCGAGAAACAGACGGTAATTCCTCGTTTTCTAAATCAGCCTTCCAAACAATACGCTCAGTCAGGGTGGTCCCTTCTTCAAAAGACCTGATAAGCATCCATACCGCACCGTTCGTCAAGACTCCATATTTTGTCCCCTCGCTAAAAGTGTATCTTGCCAACTGGCTCATGATCTCTCGTTGCTCAATGTCAACGCTCAAATTTTTTGCTTCTACGAATAACACCGGTTTTCCGTTCTTAATCAAGGCATAGTCCGGTACACCCCCCTCCGTAGAAACATTAGGTTGCACTTCTTCAGGATTTTCAGGGTTCCAGTCAAGGCTTCTCAAAATTGGGTTTACAATATGATATCTCACGTTCTCTTCATTTTGTTCATAAAGAGAACGGTATTTCTTCATTATCTCAGTAACCGTTCCCAAAGCAGCGTTCAAATCGTTCATTTTTCAGATCCCTTATTTTTTACCCCGCGTTAACACTACGTCGCCGCGTGAGAGCGCCGGAGACATTATACCGGCTCCCCATCTTCTACCGAGTAAATATCTTCACCCTCTTCCTTCCAGAAATCAAACGCGCCGCCCTGTTCCGCCAGTTGCATGATACTCAGCGTGGACATGTCCCCTTCGTGTACCTCCAGCTCAACGTCTTCGCTCTGCCGTGCCAGTTCCACGAGTCGTTCCAATTCGTTGCGTGGCAGCAGGGCGTTGTCGCCGATAAGCTGTACATGAATTGCTGTCATGTTCGTTTACCTTCGTCGTTCTGCTGCGCAGCTTTCACCCACCCCGTCACAAACCGATCCGCAACGCGGTGCGCCTCCCGCGCCATCGTCAGCATCTCCTGAGCGACCACCTCCGTGCAGAGATCAACGGCAGAAATCCGCGGTTTGCCCGGCTCCTGCTTTCCGTAGGTGGACCAGACGTGCCACGGCGCGGCTTTGCTCGCTGCATCCGCCAGGCTGAGGAATTCGCTGAGGAAGTCCTCTCCGAAAATGGCGACGACCTGAGCGCGGCGATCATCCAGGATGTCCCGGAGTTGTTTCCCCGGGTTGTGCCCCCACTCCGGCTCCGAAAAGCACGCGATCACGGCCTTTACGGCGTTTTCAACGCACAACTGCGCGAAGTGGACAGCGGGCACAAACTCGCGAATGGCGAGATTCTTTTCAGCGGATTGCAGCTCCACACGGGCATCTCGCAGCCGCCAGACGGACTCGGCTTCGTTTGTCACGCGGCATCACCACCCCTCGACCTTGACCTCGAATATCTCCCCCGGCCTCATCTCCCGGCCCATCGTCCAGACGATGCCGTTCCCCTGTCTCTTCTGCACCAGCCCGGCCCGCCTGGCCGCCTCGATCACGGCATCGAAGGCTCGACGCACATTGCCCTTGTCGTACACAACGATCCCGTCGGAGGCCAGCCGCAGGACGTACCAGTTGCTCACCTCCAGGATGTTCTGCATCGGGTAGACCAGGACCGACACGTCCTGCCTGAAGTCGCCAAGCGCCTCGTTCAAGCGATGATACCAGACCTCATCGGCATCGGGCGTGTGTCTGCCGAGAATCACGAAGATGTCGATGTCGCTCCGATCTGTGGCCTCTCCCCGTGCGATGGAGCCGCAGATGCCGACCCCTTCGGCCTCGGCCAGAATATCTGAGTCCATCTCCAGGATGGCCTCTCGGAGGGCGTCAATCGTCGGAGATCTCATCGGATCACCTTGCGATGTACCTCAAAATTCCACGCATCGGTCCCATATTTCTCGCGCACCAGGACCTCGATCCTGGCGCGCTCCCGTTCGGTCAGGGGCTGCTCCACGACCGGCGCTCCCAGCCGCTCCTCGAACCCCCGGCGCAGACACTCCGCCAAGTCGTCGAACGCCACTGGCCGGCCCAGGGCCTCCTTTAGGGAGGTCGTCCCCTCGTCCAGCTCCCGCAGGAACTGCGCCTTCAGCTCGTCGGAGGTCAGACGCAGGAGGTCCACGATCCGTTTGTGCTCAGGGCCGAGGATCAGCGACCCGTGCTGGAGGAGCATGTCCCCCATCCGGCGCTGCGCGCTGCCGATCAGCTTTCGTCCGTGGATGACCACCTCGTGCCGGGCCGCGGACGAGAAGCAGGGGGAGGTGACCGACTCCCCCACAGGCCGCACGGACGGCGGCTCGGCCCGGACCAGGTCGGCGGCCACGCCGAACAGCCGGAGCCCCGCCACCAGGCATTCGCTGATCCGGCGGTAGGCCTCCAGCACCCCGCCCCCGACCAGCGGGTCGTCCCCCCGGCACAGGACGCTGTAGGTCAGCTCATTCCAGTGGAGCACGGCCCGCCCGCCCGTGGGCCGGCGCACGACCTCCACGCCCATCTCCCGGCACCGGCCCAGGTCCACCTCCCGGCCCACCCGCTGCGCGTAGCCGAACGAGAGGCCCGGCGGCCGCCACCCGAACGCCCGGAAGGCCGGGGGCGAGACCCCTTCTCGCACCGATTCCAGGACGGCCTCGTCCGCCGCCATATTAAAAAAGGCGTTTTCAAAACGGGTGTTCAGAAAACGCCATGTGACCCCTGCCATTCCATTGTCCTGCAGGGGCGACCGGCCGGTCGCCCCTACGTCTCATACCGCCCCCAGCCTGCGGAGCGCCTCCTTGGCCGCCATCTGCTGCGCCTCCTTCTTGCTCCGCCCCTTCCCCTGGCCCATGATCTCCCCGCTCACGGCCACCTCCACGGTGAAGACCTTCTCGTGGTCTGGGCCCTCCTCGGAGTTCACGTAGTACCGGGGGTGCCCCCTCCCCTCGCTCTGCACGTGTTCGAGCAGGACGCTCTTGAAGTTGAGGTAGTCGCCGTTGGCGCTGATCTTCTCCACGTCGCAGAGGAGGTGCTGCGCCACGAAGTCGCGGGAGGGGTCCAGACCCCCGTCCAGATAGATCGCGCCCAGGACGGCCTCGTAGGCGTCCCCGATGATGGAGGTCCGGCCCCGTCCGCCCGCCTGCTCCTCCTCCCGGCTCAGGAGCATATACCTGCCGAGGCCCATCTCGCGCCCCTTCTGCGCCAGGACGGTCTTGCTGACGATCAGGGACTTGACCTGCGTCAGCTCCCCCTCCCGTTTGAACCTGAAGGACCGGTAGAGGTATTCCGTGACCACGAGGTCGAGCACGGCGTCCCCGAGAAACTCCAGCCGTTCGTTGGACTCGATGCCGTGGCCGTCCGAGGCGTAGACGTAGGAGCGGTGCTTGAGGGCCTGGGCGAGCAGGGAACGGTCGGTGAAACGGTGGCCGATGACGGCCTCCAGGGACTCCAGGTTCTGCTCGACCTTTTGAGACGGTGAAAAGATCCTCCGGATGCGATTCCAGAAACCGTTGATGCTGACCATGCTCACCTGCGGGAACTAAGGTGATGAATGGCGCACGGTGAAGGGTGGAGGGCCACCGCTCACCGTTCGCCACTCCCACATCGAAGCTGCCCCCTGATCCTCAACTTTCATCCCGACACTTTCCAAAGACCGCGACGGCGTTGTGGCCGCCGAACCCGAAGGAGTTGTTCATGGCCACCCCCACCTCCATCCTCCGGGCCCGGTTGGGGACGTAGTCGAGGTCGCATTCGGGGTCGGGGCGCTCCAGGTTGATCGTGGGGGGGACGACGCCGTGCCGGATGGCCAGGATGCAGGCGATGGACTCCACGGCCCCGGACGCGCCGAGCAGGTGCCCGACCATCGACTTGGTGGAGCTGACCGCCAGCCTGCGGGCGTGGTCCCCGAAGACGGCCTTGATGGCCGCGGTCTCGTTCTTATCTCCGATGGGCGTGGAGGTGCCGTGGGCGTTGACGTAGGCCACGTCCTCCGGCCGCCTGCCCGCCTGCCTCAGGGCCAGGCGCATGGCCCGCGCGGGCCCCTCCTCCGACGGGTTCGTCTGGTGGTAGGCGTCGGCGGTGAACCCGACGCCGAGCACCTCGGCATAGACCTGCGCCCCCCGCGCCCTGGCGTGGTCGAGGTCCTCCAGGATCAGCGTCCCGGCCCCCTCCCCCAGCACGAAGCCGTCCCGCTGCGCGTCGAACGGCCGGCTCGCCCTCTCCGGCGCGTCGTTCCGCCTCGACAGCGCCTTCATGCTGGCGAACCCCCCGACGGACATGGGGCTGACCGCCGCCTCGGCCCCGCCCGTGATCATCACGTCGGCGTCCCCGTCCCGGATGGCCTTGAACGCCTCCCCGATGGCGTGGCCGGCGGAGGAGCAGGCGGAGACCGTGGTGTAGTTGGGGCCTCTCGCGCCGAAGGTGATGGAGATCTGGCCGGAGGTCATGTCCCCGATCATCATGGGGATGAAGAAGGGGCTGATGCGGCCCGGCCCCTTCTGGAGGAGGCGGGTGTGCTGCTCCTCAAAGGTCCAGATGCCTCCGATGCCGGTGCCGTAGATGACGCCCACGCGGTCGGGGTCCGCGGCCTGCACGTCCAGCCGGGCGTCGCGCACGGCCTCGAAGGTGGCGCAGACCGCATACTGCACGCACAGGTCGTTCCGGTTGGACTCCTTCTTGTCCATGCCCAGGGCCACCGGGTCGAACCCCTTCAACTCGCCCGCAAACGTGACGTCGAACCCGGTCGTGTCGAACCGGGCGATCGGGGCGATGCCGCTCTTTCCCGAGCAGGTCGCCTCCCAGAAGGCCGGGGCCGACAACCCGTTGGATGCGAGGACTCCGATGCCGGTCACGACGACTCTGCGTCCCATAAGCGCCTCTTTACGATGCCTGCCTGCTCTCCAGATACTTGATCGCGTCGCCCACCGTGACCATCTTTTCGGCGTCTTCGTCGGGGATCTCGAGGTCAAACGCCTCCTCGAAGGCCATGACCAGCTCCACCGTGTCCAGGGAGTCCGCGCCGAGGTCGTCGATGAAAGACGCCTCCGGGGTCACGTCCTCCGGCTTCACGCCAAGCTGTTCGATGACGAGGTCCCGGACCCGTTCCTCAATCGAAGCCATGTTTATACCTCCATATTGGGTTTCAGACTTTACATTGTCATCCCGCCGTCCACGACGATCACCTGCCCCGTGATGTACGAGGCGTCGTCGGAGGCGAGAAACGCCACGGTCGCCGCCACGTCGGCGGCGCTGCCGGGGCGGCCCATCGGCACCTGCGCGAGCAGGGCCTCCTTCACGTCCGGCGGAAGCCCCTCCGTCATCTCCGTCGGGATGTAGCCCGGCGCCACGGCGTTGGCCGTGATTCCCCGCGAGGCGAACTCCCTCGCCACGGACTTCGTCAGGCCGATCAGGCCCGCCTTGGACGCCGCGTAGTTCGCCTGGGCCGCGTTGCCCCTCAGTCCCACGACGGACGAGAGGTTGACGATCCGCCCCCGCCGCGCCCTCATCATCGGACGGACCGCCGCCCGGATGGTGTGGAACGCCCCCTTCAGGTTGACGTCCATCACGCGGTCCCAGGCCTCATCGTCCATCCTCAGGAGCAGCCCGTCGCGGGTGGTCCCGGCGTTGTTGACGAGGATGTCCAGCCTCCCGAACTCGGAGACCACGGAGGCGACGAACGGGTCCACCGCCGCGGCGTCAGACACGTCCACCTGCGCCACGAGGGCCCGCCGGCCCAGCTCACGGACCTGCCCGGCCACCCGCTCCGCGGCCTCGACGCTCCGGCTGGCGCAGAGGGCCACGTCCGCCCCCTCCGTGGCCAGACGCACGGCCACGGCCTCGCCGATGCCCCGCGACCCCCCGGTCACAATCGCGACGTGTCCCTCAAGCCGGTTCATAATACCTTGGCCAGTTCCTCCACCCCCGCCGGGTCGCCCACGCACGTGACGCGGACCTCCCGGTCGATCCGGCGCGCAAGCCCTTTAAGGACGCTGCCCGGGCCGACCTCGGCCATCTCCCGGACCCCGTCGCCCGCGATCCGCTGGATGGACTTGGCCCACAGGACAGGGCTTGTCAACTGCCTCAGGAAGAGGGCCTTCAGCGACGCGGGGTCGGTCTCCGGCCCCGCCGTGACGTTGCAGACCACGGGCGCCTTCGCGGGAGAGAAAGGGGTCCGTTCCAGGGTCGAGCGCAGGGCCTCGACGGCCGGGGCCATCAGCGCCGTGTGGAAGGCCCCGCTCACGGCGAGTTCCACGACCCGTTTGGCCCCCCGGGCCTCGGCCAGCTTCATCGCCGACCGGACGGCCTCGACCGCCCCGGAGATGGCGACCTGCTCCGGGGAGTTGAAGTTGGCCGGGGCGACCTCACCCGGCGTCTCGGCGCAGAGGGCCGTGACCTGTTCTTCGCTCAGCCCGATGACCGCGGCCATTGCGCCGGGCCGGGCCTTTCCGGCCTCCTCCATCGCCCGTCCGCGGGCCGCGACCAGGCTCAGCCCCTCCTCGAACCCGAAGACGCCCGCGGCGCAGAGGGCCGCGACCTCCCCCACGCTGTGGCCGGCCACCACGGAGGGGAGGATGCCCCGCTCCCGCAGGGCCTCAAGCGCGGCGACGCTGTGGACGAACACCGCCGGCTGCGTGACTGCCGTCTGCCTCAGGGCCTCCTCCGGCCCCTCGAACGAGACTCGCCGGAGGTCGAAGCCGAGGAGTTCGTCCGCCCGGTCGTAGAGGCGACGGGCAGCCTCGCAGGCGTCGTAGAGGGCCTTGCCCATGCCCACGAACTGGGAGGCCTGGCCGGGGAAGAGAAAGGCGAGTTTCATGGCTTAAAACGCCCATCGCAGCAGGGCGCTGCCCCACGTGAACCCGGCCCCGGCGCTGGCCATGACGAGGAGGTCACCCTTCTTGAGCCGGCCCTCCTCCACGGCCTCGGTCAGGCCGATGGGGATGGTCCCGCACGTCGTGTTGCCGTAGCGGTCGATGTTGATGACCACTTTCTTCTCGCAGATGCCCATCCGGTTCGCGGCGGCCTCGATGATCCGGTAGTTGGCCTGGTGCGGGACGAACAGGGCCAGATCGTCGCCCGTCAGGTCGTTTCGGCGCAGGATCTCGGCGGAGACGTCGGCCATGCTCGGCACGGCGAACTTGAACACCGCCCTGCCGTCCTGGTGGACGACGTGCATCTTTTTGTCCACCGTCTCGTGGGTGGGCGGGTTCAGGCTCCCCCCGCCGGGCATGTAGAGGGACGGCCCGCCCGAACCGTCCACCTGGAACAGGAAGTCCAGCAGCCCCATCTCCGGGTCCTCGACCGGCTCCAGCAGCGCGGCGCCGGCCCCGTCCCCGAACAGGACGCAGGTCGCCCGGTCCGTGTAGTCGACGATGGAGGACATCTTGTCCGCGCCGATCACCAGGACCTTCCGGTGCGCCCCGGTCTCCACGAACTTCGCCCCCACGACAAAGGCGTAGAGGAACCCGCAACAGGCCGCGGACAGGTCGAACCCCCACGCCCGCTTCGCCCCGATCCCGTCCTGGACGAGGCAGGCCGTGGCCGGGAACAGCATGTCGGGCGTCACGGTGGCGACGATGATCAGGTCGATCTCGTCGGGCGAGATGCCCCGCTGTTCGAGGACCTGCCGGGCCGCCTGGATCGCCATGGAGGAGCTGCCCAGGCCCTCGTCCAGGATGCGGCGCTCCCGGATGCCGGTCCGGGTGCGGATCCACTCGTCCGACGTGTCCACCATCTTCTCCAGGTCGGAGTTCGTCAGCCGCCGCTCCGGCAGGCACTTGGCCACGGCGGTGACCGCCGCGTTCCATCTCACGGACATGGATCAGGTCTCTCGCGGACGAACGACCTCTCGCCCCTTGTAGTGCCCGCAGTTCGGGCAGACCCGGTGGTCGAGCTTGGGACGCTTGCAGTGGGGACAGACGGACAGGGTCGGCGCGGTCGCCTTCCAGTGCGTCCGCCGTTTCCGGGTGCGGGTGTTGGAGTGTCTGCGTTTGGGATTCGGCACGGGGACTCCTTTTGTAAAGTAGGGGCGACGCATGCGTCGCCCCTACTGCGTCTTGAACCGTTTCAATGCCTCCCACCGGGGATCGGTCTCCTCGCGCCGGCAGAGGCAGGTCTCGTGGTTCCGGTTGGCCCCGCAGGTGGGGCAGAGGCCGGCGCACGACTCGGAGCAGAGGGGCTTCATCGGCGACTCGAGGAGGATGACGTCCCGGACCTGAGACGCCACGTCGACGGAGGTATCGCCCTCCTCGTAGAAGACCAGGTCCGTGTCGTCCAGGCCCTGCAGGTCGCCCCTCGCCGCCGGACGGCCTTTCTGAAACACCAGATTCACCGCCACATCCACGGCCTGGTGGACCGGCTCCAGACATCGGCAGCAGGCCAGCTTCAGGCCGAAGGCGACCTCGCCGTGCGCCGTGAGGGCCTCGCCGGTCTTGGACACGGTGAGGGCCACGCGGGCGGGGCCGTTGAGCCCGAACTCCTCGTTCACCTCCAGGTCCGAGGCGGTGAGCTCCCACCTGAACAGGTTCAGTCCCTCCGTCAGGCCCCGGAGGTCGATCTCCATGGGGATCATAAGAACCTCGCGGTTATCCTGCCACCGCTGCGCCGAAGAAGAAGGCGATCTCTCGCGCCGCGTTTTCCGGCGAGTCGGAGGCGTGGACGGCGTTGTTCTGCACGTTCGTGGCAAATGCCTTTCGGATGGTGCCGGGCTCTGCCCTGGCCGGGTCGGTGGCCCCGATGACCTTCCGGAGGTGGGCCACGGCGTCGTCTCGCTCCAGGGCCATGGGGACGACGCGATCCGAGGTCATGAAATCGAGCAGGTCGTTGTAGAAGGGCCGCTCCTTGTGGACGGCGTAAAACTCGGCGGCCTGTGGCCGGGTCAACCGGGTCATCTTCATCTCCACCACCCGGAACTCGGCCTGCTCCACCCGGCGGACGACCTCTCCGATCAGGCTGCGGGAGACGGCATCGGGCTTGATGATCATCAGCGTGCGCGACATGACGGCGTTGAACTCCTGATCAGGGTTTGAGGGTTGAACTTGCTAAAGACCAGAAAAAATAGGGTTTTTGATCACATTTGTCAACAGATTTTAGCGCCTTTACCCCGCCTCCCCGAAGCGTTCGGCGAACTGGAAAAAGTCCTCCAGGCCGATGAACCCATCCCCGTCGAGGTCAAACAGGGGGTCGAACCCCGCCTGCCCGGACGACCGGCCAAACCGCTCTGCGAACAGGAAAAAGTCGTCGAAATCCACCCTCCCGTCCCCGTCGAAGTCGCACAGGGAGGCCGGGGAGGGCTGGAAGGGGTCGGCGGAGATGAAAAATCCGGCCTCCCCGGCGCCCCCTCCGGCGCGGGCGACCAGGGCCACGATCCGGTCCGCCCGGACCGCCTGGACCTTCCCTTTGTTCGTCCCGTCCAGCGCCATATCCAGGACCAGGGGGGCGCCGGCGCGCACGGTGGCCAGGCGGACCCGGAAGGTGTCCTGCGCCCCCCCCTCGAACCCCACGCGAAGCCCCTCCTGCTTTCCGAAGTCGAAGTAGCGGGCGGCCCAGGCGTGGACCCGCCTGGGAGAGGGGCCGAGGGGCAGAAAGGACATCTTCTCGACGGTCAGGGGGGCGAGCTGCAGCCCCGCATAGCCGTAGCGCCCGGCCCCGTCCAGGAGGTTGGCCACGACCCAGTCCCCGAACAGCCCGGCGAACGTCCCGGCCCCCTCGATGGACGACAGGGTCGAGGCAAACCCGGCGACCCCGTGCGCCCGGTCCTGCACGAGGCGGCGGACGGACGGGCGGCCGTGGCGGTCTGCAAAGTAGGCGACGAAGAGCATCGACTTCTCGTAGTCCAGCGGGAGGTCCTGCCAGTTGGTCAGGCCCACGTTGGGGAACGCCAGGAAGGCCGGGGCCACCCCGGCCGTGTCGGCGTAGCCGCTCATCCGCTCCGCGTACTCGGAGCACCCCTCGTCCACCCACTTCTCCTCGCCCGGGTCGGCGTTCCAGTGGATCATGTGCTGGAGTTCGTGGATGAGCGTCGCGCGGGCCAGGCGGCTGTCCAGGTCCAGGGGCCGGTCGTCGAGGTAGAGGACCTCGCGGCCGATGGGTGGGGCCTCGTTCGCAAAGTCGAAGTAGCCGGCGAAGAAGTTGCCCGTCGTGGCGTAGCTGTCCAGGATGTCCAGGACGAGGATGAGGATTTTGGGGTCCCCGTCCACGTCCGGAGGAGGACCGAAGGTCTCCGTGTCCAGGTCGAAGATGCCGCGCGTCGTGTCCGTCGCGGCGGAGCGGTCGAAGGCGTCCGCCAGACCCTGGATCTGAGGGAGTCGAACGCGCGCGTTCCACTCCTCGTCCTGCACGAACAGGTAGCAGCGCCGGCCCACGAGCCGGCAGGTGGCCGTGAGGGTGTAGGGTCTGCCGCTGGCGAAGTTGATGGCGCGGAAGGTGAGCGTGTCCCCCACGACGAAGGGGCGGATCACGCCCGTCTGGAGGGGCTTTGAGACGCGGGGCAGGGCAGGGCGGGGGAGGACGTGAGTACCGCAGAGAACGTGAGGGTCGAGGGCAAAGGAGAGGGATGGAAAGAGGAGAGCGACGAACAAGAAGGGGATTGTGCGCATCATAGCCGGTCTTCAGAAGGTCCCCGACACGGCGAAGGCCCACCCGCCCCGGAGGTCCGGGACGAGGAGGGCGCTGAGGGAGCGGCTGCGGGCCAGGGAGGCGGCGTGAATCGCCCCGGCGAAGCGGTTCAGGACCAGGCCGCCCACGCACAGCAGCGCGTCCCGCCGCGCCGAGGTGCTGGCGCTCCGGAGCCTCTGAAAGCGCCGCATGGAGGCCTCCGAGTCCCACTCCCAGGAGTTCTCCGGCGTCTCCGGGAGCAGGTCGGCGTTCGGCCCGTCCAGGTACCGGGCCGCGCTGTTGCGGACGTAAAGGCTTTGATAGGAGGCCACGTCGTCGAAGTAGCGCGCCCCCTTGCCCTCCGGCCGGACGCCCGCGTGCGCCGCGGCAAATCCTTTGAAGGCGTTGTCGCGTGCGCGGGCCAGCAGCCGGAACCCGACGTTCCCGGCCCAGAGCGCCCCCTCCGAAAAGAGGAAGAACCGGGCCGATCTCCCGCCCCCCGCGTAGGCCTGCCCGGCGCCCGGCAGGACCAGGGACATGAGCGCAGCTAACTTGGGGGACTTTGCTCCACGCGCGATCCGGGCCGTGTCAACAGGGGCCTTCCCCGCATCACCCCTCGCAGGGGAGAGGGGGAGGGCCAGGGCAATGCAAAATATGAGAGGGGTTCTGACACCCATTGGAGAGCCTGATTAAAAAATCGTTGCGACTCAGGCCCTCTCCCCGGCAGGCTACGCCTGCCACCCCTCTCCCGTGTACGGGAGAGGGGAAGCCGAGCGTCAGCGAGGCGGGGTGAGGGCCTGTGCGCCAGGCGACATCGTTCCAGGCACAAGATTGATGTAAAAGTTATTTAAAACCTCACCTTGATGCGCATCGCCGGCGCGGGGTCCGGGGCTTCGATCACATCCGCGTCCACCCAGAGGCGGGCCTTGCGCCCTCGGGCGTGGACGGAGGCGTGGATGGCGCTGACCAGGTGGTTCACGACCACCACGCCCAGGATGCGGGACGAGCGCTTGAAGTAGCGGTTGCTCCGGTCGCGCGCGACCTCGTAGGCGATCCGGTTGGGGGAGGTCACGTTGCGGGGGTGGATGCTGTAGTCCGCCCCGACGGGCCTCCCCTGGGGGTCCTTCCCGTCGTCCCACCCGAACACGAACTGGTCGTACTTGCCGATCAGTTCGTAGTATTGCTGGGTGTCCTCCTGTTTGGAGGGGAGCCCCTCCGTGCGCATGTAGAAGCTCTCAGGCGTGTTCTGGTCCCACCTCCGGTAGGCCTCCTCGCTCCAGTGAAGGTCCGCAAAGCGCCGGAAGTCGCGCTCGAGGGAGCGCCCCCGGTTGTGCCAGGAGGCGTAGGCGACCCACGTCCCCGCCTCCACGGCCAGGAACGCCATCCCCCGCTTCTCGGCCCCGTAGTAGAATTCGCCCAGGCCGGGGATCAGCAGGGACATCAGGAAGGCGAGCTTGGAGGACCGCCCGACCTCGCCCGGCTGGGGGCCTTCCTCCTCCTCAGCCCCCGCGCGGGAGGCGAAAGGGCCCATCCCCACGGCGATGGCGAGCAGGACAGCGACAGCGCGTCTCATGGATAGCCCTCCTCTTACAGATATCCGAACAGGAGCGTGAAGTAGACCTTCCACCCCGACCGCTCCTCCGGGTCGCCCGCCTGCTGGAGGGGGACCGTGTCCAGGCCGTAGGCCGCGTCGAGGCTGACCCGCGTCGGGAAGATGTGAAACGAGACTGCGTCGAACCGGAGCTGCGCCCCTATGTCCCTTTTAACGCCCCGCTTGAGGATGCGATCCATCGAATCTCCGTACCAGGCCCGGCCCACGTCCGCATACACGGCCCCGTAGACCTTGTCGAGGTAGAGGGGGCCGATCTGCCGGGCGATGCCGGTGAGCAGGGGAGAGCGATAGGTGACGTTGAGGGTGGCCGCCCGGCTCCCCTCCAGGCTGTAGTAGGTGTAGCCCTTCATCCCCGGCAGCCCGCCCGCGCGAAAGGCAAAGAAGGGGTCGATGCGCCGGTCGATCAGCCCCCCGAACAGGCGCAGGGCCAGCGTGCTGCGGCGGGGGAGCGGGAGATACTCCCGCCAGTCGAGCGTGATCTGGTCGTAGAAGAATTTGTCGTAGATCTCCTGGACGATGGAGGCGTCCTGCCGGAATCCGTTCAGGAAGTAGTTAAAATATCGGTCGTAGCGGGCGAAGACCTCCCGGCCCCCGCGCGGGTTGACCTCCGAGTCCCGGCGGGGCGGGACGGCCTCCAGGTGATAACTCAGCGCGACGTCGAGGCCGCTCAGGTAGTTGGCGCTGATCCGGCCGCGCGGCACGTCGATCCGGTTGAAGCTCGACTGTTCGAGGGTCGTGTTGTAGCGGCTGTAGGCCAGGGACCCGGAGGCCGTGCCCCCCTTCACCTCGCGCCGGAGGCCCGCCCCGATCTCGTTCAGCGCGAAGATGCGCTCGTAGAGGCGGTAGTCCTCGTCCCGGTTGACGATCTGCTCGTCGTCGTGGCGGACCTGCCGGTAATATTCGAGGAAGAAGGTCGGTCGGAGCCGCCGCAGCTCAAAGATGCCGAACAGGTCCAGGTCGAAGTTCCGGGCGAGCAGGACCCCGGCGAACAGGGACTGTTTGCCGAGTATGTCGTCGGAGGCCAGGAAGGACCCCACCTTGACGACGCCGTCGTCCACGGCCAGGCGCGGCAGGAGGAGGAGCGCGGAGAACTCGCTCCGGTAGGGGCGCGTTCGGAGGCCGGCCTTCTGCTCCTCTGGCTGGAGAGAGGAGGGCGTTCCGGCGGGGTCTGGTCCGGGGCCCGCGTCCCCGGAGGGGTTGTCTTTCAGGAGGGAGGAATCCGCCTCCGCCGCCCTCTCCGGCGCGGGTCCTGAGCGGCGGAACAGGGCCGGATCGGCCGCGCGCCAGGCCCGCGCGTCGGGCAGGACGCGGAGTTCGTAGCCCGCCCTGCCGTAGTGAGAGAAGGCGACCCGTCCGTCCTTCGGGTTCACGTCCGGGGAGAAGGCCCCGCCCAGGACGTTCGTGACCTGCGAGAACGTCCCGTCCGTCAGGTCGAGGGCGTAGAGGTTGTAGATGCCCGAGACGTCCGATGAGAAGAGTAGCTGCTTTCCGTCCGGCGACCAGCAGGGGTCCCGGTCGGTCCCGTCGGAGGCGATCAGCGTCTCGATCGGCCCCCCGTCCGCCGACACGGCGCCGATGTCCCTCCGGTCGCCCGTCGAGAAGGAGAAGACGAGCTGTTTTCCGTCCGGGGACCAGCGCGGGGCGTAGACCTGGCCCCCGTCCCGCAGGTCGGTCAACGGTTTGGCCCCGGACCCGTCCGACCAGCAGACGTAGAGGTTGGCGTCTCCGCCCCCGTTCTTGACGAAGGCGATGCGCGTCCCGTCCGGCGAGATGGATGGCTGCGTGGCCCGCAGGCCGCGCGTCAGTCGCCGCAAAAAAGATCCCCCTCCCACCGCCCTACCTTCCGACAGCTTTCGCTGTCGGGGCTCGCCGCGCCTCTCCGCCCTACCTTCCGACAGCTTTCGCTGTCGGCCCTCCGCTTGACTGTCCGTCGCCGCGATCTCATACAGGTCCCAGAGACGGGAGCCGTTCCGGTCCGGCTCGCTCCGTCTGGAGAGGACGATGCGCCTCCCGTCCGGGGACCAGGCCGCGCCCGTGACCCCCCCGCCCGCCACCTGCCGGTCCGCAACGGATTGTCTATCCGTTGCGCTGTCCCTCCGGGCCAGGACGAACAGCCCCATCCGCCCGTAGTCCCCCCCCTGATTGGACAGGTAGGCGATGCGCGTCCCGTCCGGCGACCAGCGCGGGGCCACGTTCAGGTAGCCCTCCGAGCGGAGGCTGTCTCCGTCTATCCGATGGGCGTTGATCGAATCCGCGACGGCCCGGTAACGGGCCTCCAAGTCGGCCTTCCAGCGGCGGTGCAACTCCTTCCCGGAGATGCCCAGGGCCTTCCGGACCGAGGCGGAGAAGGTGAACCGCCCCTTTGACGACATGCCCCGCATCAACCTGGCCAGCCTGTCCTCCCCGAACTGCCGGGCGATGAACAGGGTGAGGGCGTAGCCGTGGTCGTAGACCTTTTCGTTGCCCAGGCCATTCTTCTCAAAGACGCCCATCTCGTCGTAGGTCAGGAGCCGGTTGTGGAGCGTGGCCATACGGAGGATCATGTCCCGGTGCGAGTCCCACCGGTCATACCGGGCCCCCGCCGCCTGGACCTGCGCGACCCCCTCCGCGAACCAGGGGGGGCAGATCACCGACGGGATGGCGTAGGACGCGATCACGTCCGGGAAGCCCCGAAGGATGTCCTTCCGGTTCTGCTCCTGCTGATAGCCCAGATAGTGGAAATAGAACGCCGGGACGCGGCGGGGGGCCTTCTGCGCGACCTGGAGGGAGATGACGTGGGTGAACTCGTGCGCGATCACGTTTCGCAGCCAGTCGCTCGTCCCTCGCAGCTCGAAGTCCTGCGCCAGGTTCGTCAGCCAGATCTCGAGGGTGTTCTGGAAATAGAGGGCCGCGCCGTTGGCGAAGTCGTCGGTGTCCTTCAGGATGATGCGGACCTTCTCCGGCGGGGTGAAGCCGTAGAGCGAGGTGATCGGCCCGAACGCCTCCTCCGCGATCCCGGCCGCGCGGCGCGCGGGGCGCTCCAGCCCCCGGTCGTAATAGACCTTGAAGTGGTCCGTCTCGATCACCTGCCAGGCCA
>CAYRZX010000001.1:46139-52529 GCA_964428665.1 uncultured Gemmatimonas sp.
AGCCCCCGGTCGTAATAGACCTTGAAGTGGTCCGTCTCGATCACCTGCCAGGCCAGCTCCGGGTGGTTGGCGGTCGGGAACTGCGCCTGCGCCGGGAGGGACCGGAGGAGGAGGGCAAGGACAGTGGCCAGGATGGCGAGAAACCGGAAATTCCGGCCCTCACCCTCCCCCAAGTCTGGGGAAAAGCCCTTGTCGCCCCCTCCCTCTCCCGTACGTACGGGAGAGGGAGGGGGAACGGGGGTGGGAGAGGGCCTGCCCTTTCTATCTTTTAATCGCGACCTTGACAAATCGCACCTCTCTCCTGCCGTCCGCGCCCACGGCCTCCACGCGGCAGACGTAGAGGCCGGTGGCGTAGCCCGTCGTGTCCCAGGTCATCTCGTTCTCCGCGCGGGGGACGGCGTTCGCGAGCGTCATCTCCCCCACCAGGTCCGCGGCGGCGTTGAACACCTTCACCTCCACGCGCGCCTCCCGGCCCAGGTAGAAACGGAGCCGGGCCTCAGGCCCCTCTATGGGGTTCGGGTAGCAGTAGACGCGCCCCGCCGGGAGGAGGGCGTCCGATGCGGGAGGGGGAGGAGGTTGCGTCACGGCAGGCGAGGCGTTTCGGTTGCCCGGCCCCCCGCCCGCCTGCCCCCAGACCACCTGCTTCCCTTTGAGGGTCCCGTCGATGCGCCTCAGGTCCCACCGGCTGAGCGTCCCCGTGGAGGTGAGGGCCACCAGCTCCAGGCCCCCGTCCCCGTCCAGGTCCTCCAGCAGGGGGGAGGCCACGACGCGGCCCATTGACGCGACGGGAAAGCCGGGCAGGGGCGAGCCGTCTCCCCGGATACCATAAATGTAGTCGCCGGCCGCAAACAGGAGGTCGAGCCTCCCGTCCCCGTCCGCGTCCGCGGCGAGGGGGGGGGCCTCCACGGCGGTCGCGCGGTCCCTGGCCGGGGGGACGAAGGGCGTCCCGGCCTGCGCGATGCCGTTGCGCCGGAGGACCTGCAGGCCCGCGCCCCCCGCGACGACCTCTAAAAATCCGTCTCCGTCGGCGTCCGCGATCACGGGGGCGGAGCGGACGCCGCTGGCGCTGGCCCGGACCGTCCCCCCGTCTCTGACGAAATAGACCGCCCCGTCGTCCATCACCAGGACGACCTCCGCCTTCCCGTCCCCGTCCAGGTCCCCCACGGCCGGCGGGCGCGACACGCGCCCCGGCGCGCCCCCGAGCCGCCGGCGCTGGAGTTCCTGCGCGGCGTAGACCCCGCCGTCCGAGGCCACGACGACGGCTTCATTTCTTTTATCTCCGTCGGTGTCCCCCACGCCCAGGCCCGCGATGGGGGCGCTCGCCACCGGCCCGCTCCACCCCGACGCCCGCCCGTCCCGCCCGCTCAGGGCGATCAGGTCCCCACCGGCCCCGCCCAGCAGGACGAGGGGGCCGGCGCCCAGATCGGCCAGGGTGGGGGGAGTGGAGGGGCGGGAACTCAGGCGGACGGACCAGAGGAGGCCCTTCAGGCCCGACCGCGCGGAGACGAGGCCGGACGCCCCGGCGGTCACCAGGTCCTCGGACCCATCCCCGTCCAGGTCCCCGACCGCCGGGGTGAAGGCGCTCGAATCCCCGGTGGCGGCCCAGAGGCCCTCCTCCCCGTGGGGCCGGCCGCTGGCCCGGTAGGCGTAGAGCCGGCCGTCCGGGGTCTCGGCCACGATCTCTCTGCTCCCGTCCCCGTCCAGGTCCAGGGCGCGGACGGCATTTCCCCCGAACGGGGGCAGGCCGGTGATCGGCCATTGTCCCCCGGTCCGGTCGAAGGAGATCGAGACGGTCATCGTGTCCTGCGCGGGGCTCCGGACCAGGATGCGGATGCCCGTGCCGTAGCCCGCGTTGCTCTTCGTGGCGGGGCTGGTCGTTGGCCCGAACTCCGCGGCCTTGCCCCCCACGTAGAACGGGTCGTCCGGCCCCCCCTCGATCTGGTCCACCCGGTCGAACGGGACGTAGATGTTGCCGATGTCCGAATACCCGTCCGCCTCCACCAGCCGGAGGCCACGGCGGTGCGGGTCGTCGTTCACCCCCCGGTCCTCGGTCGCCTCCCGGATGACCGCCTCGTCCACGTGCCAGATCAGGATGCCGGACCCCGGGATGAAGGCGTCGATGCGGTCCCTCGACAGCCAGACGCCCCCGGAGTCGCCCCGCGAGAAGACCACCTTCGGGACCTCCCCCGGCCTGAGGCGGCTCTGCCGGTTCTCCAGCAGGAAGTACTCGTCGGAGGTGATCGGGACCTTCACGGCGCGCGGGAAGGGCGCCGCCAGGTCCGCCGCTGCGATCTGGAGGGCGGTGTCCCGCGTCACCACGAGCGGCGCGATCCACCCGAGACGGGCGCGGGACCACGCCTCCGGCAGGACCGGGGCGAATCCGATCAGGCCCGTGGGGTCCCGGATGACCCCCGGCAGGCGCTCGGCGACCTCCCTGGGGATGATCCGGTTGGACCCCACGTCCATCAGGCTCCAGCCCCCTGCCGCGGGCAGGTCGTCCCTGAAGTTGGACAGGCCTGGAAGGCCGAGCTGGCTGCCGAAGAAGCGGGCCAGGGTGCCGTTCAGGCCGCCCCGGCCGTCCGCGCTGATGGCCTCCGGGAGGAGCAGGCCGCTCCGGACCGCGTGCCTCCCTCCCTGGACCCGGACGGCCCCCCCGGCGTAGCGGAGCAGGTCCTGCTCGGAGATGAACGCGGAGGGGATGTCGTTGAAGGCCCGGCCCGACCGCGCCTCCGCGCCGATGCCCGCGTGGAACACCACGCAGGCGCGGGAGGCCGAAAAGTCCAGCCGCCCCCCCTCCGCCGAGTCAGCCGCCGCGATGCAGTCCCGGAAGAGTTCCGTGATGCGGACGGCGACCTCCTGCCGGGTCCGCCCGTTCCCGTAGCTCAGCAGGGTGCGGGGGAGGCGATAGCTGTCGCCGAGGCCTCTGGGCCAGACCTCGAACGTGATCTCCACCTGTCCGTCGGAGGCCGCGCGATAGTAGTGGGCAAGGGCTTGCAGGTGGGCCTCAAAATAGGCCCGGTCGTGAGGGGGCGTGTCGTAGAGGAAGCGGTAATCGGGCCTCGCCTTAGCCGGGTCGCGCAGGTCGAAGGCGCCGTCCCCCGACGTGGTGGGGTTGTCGGGGCTCTCTTGGGGGAAGGAGGCGCGGAGGGCGAGGATGTGCCACCGGTCCAGGGCAAATGCCTTCTGCGCTATCGCGCCCAGGATGAAAAGGAGGAGGCCGAGGAGATGGAGACGGACCTTCAAAGAGTCCCTCTGTTCTGGTCGCGTACATAGATAAGCCACAAAGCGGCGTCGAGAGGCTCGACCCGGTCTTGTGGCTCAGAGTGAAAGGCAAACGTGAGACGGCAAACGTGAAACTCAAGGTCTTTTACGTCTGCCGTCTACCGTCTGCCGTCTGCCGTCTACTTTTAAAAATGGAACCCGCCCGAGAAGCGGAACTCGTTCTGGAGAGGGGTGCTCCCGGCCGAGAAATAGGCCACGTCAAACGTCATCCAGTTGTACTTGAGGCCCATCCCGAAGGTCGGGGTCTTCACATTGCCGTCCTTATCGTATGAATACCCCCCCCGGAGCGCCACGTGAGAGGCGTCGGTCAGGCCGATCTGGTACTCCGTGCCGGCGTGGAAGTCCATGGCCTTGAGCTGCTGGCTCGCGGGCTCGTCCTTCCACGAGGTGACGAACGAGAAGAACCCGTCCGCGATGAGGGGCTTGTAGACGTCCGTGGTGAACAGGACGGAGTGCGCTCCTCTCCTGTAGGCCTTGTAGGCAAAGCCCACGACCAGATGCTGAGGCAGGGGGTCAGACTGCCGGTCGTCGATAAAGGTTATGTTAGGCCCCACGTTCCGGAGCGCCCCGGCCAGGGTCAGGCGATCCGTGGGCCGGTACATAAACCCGAAGTCGCCCGCAAACGAGGTGCCGGTCCCCTTGCCTCCCTCCAGGCCGGCGCCTCTGGGGGCGAGGTTCTGGTGGATGAACTTGAGCGTGACCCCGGTGGACAGCTTCTTGGACATCCGCATGCCGTAGGAGACCCCCAGGGCCAGGTCGAAGCTCGAGAACTCACCCAGGTCTTCTCCTTGCGACCCTCGCCGGAACTGTTTGCCCAGAGAGACGTAGCTCATGCTAAAGCCCATGTTGCCGATCCCCCCGACGGGCTGCGCGTAGGTCCCGTACGCGAAAAACACGTCCGAGGCCAGCGCCGGGATGGGCTTGTACATGGTAAAGCTCATGTCCTTGCGGGTGTTGTCCACGAGGGCCGACGGGTTGTAGTAGGTGGCGTTGGCGTCGTCGGCAATGGCCACGTAGGCCTTTCCCAGGGCGGCCGAACGGGCGCTGGGCTCAAACAGGAGAAAGTCGGCCGCCGCGTGGCTCTCAGGGGTCGCGTGGGCCGGAGGGCCGCCCAGACCGATGGCCCCTATAATCGCCCCCGCTGCGATGAGAATCGTCTTCTTCATCAAAAACCTCCACAGGTGTCGATGATGCGCCTTCGAGATACGCGGCCTCAGATAACTGAGGACAACCTCGAATAACTGAGGGCTACACAAGATGACATCAGCAGGTATAACGGATCTGCTCTTTAGGAAAAGCAGCGGAAAGGTCCCGACCGCGCACCGCCGCCGACAGTCACCTCCTCGGCGCATAGTAAAAGATAAACAAATTTTGCATGAATTACATGCAAAATTCAGGCCAAACAAAAACCGGGCTTATCAAAGCCGACGATTCGGCCGCCCGGTTAAGGAGGACCTTCGTCAAGGTTTTTGGCTTATTGGTTTGTTTCAATCCTTGTTGTCGTGGATTATGCGCTCAGGCATCCCGACTTCCAAACTTTCAGCCAAACCCCTTAACGAAGAGCGATAGGCAATGTCCTCCGAAATAGCTTGTTCAAAAATTTAAACGATATACCCCGGAAAGTCAAGCGATTTCTCCGCTTCGATCACTCGATCTTCTCCGCCTCATCGATCAGCATGATGGGGATGTCATCTTCAATCTTATAGCGGAGTTTGCAGGCCCAGCAGATCAGCCTTTCCCCCTCCCGGTCGTACTCCAGGTCCCCCTTGCATTTGGGGCAGGCCAGAATGTCGAGCAGGTCTTTTTCCAGAGGCATGGGCGCGACCCTCGTTTCAGGAAATAATCCCTTTGTCCCCCAATATCGGCAGAAAAGGCGATCTCTGCATCCCCTTTCTGCCCTTTAAACAAAATTTAGGACACCGGAGACGAGTTTGTCAAGGCTTTTCTCGACCGGTCAGGGTTTTTTCGTTGACAGGGTCCGAGGGATTGTATAAATTCTGTGCCAAAATGTGTAAGTTATGTATCAAAACCGGGATGAAAGTGCTGATCACCGGGTCCGGCGGCCTGCTCGGGCAGAAACTCGCCTCGCGGGTCCGGCGCGATGTGCGTCTCTTCTCCACGGCTCGCACCCGGCCGGGGCGCGTTCAGAATGATGACTTTGAGCTGCTGGATGTGACGGATGCTCAACAGGTTAAGGCCCTTTTAGGACATCTCCGCCCGGACTGGGTGATCCACACCGCCGCCCTGACGGACGTGGACAGGTGTGAGGTGGAGCGCGACCTGGCCTGGCGCACCAACGTCGGAGGGACAGAAAATGTCGTGCGGGCCTGCGAGGCCCTCCGCATCGGCCTCGTGAGCCTCTCCACCGACTATGTCTTTGACGGAACGGCGGGGCCCTACTCCGAGGCCGACCCGACGAACCCGCTCAGCACCTATGGCCTGACCAAACTGGAGAGCGAACGCCTCGTCCTCTCGATGCGAGGGGCCGTCGTGAGGACCGTCGTGCTGTTCGGGCACGCCCGCGGGGTCCGGCCCAATTTTGTCACGTGGCTGATCCGCGCCCTCAGGGGGGGCGCGGCCGTCCGGGTGGTCACGGACCAGTGGGGGACGCCCACGCTGGCCGACGACCTGGCCGACTTTCTGATCGACCTCTGCCCCCGGAATGTCGCCGGCCTGTTCCATTTTGCGGGGGCGGACCTCCTGAGCCGCTATGAGATGGCCCTCCGAATCTGCCGGAGGTTCGGGCTGGACGAAGGCCTGGTGATTCCGACCACCACGCAGGAGTTGCGCCAGGTCGCGCCACGCCCCCTCAGGTCAGGCCTGAAGGCCGACCTGGTCCAGCGGCAGTTTCAGGTTCGCCCCCGCCCCTTTGACGAGGCCCTGAACGTGCTGGCGGAGCAGGTCGGCGACCTGAAGGCCCTGGATTGAAAGAAAGCTGTACATCATCGAGGATCGGATACCCACGCGGCGATAAATCGCCGCGCTACAGCACACGGCGATAAATCGCCGTGCTCCACCATAGCAGCGATAGATCGTCGCGCTCCATCACGCCTTCATGCCCGATCCCCGATTCCTTATCTCTCTGATCACGCCGACCTACAACGAGCG
>CAYRZX010000001.1:52629-72209 GCA_964428665.1 uncultured Gemmatimonas sp.
TCATGCCCGATCCCCGATTCCTTATCTCTCTGATCACGCCGACCTACAACGAGCGGGAGAACATTCCGCTGCTGGCGGAGGAGGTGTTCGCGATTGTTCGGCAGCGCCCGGACATCGACCTGGAGCTGATCGTCGTGGACGACAACTCCCCCGACGGCACCGGAGAGGTGGCGGAGCGACTCCGCGACCGCTACCCCATCAGGGTCATCCACCGGGCGGGGAGGTTCGGGCTGGGCAGCGCGGTGATGGAGGGCTTCCGGGCGTCGGACCGTCCGCTGCTGGGGGTGATGGACGCCGACCTGAGCCACGACCCGGCGGTGTTGCCCGACCTGATCACCCAGCTTGAACGATACGATATCACCGTCGGGAGCCGATACAACCCGGAGAGCCGCGTCGAGAAATGGCCCTGGCATCGAAAGCTGATCTCGCAGACAGGGGTCTTCTTCGCCCGAATGCTGACGGGCGTCCACGACCCGCTGAGCGGCTACTTTTTCCTGCACCGATCCGTGATAGAGGGCCTGCAGCTCACCTCTCCGGGGTTCAAGATTCTGCTTGAAATCCTGGTCAAAGGCGACTACGCCTCAACCCTGGAGATCCCCTTCATCTTCAGAGATCGGGAGTACAGCTCCAGCAAGCTGAACTTTAAAGAGTACTTGCTGTTCACCAAGCAACTCCTCGTCTTTGCGTTCAGGCCCCGATCCCGTCGCCGGCGCGCGGTCGGTCGGTCGGCGGGCGCAGACAAATTGTCTTGACATCTCTCGCGCTGAAGTGTATGTTACTTTGAGTTCCGGTGTCTGGGTGGTCTGGGCAGGTTTTCTCAACAGCAACGGGGTCAGAATTTTAAGAGGGCTCTGTGTTCAAGAATCGAAAAATGATCGGCCTCCTCGTCCTGGTCGCCGTGTTTGCGACAGGGGCCGCAGCCATCGACTACGTGCAGGCCTCCGGGCGCGGCACGCCGCTCCAGCAGTGGAATGCGCTCACCCGGATAGCCTCTCTGGTACGCGACAACTACGTCGAGGAGGTCGACCAGGAGAGACTGCTCGACGGCGCCATCGAGGGGATGCTGATGAAGCTGGACCCTCACTCGACGTATATCTCTCCTGAAAACAGCAAACAGGTTCAGGAGCGCTTCGAGGGGGAGTTCGAGGGCATTGGCATCCATTTTGACGTCATCAACGGCGTCTTGACCGTGATGTCTCCCATCCCTGGCTCCCCGGCCTACGCGGTCGGCCTGCGGGCCGGGGACAAGATCGTCAAGATCGACGGGAAGTCGGCCCTCGGCATCAAGGAATACCAGGTCATGGAGAGGCTCAAAGGCCCCAAGGGCACGAAGGTCCGCGTGACGGTCAGCCGGGAGGGGGAGGAGAACCCCCTCGAATTCACCATCACCCGCGACAAGATCGAGATCTCCAGCGTGCAGTCCGCCTTCATGATCCGCCCGGACGTGGGGTATATCTGGATCACCCGCTTCTCCCGGAAGACCGCCGAAGAGTTTGACGAGGCCCTCGGAAAGCTCAAGAGAGAGGGCATGAAAAAGCTCATCCTCAACCTGCGGAACAACGGGGGCGGCTACCTGGACCAGGCCGTACAGATGGTCGACCGGTTCATCGACAAGGGTCAGATGATCGTCTACACGCGGGGGCGTCGCCCCAACTCCAGCGAGGAGCACTTTGCGCAGCGGGGGGCCGAGCATCCCCTCTACCCGGTCATCGTGATGATCAACAATGCCTCGGCCTCGGCGTCCGAGATCGTCGCAGGGGCGCTCCAGGACCACGACCGGGCGCTGATCGTGGGGCAGACGAGCTTTGGCAAGGGCCTCGTCCAGAACAAGTTTGAACTCCAGAACGGCGCCGCCGTGCTGCTGACCGTGGCCCGCTACTACACCCCCAGCGGGAGGCTCATCCAGAGGCCCTACACGGAGGACCGGATGGCCTACATCGAGGGGGCCGGCGCCTCTCCGACCGACTCCAGCGAGACGGCCAAACGCCCGGTCTACTACACGATGAACCGCCAGAGAAGGGTCTACGGCGGCGGCGGCATCGCGCCCGACGTGGCGCTGAAGGCGGACACCCTGAATGCCCTGGAGCGGAGGCTGGACAGGGAGAATATCCTGTTCAATTTTGCCACCCATTACGCCAGCGCGCATCGGTCCGAGTTGAACGACCTGGGCAGGTTCATCGCCAGCTTCGAGCTGAGCAGGAGAGACCTCGCCGACATCAGGCGGGTCATCGAGGACAGAGGGATTGCGGTGAGGGAGGAGGAGTTTGAGGCCAGTCTCGACTTCATCCGGCGGGTCATCATGCAGGAGATCGCCGTTTCGAGGTGGGGCCGGGATGAGCAATTTCAGGTCAACGCCCGCCTGGACCCGGAGGTCCACCAGGCGCTCAACCTGTTCGACCAGGCGGAGCAGCTCGTGGCGGACCGGAACGGAGAAGGCGCCCCCGGGGCGGCCTCCCGCCGGGGACGCGCCGGTGAAGAGGTCGGAAGGATAAGATAGAAAGGAGCCTTTCATGGGTTGGAACGTCTACGTCACCCGGCTGCTCCCGAAGCCGGGCATGGACCTGCTCCATAAACACTGCGAGGTCGTCGATGTGAACCCCCACGACCGGATGCTCACCCGGCAGGAGTTCCTCGACAACATCAAGGGGCGGGACGGCGTCGTCACCCTGCTGACCGAGCGGGTGGACGAGGAGGCCTGCCAGGTCGCCGATAAGACGGTCATCTTCGCCAACTACGCCGTCGGGTTCAACAACGTCGATGTCCCGACCTGCACGAAACACGGCATCATGGTCTCCAACACGCCGGGGGTGCTGACCGAGGCCACCTCCGACATGGCCTGGGCGCTCCTGTTTTCGGTGACCCGCCGGATCGTCGAGTCCGACAAGTTCCTCCGGGCGGGGAAGTACGAGGGGTGGGCCCCGATGATGTTCCGAGGGGGGGACATCGCGGGCAGGACCCTCGGCATCTGCGGGGCCGGGCGCATCGGCACCGCGATGGCCGTGAAGTCCAGGGGATGGAACATGAAGGTCCTCTACTGCGACCTCTACCGCAACGAGTTCCTGGAGAAGGAGATGGGGGCCAGGCAGGTGGATAAGGACACCCTGTTCAAGGAGTCGGACTTCATCTCCGTACACGTCTCCCTGGACGCCGGGACGAAACACTACGTCGGCGAGCGGGAGCTCCGGATGATGAAGCCCACGGCCTATCTGATCAACACCTCCCGCGGTCCGGTCATCGACGAGCAGGCCCTGGTCCACGCCCTTCGGGAGGGCTGGATCGCCGGGGCTGGCCTGGACGTCTACGAATACGAGCCCCTGCTGATGCCGGGGCTGGCCGGCCTGGACAACGCCGTGATCTGCCCCCACATCGCCAGCGCCACCCACAAGACCCGGGACGACATGGCGACCCTTGCCGCGGAGAACCTGATCGCGGCCCTCAAGGGGGAGAAGCCGCCCACGATCGTGAACCCCGACGTGCTCAACGCCTCGAATCGCCGGAAGGTGAAAAAATAGTGCTGAGTGCTGAGTGCTGAGTAAAAACAGAGAACAGCGTTTTTGCCTTTACTCAGGACTCATTACTCAGGACTCATTACTCAGGACTTGTTTTCAGGAGGTACTTTCCCCATGGCCGTCGGTCAGCCGATCGTCGGTGCTGCTCCCACGGAGATCGCCCAGCAGGTCAACCTCCCCTGGAGCAAGGCGGTGGAGATCAGCATCAACAGCGTCCGGATCAGGTTCGGACGGTCTCTGATCACGGCCAGCGGCATCATTCTGGCCATCGCCTTCCTGATGTCGATCTGGACGACCAACGCCCTCATCGCCGAACTCAAGGCCGCGAACGACCCCGCGATCAACCTGCAGCTCCAGCGGAAGGGGATCGACGTGGACGCGGACAGCGAGGCGGCGGCCCAGGAGCGGTCCAAGAACACGTGGCTGGTCGTGCTCTCCCTCCTGGTCTGCCTGGTGGGGATCACCAACGCCATGCTGATGTCGGTCACGGAGCGGTTTCGGGAGATCGGGACGATGAAGTGTCTTGGCGCGCTCGACTCCTTCATCATCAAGCTCTTTCTCCTGGAGTCCGCGTTCCAGGGGAGCGCGGGGACGATCATCGGCGTCGTCGTCGGCTTTCTGCTGACGCTGATCATCAACCTCGTCGGCTACGGGATGGTGATCTTCACCCATCTCCCCGGCCTGGAGCTGTTGAAGAATGCGCTTCTGGCCGTGGCCGTTGGCTCATTTCTCTCCCTGTTTGGCGGTATCCTCCCGGCCTACAAGGCGGCCAAGATGGAACCCGTTGACGCGATGAGGCTGGAAGTCTAACTTGAGGGTTTGACTTATGGCGGTGGTGCGGACGCAGGAAGTGAAGAAGGTCTACAAGATGGGGGAGGTCGAGCTGGAGGCCCTCAAGGGGGTCAACATTGAGATCGAGGCCGGCGAGTACATCTCCATTATGGGGCCGTCCGGGTCCGGGAAGAGCACCCTGTTCAACATGATCGGCGGCCTGGACAAGCCCACGTCCGGAAAGGTCTACATCGACGACGTGGACGTGGCGCAGTTAGACGCCTACGAGTTGGCCTGGCTGCGCTGCCGGAAGATCGGCTACATCTTCCAGTCGTTCAACCTCATCCCCGTGATGACGGCGCTGGAGAACGTCACCCTGCCGATGGTGTTCGCAGGGCTGACCTCCGACGAGGCGCGGGACAAGGGCGTGACCCTGCTGGACAAGGTCGGCCTGGGCCAACGGGTCTCTCACAAACCCTATGAGCTGTCGGGGGGGCAGCAGCAGCGGGTGGCCGTGGCGCGCGCGATGGCCAACGACCCGGCGATCATCCTGGCCGACGAGCCGACGGGCAACCTGGACCTGAAGACCGGGACGGAGATCATCGACCTTTTGCGGGAGATGAACAAGCAGTCGGGCGTCACCATCGTGACGGCCACGCACGACCACAAGATGCTCGACGTGTCGGACCGGGTGGTCTGGATCAGCGACGGGCGCATCGACCGGATCATCGACCGGGCGGACCTCAAGATCGAGGTCGGGACCATCGACGGCAAGACCGAGTAGGGGCGGCCCCCGCTTGCTCTTTTTGCAGGTCAGGATCGAGGTCAACACCATCGACGGCAGGACTGAGGGCGACCCTTGCGGTCGCCCTTTTTGCAGGTCAACTATCCAGCGGACTGCGCACGGCCAGTCCGCCGCGATTGAGCACGTGGGTGTAAATCATGGTCGTGCTCACATCTTTATGGCCGAGTAATTCCTGCACCGTGCGGATGTCGTAACCCGCCTCCAGTAGATGGGTTGCAAAGCTGTGGCGGAAGATATGACAATGGACTGGCTTGGCAATGCCGGCTATCCGCGCCGCCACGCGCAACGCTTTCTGCACGCAACTCTCGTGCAGGTGATGCCGTCTGACGATTCCGGTCTCTCTTTCCTGGTACAACCGGCTGGCCGGGAACACGTATTGCCAGCCCCATTCCCGGTCTGCACCGGGATATTTGCGGGCCAGCGCATAGGGCAACACCACCCGGCCATATCCTCTGGCCAGATCTTTTTTGTGTACCAGGCGAGTCCGCAGCAACTGCTTCTGCAGACTTCCCCTGAGAAGCTCAGGCAACATGGTCACCCGATCCTTCATTCCCTTGGCATCGCGGATCACGAGTTGATTCAGTCCGAAATCTATATCCTTCACTCTCAACCGAAGGTCCTCCATCAAGCGCAATCCGCAACCGTACAGCAACTGAACTATGAGTTGCGGTGGACCAGACATGGCATCGAGGATGAGGTGAACTTCCTCACGGGTTAAAACCGTGGGAACACGCTCTGGGCGCCTCGCCCGAACCGCATTGAGAGCACCCTCCAGCTCGACTTGAAGCACGTTTCTGTAAAGAAAGAGAATCGCATTGAACGCTTGATTTTGTGTTGCTGCCGCTACTTTGCGATCCTGGGCCAGATAGGTGAGGTAGGCTTCGATCTCGGTTTTGCCCATTTCCCTTGGGTGTCTCTTGCCGTGGAACAAGATGAAGCGCTTTATCCAGGCGACGTAGGACTTCTCCGTTTTACATGAGTAATGTTTGCGTCGGATGACCTCGCGAACCTGGTCGAGCAATTTCTTAGCCGGTCTTACGACAGAGGGTTGCGTAGGGGACATCATTTTTTCCTTGGTATAGTCAACCCTGGGATGTTGTATACACCAGTGGAAAGGAATATACACACCGATTTTGCAGAAGAAAGCACGGATCTCTTTTGAAAATCTGTGAATTAGGAGCCTGCTCTTACAATTCTTAGCGGTACAGCCGCAATAAGCGTGCCAGAAAATATGATCTCGCCGCGTCGAATGGGATATCCACAAATCCAGGCACGTGTAATGGATTATCCCCGGATGTAGGCGGGGTGTAATGGATTATCCGTGGATGTAGGCGGCTCAATAACAAGTTGGGCCGCACAAGCATCCACCCGGCCTTGTCACTCTGATCTTTTATCTGCCGCCGCAAGGAGAGTCGTTATTTGTGCGAATAAAAAAACCATACCAACGGATTGCCGAGCATGGCGACCAATACCGGTGCGTCGGCAACCAAGAGAGGAGGAATACCCATGAGGCCAACCATCCTTCAACCAAACGAAGGCAAGAAGCTGCGCATCTTCGGCGGCGTCGAATTCCTCGTCAAGGTAAGCAGCCAGGATAGCGGGGGAGCCTTCACGCTTCTGGACAATACCAACCCTGCCGGAACGTACCTGCCGCCTCACGTCCACTCCCGGGAGGACGAGACGTTCTACATCCTGGAAGGCGAGTACGAGTTCCACTGCGGCGATCAAATCGTGCGGGCAGGCCCGGGAGCCACGGTCTACCTTCCTCGCGGTATCCCCCACGCCTTCAAGTTTCTCAGTTCCACTCCGGGCCGGATGCTTGTGCTGGCGACCCCTGGGGGGTTCGAGCAGTGTATGGAGGAGTTGAGCGCGCTTCCCGACGATCCGCCGGATATGCCCAGGGTCTTCCAGGTTTGCGCGCGGTATGGCATCGAGTTCCTCCCTCCGCCCGCGTCGTAAGAGGCGCCCCCGATTAACGACCAGCGAGTCAGTCTCCCGGAGAGAACCATTGGAGGCTGGGTGGGATCTTGCCCAACCAGCCGGTGCAGCGGACGGGCGCATAGGAGCGTTTGCGCCGTTGGAGCCGTTCACCGCGCCCGCCGCTGACCTGAGTCGTTCGGCCCTGGGCTTCGCATTTGTAAGAGGGGATTCTCACCATGGCATTGCAAGACCATTTTCGGCCGCCCCTCAGCCTTCGGCGTCACTGGCACGCCTTCCACAACGCTTGGGCGACTTACCTCGCCGCCGATTTGAACCAGCGGCTGCCTGAAGGCTACTTTGCTGAAGCGAACGTGCAGTTCGGCATCGAGATCGATGTGGCCACCTTTGAGGAAGCCGGGCCGGGGTCGGCTGGTGTAGGTGCGGGGTGGGCTGCCCCTGCCCCTACGCAGACTGTCCCCATCTCCGTCATCACTGACGTCGTGGAAGTGCTGGTTTTTAGCCGGGAGGCGGGCCCGACCCTAGCTGGGGCCATCGAGTTAGTGAGCCCGGCAAACAAGGATCGCCCGGCTCACCGGGATGCCTTCGTCTCCAAGTGCGCCACCTATCTGCAACAGGGGATCGGGCTGGTTGTCGTAGATGTGGTGACTGATCGGAGGGCGAACCTCCACGACGAACTCTTGGCTCGTCTCCATGCGCCCGTTGGGGTGCCCATAAAGGCCGAACTCTATTCGGTCGCCTATCGGCCAGTGGAGCGCGGAGGGCAACCGAGTCTGGATATCTGGCAGGAGATGTTGGCAGTGGGACATCCGTTTCCTACGATGCCGCTGTGGCTGCGTGGCGGCCTTTGTTTACCGGTGAACCTGGGGGCGACATACGAGCGGACGTGCCGGGAGCAACGGATTCCCTCCGACGGTACCTGACGTGCAAGGAGGAACTGAGCCGGCTGAGGGATAGCGGGCCTAACCAGGCGCTGCAGCCGACCGCTCTCTGCGGTCGCGACAGCTGAGCTTTAGCGTTATCTGTCAAGACCAAGGGAGAGAAGAGGCAAGAAGAGTCCATGCCCGAGCTATCGAGATTCCTTGGAATTGTGATTGGCATGTTCGCAAGGGAGCATCCGCCGCCCCATTTCCATCCTACAAGATCACACCCCTGGAGTAGCGAGATGATACCAAGAGTTGAGCATGCAGAGTACGTCGGCGACTACACGGTCCACCTTCGGTTCGCTGATGGCGCCGAAGGGGATGTCGATCTGGCTGAGGAACTATATGGGGAGCTGTTCGAGCCCCTGAAGGATCTGGCTGTCTTCAGGCAGTTTGCGGTGCATCCGGAATTCCGTACGCTCTGCTGGCCAAACGGCGCAGACTTTGCGCCGGAGTTCCTGTACGAGAAGGTTCAGCTCCCGGTATAGCCAGGGCCAGCACGCGGCTTCTGTGCGGGTGAGTGCAGTCGACGTGGAATGGGGATGGCTGTGGTTAGGGCGGATGGACTGCTGCATGGCATACCGGATATGTTCGTGGTCAATCGCGTAAAGCGTGACCTGTCCATTGGGCGAATTTCGGCCTTGACATCCGCCCTGAGATTCTGTATCTTGGAATCTCCAATCTGTGTCGTCTGCGGCTTTTTGAGTCAGGAAACCTCCTTATGTCGTCAAACCGGGCATCCTTCTTCGAGTCTTCGCGCTTCTATTATTACTGGCGCTTTTATGGAGGGGACTGCCCATCGCGCTGACTGCTGTTGACCTCGATTCAGGACAGAGCAAAGGCCGTGGGCATCTGAAGGTGCTCACGGTTTTTTGTTGCCCTCCCTGCGAGGTTTTCGCTTGACATCGCTCTGAAGATAGTGTTATGTTAATGATCTCTAATATGTTAGATCATATTTTCGGCGAGGAGCGGGCGTGATTCGACCGACGTTAGAAGAGGTCCAGGAGATGGTTGGGGGGGACAACGCGATCCCGGTCTACAAAGAGATCCTGGGGGACACGGAGACGCCGGTGTCGGCCTACCTGAAGGCCCGGAGGCGAGACCCTTACTCCTTTCTTTTTGAGAGCGTGGTGGGGGGCGAGAAGATCGCTCGCTATTCGTTCCTCGGCGTGGCCCCTTTTATGATCTTCCGAAGCCGGGGGCGCCGCATCACGGTGGAGGACCGCGTCCGGGAGGAGACGCGGTCCTGGGAGGGGGACCCCATCGCGGAGCTGCGGGCGCTGGTCCGGCGCTACAGGTCGGTCCACCTGAAGGGGCTGCCCCGGTTCACGGGCGGGGCCGTGGGCTACGTCTCCTACGACGCCATCCGCCTGGTCGAGGAGATTCCCGACACCGCACGGGACGACCTGGGTCTGGATGAGATCGTCTTCCTCTTCTTCGACACCCTGGTCGCCTTCGACAACGTCAGACACAGGATCCTGCTCATCTCCAACGTGTTGAAGGACGGCGGCGGGGACCTGAGAGGCCGCTACGAGGAGGCGCAGAGGCGGATCGAGGCATTAGAGGAGGCCCTGCGCTCTCCGGCGGACATCTCCCTCCGGCGCGGCAGGGGGCGGTGCGTGGTGACGTCGAACGTGGAGAAGGCGGACTACCTCCGGAAGGTGGCGCGGTGCAAGGAGTACATCCTGGCCGGGGACATCTTCCAGGTCGTGCTGTCCCAGCGGTTCGAGACGGAGGTGACTGTGGATCCCTTCGACATCTACCGGATGCTCCGGGTCGTCAACCCCTCTCCTTACATGTTCTTCGTGTCCCTCGACGGCGTGCATCTGGTCGGGGCATCCCCGGAGCTGCTCGTGCGCGTGGAGGACGGGGTCGTGCAGGTCCGGCCCATCGCCGGGACGCGGCGGCGGGGGGAGACCGAGGAGGAGGACCAGGCCCTGGAGCGCGAGCTGCTGGCCGACCCCAAGGACTGCGCCGAGCACATCATGCTGGTGGACCTGGGCCGGAACGACGTGGGGAGGGTCTCCCGCTTCGACTCGGTGCGCGTGACCGAGCAGATGACGGTGGAGCGCTACTCCCACGTCATGCACATCGTCTCCAACGTGCGCGGCGCGCTGAGGCCCGGCGTGGACGCCCTCGACGCCCTCTTCGCGTGCTACCCGGCGGGCACCCTGTCGGGCGCGCCCAAGATCCGGGCGATGGAGATCCTGGACGAACTGGAGCCCACCCGGCGCGGGGTCTACGGGGGTGCGGTGGGCTACCTGGACTTCTCCGGCAACCTGGACACCTGCATCGCCATCCGCACCCTCGTGGTCAAGGACGGGGTGGCCTACATCCAGGCGGGCGGCGGCCTGGTGGCCGACTCCGTGCCGGAGGAGGAGTACCAGGAGACGGTCAACAAGTCCAAGGCCCTGATCCGGGCCGTGGAAATGGCCGAGAGGGGGGAGCTGACCTGATGATCCTGGTCATCGACAACTACGACTCCTTCACCTACAACCTGGTCCAGTACCTCGGCGAGCTGGGCGCGGACCTGCGGGTTTTCAGGAATGACAAGATCACCCTCGACGAGGTCGCTGCGATGGCGCCCGACAAGATCGTCATGTCGCCCGGCCCCTGCACCCCGAACGAGGCCGGCATCTGCCTGGACCTGATCCGGCGCTTTTCGGGGAAGATTCCGCTCCTGGGCGTCTGCCTGGGCCACCAGGCCATCGGCCAGGCCTTCGGCGGGGAGGTCGTGCGCGCCCCCTACCTCATGCACGGCAAGGTGTCCCAGATCCACCACGACGGGCGGACGCTGTTCCGGGGGCTGGAGAATCCCTTCACGGCCACGCGCTACCACTCCCTGATCGTGAGACGGGAGACCCTGCCCGACTGCTTCGAGGTCTCGGCGGAGACCTCTGACAACCTGATCATGGGACTGCGCCACAAGACGATGCCCGTCGAGGGCGTGCAGTTCCACCCGGAGTCGATCCTGACCCCCGAGGGGAAAAAGCTCCTCAAGAACTTTCTGGATGCGTGAGAGGAGGATATGCGATGGCGATTCAGACCCAGATCACGCCGCAGGACAAAATCTGGACCTACGAGGACTACGCGGCCCTGCCCGACGACGGAAACCGGTACGAGGTCATCGAGGGGGAACTCGTCATGTCGCCTGCTCCGAGAGTCGATCATCAGAGATGTTCGTTCAATCTGGGCCTGATCATCGGGCCGCACGTCAAGTCTCACGGTCTCGGCGAGGTCCTTGCGGCCCCGTGCGACGTGGTGCTGGACAAGCGCAATGTCCTGCAGCCCGACCTGATCTTCATCTCCAGAGACCGCTCGAAGGTCGTCACGGAGCTGAACCTTCAGGGCGCTCCGGACCTGGCCGTCGAAATCCTGTCCCCGTCGAGCCTGCGGAGAGACCGCATCCAGAAGATGCGCATTTACGCCCGGCACGGCGTCCCCCACCTCTGGCTGATAGACGCGCAGGCCCAGACGCTGGAGGAGTTCGTCCTGGACGGATCGACTTACCGCCTGACGTCCACCTGCGGAGGGGATGAGACTTTTCGCCCCGCGCTCTTCCCCGGCCTGGAGATCCCGCTCAAAGAGGTCTGGGGTCAGCCCATCCAGGAGCAGACGCCATGATCCGCGAAGCCATTGCCAAGCTGATCGACGGACAGCATCTCACGCAGGCGGAGGCCGCAGGCGTGATGGACGAGATCATGGCCGGGGAGGCCACGCCCGCGCAGATCGGGGCCTTCCTGGTCGCCCTCCGGGTCAAGGGGGAGACGGTGGACGAGATCGCCGGGTGCGCCTCGGCCATGCGTCAGAGGGCCACGCGGGTGGTCACGCGCCACGCCGTCGTGGTGGACACGTGCGGGACGGGCGGGGACGCCTCCGGGACGTTCAACATCTCCACGACCGCGGCCTTCGTCCTGGCCGGCGCGGGTCTCTGCGTGGCCAAGCACGGCAACCGGGCGATGTCCAGCAAATGCGGAAGCGCCGACGTGCTGAAGGCCCTCGGCGTGAACATCGAACTTTCTCCGGAGCGGGTCGGGCGCTGCCTGGACGAGGTCGGCATCGGCTTTCTGTTCGCGCCGATGCTCCACACGGCCATGAAGCACGCCGTCGGCCCTCGCCGGGAGATCGGGGCAAGGACCGTGTTCAACGTCCTGGGCCCCCTGACCAACCCGGCGGGCGCGAAGCGGCAGCTCATCGGCGTCTACAGCCCGGCCCTCACCGAGACCCTGGCCGGGGTCCTCCTCCGCCTCGGCGCTGAACGGGCGCTCGTGGCGCACGGCGCCGACGGGCTGGACGAGATCACCCTCACCGGCGAGACGAAGGTCAGCGAGCTGCGAGACGGACAGGTCCGCACCTACCGCGTCACGCCGGAGGAGTTCGGCCTGAGGCGGGCGTCGCCTCAGGACCTGCGGGGCGGGGACGAGCAGGTGAACGCGAGGATCGCCCTCGACGTCCTGAAAGGGGCCGAAGGCCCCAGGCGGGACGCCGTGCTCCTCAACGCCGCCGCCGCCGTATGCGCCGGGGGCCTGGCCGACGACATCGCCGGGGGCATCCCCATCGCGCAGAGGTCCATCGACTCCGGCAGGGCGCTGGAGAAGCTGGAGCAACTCAAGGCGATGAGCAACGAATAAGAGCGCTATGTCTACGATCCTTGACGAGATCGTCGCCTACAAACGGGAGTTCGTCGCCGAGAGCAAACGGCGGCTCCCCTTCGAGGCGTTAAAGGACCGGGTGGCCGGGGACCCCGGCGAGCGCCGTTTTGCGCGGGCGCTGCGGGGGGCCGACGGCATCGCCGCCATCGCGGAGGTCAAGAAGGCGTCCCCGTCGAAGGGCCTCATCCGGCCCGACTTCGACCCGGCGGAGATCGCGACGACCTACGAGGCCAACGGGGCGCGGGCCGTCTCCGTGCTCACCGACGAGCGCTACTTTCAGGGGAGCGCCTGCGCGCTGACCCAGGTCCGGCAGGTTGTGGACCTCCCCCTCCTCCGCAAGGACTTCACCGTCGACCCCTACCAGGTCTACGAGGCGCGGGCCATCGGGGCGGACGCGGTCCTGCTGATCGTGGGCATCCTGTCGGCGGGTCAACTTAAAGAATACCTCGACCTGGCGCACAGCCTGGGCCTGGATGCCCTCGTGGAGGTCCACACGGAGGGCGAGCTAAAGGCCGCCCTGGACGCCGGGGCGCAGGTCGTCGGCATCAACAACCGGGACCTCCGGACCTTCAGGACGGACCTTGCCGTCACGGAGCGGCTGATCGGACAGGTCCCGGAGGAGGTCCTCGTCGTCAGCGAGAGCGGCATCCATACAAGAGAGGATGTGGTTCGTCTTCAGGACGCCGGGGCCGACGCCATCCTGGTCGGCGAGAGCCTGATGCGGGAGCCGGACATCGGGAAAAAGCTTCGAGAGTTGCTGGGACATGGTCAGGGTCAAGATCTGCCGCACGACGAATCTGGACGACGCTCTGTACGCCGTTGAGTGCGGCGCGGACGCCGTCGGGTTTATCTTCTACCCGAAGGCCGCGCCTTACATTCCGCCCGAACGTGCGGCGGAGGTCGTCCGGGGCCTGCCCCCCTTCGTCACGCCCGTGGGCGTGTTCGTGGACGAGCCGCCCGACCGGGTGGCCGGCGTCGCCGGCCTGGTCGGCCTCCGGGCCGTGCAGCTTCACGGCGACGAGTCTCCGGAGTACTGCAGCCGATTCCCGGGCCTGCGCGTGATCAAGGCCTTCCGGGTCGGGGAGGGGTTCGACGTGAAGCGCCTGGCCGCCTACCAGGCCGACGCCTTTCTGCTCGACGCCTACGACCCCAACCTGAGGGGCGGGACGGGGAAGACGTTCAACTGGGAGGTCGCCGTCGAGGCCAGGCGCTATGGCCGGATCATCCTGTCCGGCGGCCTCAACCCGGACAACGTGGCCGAGGCCGTCGCGAAGGTCCGGCCCTACGCCGTGGACGTGGGCAGCGGCGTGGAGAGGGAGCCGGGCCGCAAGGACCGCGAGAAGGTGGAGGCGTTCATCCGCGCAGCGAGAGGATCGGAGAGGCAGCGTTGAAATCCATCGACGAACAGGTTGTCCTTCTGATGCGCGGGGCGGACTACGGAGATCCGCAGACCGCCCGGCACATGGCCGGGGAGCTTCGGGAGCGCCTGTCCGAAGGCCGCCCCCTGCGGGTCTACTGCGGCTATGACCCCACGGCGCCGGACATCCACCTCGGCCACACGGTCAGCATGCGGAGGCTACGCCGATTTCAGGACCTGGGTCACGAGGTCATCTTCCTGATCGGAAACTTCACCGGCCTGATCGGCGATGCGTCAGACAAAGACAGCGCCCGACCCCAGAAGCCCCCGGAGGAAGTGGCCGAAAACGCCCGGACATATGCGGAGCAGGCGTTCAAGATCCTGGACCGTGAACGGACTGCCGTCCGCTACAATGCCGATTGGCTGGGCAAGCTCTCGTTCGGAGAGGTGGTCCGGCTCGCCTCTCACTTCACCGTCCAGCAATTTCTGATCCGGGAGAACTTCCGCAAACGCTGGGACGCGGGCGATCCCGTCTGGATGCACGAGTTCTTCTATGCCCTGATGCAGGCCTATGACGCGGTCGAACTGAAGGCGGACGTGCAGCTCGGCGGCACGGAACAGCTCTTCAACCTGATGGCGGGCCGGAGGCTCCAGGAGGTCTTCGGGCAGCGCCCCCAGGTCTGCATCACCCTGCCCATCCTGGTCGGCACGGACGGCCACAGGAGGATGAGCAAGTCGGCGGGCAACTATATCGGGGTTGACGAGCCGCCCGAGGAGCAGTACGGAAAGGTGATGAGCCTGCCCGACGGGGCGATGTCCAAACTACTTCAACCTGGTCACGCGCTGGTCGCCCGAAGAGATCGCCGGTCTGGAGCGCAGCCTGTCGGACGGGGACCTCCACCCCATGGAGGCCAAGCGCCGGCTCGCGTGGGAGGTCGTGGGCATCTTTCACGGGAACGAGGCGGCGGACAGGGCGGCGGCGCATTTTGAACAGGTGCACCAGAGACGCGACCTCCCCGAGGAGATGCCGACCCTTGCCCTCTCCGCGCCCATGAATCTGCTGGACCTCCTCATCGAAGCCCGCCTTGCGCCCAGCAGGAGCGAGGGACGCCGCCTCGTCCAGCAGGGCGGGGTGAGGCTTGACGGGCAGCGCGTGGAGGACGTCGATGCGGTCGTGAATGCGGACAGGGCGTCTGTGCTTCAGGTCGGCAAGCGCCGGTTCCTCCGGCTTGAATGCGCGGGTAATCCTATATGTGAAAAGAGAGGTAACAGATCGACATGACAGCCGCCAGAGCAGAGAACGTATCTCCTGCGCTTCCTGACGAATCCGGCCACTTCGGCGTCTACGGCGGGCGGTTCGTGCCGGAGACCCTGATGGCCCTCCTGGAGGACCTGGAGGCCGCCTACCGGCAGGCGAAGGACGACCCGGCGTTTCACGAGGAGCTTCGGCGCTACCTCCGCGAGTTCGTGGGCCGGCCCACGCCCCTCTATTTCGCCCGACGGCTGACCGAGACGCTGGGCGGCGCGAAGGTCTATCTCAAGCGGGAGGACCTCTGCCACACCGGCGCGCACAAGATCAACAACACGATGGGGCAGATCCTCCTGGCCCGGCGCATGGGCAAGACCCGCATCATCGCCGAGACCGGCGCGGGGCAGCACGGCGTGGCCACGGCCACCGTGGCGGCCATGTTCGGCCTGGAGTGCGAGATTTTCATGGGCACGGAGGACATGGAGCGCCAGGCCCTCAATGTCTTCCGCATGCGCCTTTTGGGCGCAAAGGTCACGGGCGTGACCTCCGGCAGCCGCACCCTCAAGGACGCCATCAACGAGGCCATCCGGGACTGGGTCACGAACGTGGAGACCACCTTTTACATCTTCGGCTCCGTCCTGGGGCCCCACCCCTACCCGATGATCGTCCGGGACTTCCAGCGCGTGATCGGCGAGGAGGCCCGCAAACAGGCCCTGGAGATGGAGGGCCGCCTGCCCGACTGCCTGGTGGCCTGCGTGGGCGGGGGGAGCAACGCGATGGGCCTGTTCCACGACTTCCTCGGTGACGAAGGCGTCCGGCTGATCGGCGTGGAGGCCGGGGGCCTCGGCATCGCCTCCGGCCAGCACGCGGCCCGCTTCCAGACCGGCCGGCTCGGCGTGCTGCACGGCGCGAAGATCTACCTCCTCCAGGACGACGACGGGCAGATCGGCCTCACCCACTCCGTCTCCGCCGGGCTGGACTACTCCGGCGTGGGGCCGGAGCACTGCTACTTCAAGGACCGGGGCCGGATCGAATACACCTACGCCACGGACGAGGAGGCCCTGGAGGGGTTCCGTCTCCTCAGCCGGGCCGAGGGGATCATCCCGGCCCTGGAGAGCGCCCACGCCGTCGCCCACCTCCGCAAGCTCGCCCCGCAGATGCGGAGGGATCAGGTCATCGTCGTCAACCTCTCCGGCCGGGGGGACAAGGACGTGCAGCAGGCGATCAAGTATCTCAAGGGCATCGAATGAGCCGCATCTCGGACAGATTCAGCGACCTGAAGCGTCGCGGGCGGACGGGGTTCATCGCCTACCTGACGGCAGGCGACCCGGACACGGAGACGACCCGGCAGTTGATCCTGGAGCTGGACCGCCGGGGCGTGGATGTCGTGGAGCTGGGCATCCCCTTCTCGGACCCCCTGGCCGACGGGCCGGTCATCCAGGAGGCGTCGCAGCGGGCGCTGAGGGCCGGGGCGTCCACCGGAAAGGTCGTGGACCTGGTCGCGAACCTGCGGCGGGACACGGAGATCCCCCTCGTCCTGTTCACCTACTTCAACCCGGTCCACAACTACGGCCTGGAGCGCTTCGCGCACGACGCGAAGGCCGTGGGCGCGGACGGCGTCCTCGTCCTGGACCTGCCGCCGGAGGAGGGGCGGGACTACAAGCGCCTGATGGATGAGCGGGGGATCGACACGATCTTCCTGCTCACGCCCACCAGCCGGGATGACCGCATCCGCCTGATCTCGGACTGCACCACCGGGTTCATCTATTATGTCTCCCGCACCGGCGTCACTGGGGAGCGGGAGAGTCTGGAACGGAACATCGGGGCGATGGTTCAGAGGATTCGGCGCCACTCGTCCAAGCCCGTGGCCGTGGGGTTCGGCATCTCAAACCCGGCGCAGTCGCGGGAGGTCGGGCGTCACGCCGACGCCGTGGTGGTGGGCAGCGCCATCGTCCGGCAGGTGGGGGCGCGCGCCAAAGACCCGGACGTGGTGGGCCGGGTCGGGCAGTTCGTGGAGACGCTGATCGAACCTCTCAGGGGAGGCGCATAGATGGACATCGAGGACTGGCGCAGCCGGATCGACGAGATCGACGCGGCCATCGTGGAGAGTCTCAACCGGCGGATGGCCTGCTCGCTGGAGATCGGCAAGATCAAGAAGGCGCAGGGAAGGCCGATCTATGCGCCGGAGCGGGAGATGGCCGTCCTGAGCCGGGTCGAAGGCCTCAACGGAGGGCCTCTGAGCGGCGCGGCGCTCAAACGCATCTTTCAACAGATCATCGAGGAATCCCGCCGGCTCGAACAGGAGCGGTCGGAATAGCAAGGAGCACTGTCATGGTAGTCGTCATGGAAAGTCATGCCACGGAGGAGCAGATCCAGGCCGTGATCGAAAAACTCAGGGAGATGGGCTTCAGCACGCACCGGTCCACGGGGGTCACCCGGACGGTGATCGGGGCGATCGGGGACAAGACCGGGCTGGACGAGAGAGACCTGCAGGTCATGGAGGGCGTGCACGAGGTGGTCCGGATCAGCGAGCCCTACAAGCTGGTCAGCCGGACCTTCCGGTCGGAGAACACCGTGATCAGGATCAGGGACGTGGAGATCGGCGGAGATCAGGTCGTCGTCATGGCCGGCCCCTGCTCCGTGGAGAGCCGGGACCAGATTGTGGGGATCGCGGAGTGCGTGAGCAAGGCAGGCGCCAGGATCCTGCGCGGCGGGGCCTTCAAGCCGAGGTCCTCCCCTTACAGTTTTCAGGGGATGGGCGAGGAGGGCCTCAAGCTGCTCCGCCAGGCCGCCGACCGGTTCGGCATGCTCGTGGTCACCGAGGTGATGGACCGGAGCCAGATCCCCCTGGTGACCGAATACGCGGACATCTTCCAGACCGGGGCCAGGAACATGCAGAACTTCAGCCTGCTGCGCGAGCTGGGCAAGACCCGGAAGCCGGTCTTCCTGAAGCGCGGCATGGCGGCCACCATCGAGGAGTGGCTGATGGCCGCGGAGTACGTGATGTCCGAGGGCAACCACCAGGTCATGCTCTGCGAGCGGGGCATCCGCACGTTCGAGACCTACACCCGGAACACCCTCGACATCAGCGCCATTCCGGTGGTCCACAAGCTCTCCCACCTCCCCGTGATCGCCGACCCGAGCCACGGGACCGGCATCCGGGACAAGGTCCTGCCGATGGCCCGCGCCGCCGTGGCCGCCGGGGCGGACGGCGTGATGATCGAGGTCCACAACGACCCGGCCCACGCCCTGTCCGACGGCGCGCAGGCGCTGTTCCCCGAACAGTTCGACGAGCTGATGCGGGAGCTGCGCATCATCGTCCCGGCGCTCAACAGGACGATATGACCGTAAATGAGACCACAAGACTACAGGACCACAGGACCTATAGTCTTGTGGTCTGTGGTCTTGTGGTCTGTGGTCTTTCTTATGGACGAAGGCCCCTTTTTTAACCGCATCGCCGTCGTGGGCGTCGGCCTGATCGGCGGGTCCCTCGGCCTGGCCTGCAAGCGGGTGAAGGCCTGCCGGGAGGTCGTGGGCGTCAGCCGTCCGCAGACCGTGGAGGAGGCCGTGCGCATCGGCGCTGTGGACAGGGGCGTCGATTACGCGGACCTGCCGGACGGCATCGCCGGGGCCGACGCCGTCTTCCTCTGCACGCCCATCTCCCGCATCCTGTCTCTGATCGAGGAGGTGGTCCCGCGCGCGGGGGCCGGGACGGTGGTCTCGGATGTGGGGAGCACGAAGGCGGAGGTCGTGGCCAGGGCCGGGGCCCTGGGCCGGGCGGGCGTCCACTTCATCGGCGGGCACCCGATGGCCGGGTCCGAGAAGAGCGGCGTGACCGCCGCAGACCCGTTTCTGTTTCAGAACGCCATTTACGTCCTGACGCCCGCCCCCGGCGTCCCCGACGCGGTTCAGGAGCGCTTCATCGCCTTTGTCCGGCGCATCGGGGCGCAGCCTGTGGTCATGCCGCCGGAGGTCCACGACCGCGCCGCCGCCGCCATCAGTCACCTCCCGCAGATGATCGCCACGGCCCTGGTGGGCACGGTCGGGCAGCTGGACGAGGGGGACGGGCGCTTCCTCCGGCTGGCCGCCGGGGGGTTCCGGGATCTGACCCGCATCGCCTCCAGCCCCTATGAGATGTGGCGCGACATCTGCGCCACGAACGGCCCGGTCATCCGGGAGATGATCGACCGCTACGTCCGGCGCCTGCTGGAGCTGCGCGACCGGGTCGGGGACGACGCCCTCGGCCAGGACTTTGACTACGCCAACCGGGTGCGCGGGGGCATCCCGAAGGACTCCAAGGGCTTCCTCCACGTCCTCCACGAAATCCTGGTCGTGGCCGAGGACCGGCCCGGCGTGATCGCCGACATCGCCGGGGC
>CAYRZX010000002.1:0-69042 GCA_964428665.1 uncultured Gemmatimonas sp.
TCCAGGTCGCACGTGGGGCCTACCCGCATCCCCTTGCAGTAGAGGTCCAGCTTCAAAAGGCCGGGGTTCGGCCTGGACATGGACGACTCCTATTACACGATATACACCACAGCAAACCCGACCTGCCCGGCCATCAGGAGCAGATACATGTGCTTCCAGGAGACGTGGTTCGTCTCCAGAGTCAGCGCCTCGGGCCGCCGAACGATCAGATAGGCGATGTAGAAGCCCCAGGCCGACAGCCCCGTCAGCGGCAGCGCCGCAGGCGTCAGCCAGCCCCCATAAACCCCCACCGGAATCAAAAGAAAAGGGAGGACCAGAAACGGCGAGATCAGAAGCGCGGAGCGCCGGACCCCGATCAGAATCGGAAGCGTCCGGATGCCGAAGGCCCGGTCGCCCCGGATGTCCGCAAAATCCTTCGTGCTCCCCGCGCCCAGGATGTAGAGGCCGAACACCAGCCCGATGAACCACGGCGTCGCGGACCAGACCGGCCCGACGCAGGCCCAGCCGGCCACGATCAACAGACACCCCCGCGTGACCGCGAGCGTCAGGCTGGCCGTGAGAAAGTGCTGTTTGAGCCGAAGGGGAGGGGCGGAGTACAGAAAAGTGAGAGAGGCGGTGAAGAGAAAGATCAGGAAGACGCCCCGGTTGACGCAGAAAGACAGGGAGAGCGCCCCGGCGTAGAGGAGGAGGCTGAAGGCCGCCCCCGCGCGCAGACCGACCCGGCCGGACGGGAGCGGGCGACCGGGCTTGTTGATCCGGTCGATCTCCACGTCAAAGCACTGGTTCGCCGCGTTGGCCGCCCCGTTCAGCAGCGCCGCCGCCAGCGCGCAGAGGAGGGCGACCGGACGCGGGAAACCTGCACCCGCCATCGCGGACGCCGCCAGGATGCCCACGGCAGGGGCCAGCAATGTGAAGGGACGCATCAAATCGAGAAAAGCCTTCGCAAGGGACAAGCGGCTGCCCTCCTGTTTCAAACAAGTCCTGAGTCAAGAGTCCTGAGTCCTGAGTAAAGGCAAAAACTCTATTCCTTTGCTTTTTACTCAGCACTCAGCACTCATTGCTGTTTTTGAGGCCCCATCGGCGTCTCCCTGCTGTAGAGAGCGCCCTCCCGCCTTTCGTAGGAGACCCTGACCGCCCCCCCCTCCACGACCAGCCGGGGCACGTTCACATTGTGCACGTCCCGGTCCGGCCCGCGCATCACCGCGAGCTGCTCCTCGGTCATCCCCTCCACCATATCCCCCCATCGGACCTCCGGCTGCGCCATCTCCCCCCCGCTCCGGTTGAAGTTGCGGGAGGAGTACTTGATCAGAATCGCGCGCCGGGGGACCTCGTTCGTCCAGGCCAGCGCCCCGTGCGTCTGCGCCCCATCCATGAAAAAGAGCACGTCCCCGGCCTTCATCACAGGATGCGCCACCAGGCCCATGTGATCGTCGCAGCTCCGCACGCCCGGCGGCATGGGATACTGCGCCTTGTGGCTGCCCGGCACGCAGGCAAAACCGCCATCGTCCGCGTTCACGTCCCGCAGCTGCCAGGTCACGGTGATCGCCTCGCAGAAACTCCGGCCGTTCTGGAACACGTAGCTGCGCGACGGCACGAGCGGCTCGTTGGCATCGTGCAGGGAGTGGCCGGAGGTCCCCTTCACCGACGTGAACGCCGTGGGCTGCCCGCACCGGAAGCCCCGCCCCCCCATCCAGTTCAGGCGATGGACCACCGCCGGGTGCGCAATCATCTTTCGAAACGGCAGACAGTAGGGCCTGTCCAGCGCCAGCAGCCCGCCCAGCGTGGGCCGGCCCGTGCCCGCCAGGGCCTTCGACCCCCGCGCCAGCTCCTCCCCCACCACGATCCGGTCCGCGTAGCGGTCAATGGCCTCATTGGCCAGCGCCAGGTCCTCCGGCGACATCACGTTCCGCAGGACGAGATACCCGCACAGGTCCCAGAAGTAGAACTCCCGGTGGTCGACGTTCGAGTTCGGGTCCCGGACGTAGATCGAAGGGGGATGCAACTCGGATGTACCGTTGCGCGTCGCCTCCTCCTCGACCCAGCACCGCTCCCCGTCCGACCCCAGCGCAGGCGCCGGGTCAAAGCGGCGATAGCCCGGCAGGTAGTACACGGCCCGCTGCTCCGGCGTCATCTCCGCGACCCAGCCGGGCATCGGGTCTTCCTCCGTCCTGTGCCCCGTCCCCAGGGACTGGACGGCCCCCCGCGCCGCATACCAGTAAGTCAGCAGCCTCTGCGGCCCCTTCCCCCTCCAGGGCCGCACGCCGTGCAGCGCGGTCTCCGCGCAGATCAGCGCGTCCCCCGCCTTCAGGACCGGCTGCAGGGTCAGCCCCATGTCGTCCTGGCCGGTCAGCACCCCCTCCGGGGTCTCCACGTTGCTCTTGTGGCTGCACGGGACCAGCGCGAACCCCCCGTCCCCCTCGTTCACGTCCGCCAGGGCCCACGTGACAGAGACCCCCTGACACTGCCGGCGGCCATTCTGATAGTAGTACGCGCGCGCCGGATCGCGAGGCTCATTCCCCCCCGCGAGCGGGCCGCCCGCGTCCCCCGCCGCGTCTCCGATCAGGCGCGGCCCCCGGTCGAGCCGGAACCCGTAGCCGCAGATCTGGTTGAGGTACCACACCAGGACAGGGTGAATCAGCAGCCTCCTGAACGGCTCGCGCAGGGGAGGCCGCCACCCCAGCATCCCGTCTATCCTGCCCCCCTGGTCCAGCGCCCGGTTGCACTCCTCCACCTCCTTCGGCGTCAGCGCGCCCCGGATGATCAGATAGCCCGCCACGTCAAAGCAGTAGTTCTCCTCATTGCTCATCTTTTCCCGGCCCACCCTGTACCTCCTGGAGGCAATATGAATCCTCTACTCTATTTTACTTAGCAAATCCTAATGTATTTTACTTAATGTCCCAATGTACATTTATTTTCTGCCCTGTCAAGAAGATTTTCATTCTATCGTGTTACTATATTTTCAGACATTTAGTAGGGGCGCAGCATGCTGCGCCCCTACTTATCTCCCCGGCACGACCCTGAAGGTCGTCTCCTTCTGAGCGCCCGCCCCGGACAAGAGGTCCCGCACCGTCACCCGCACCACATACTCCCCGGCGCCCGACTCCCTCAGATCCAGCTCCACATAGTCCGCATCCATCCCCTCCGACCCCGCCCGCTCGTGCCGGAACGTCACCTCCCCGGCCCCCTCCGTGCCCAGAAGACGCCCCAGCCCCGACAGCGCCCGCACCACCAGCGGGCGCGTCTGCCTGCCCGACACGCTGTAGGACACCTCGAACCGGGTGTGTCCCTGTTCGTCCTGCCTCAGGTTGTAGACCTCGAAGTAGAGAAATGCCGCCTGCCCCTCGTAGAAACTCCGGCCAGGGGCAGGCGAGACCTTCCACCCCTGCTTGACGAACCGCGTCTCCCCCGGCTGCGCCGGGGCCACCTGCCTGGCCACCTGAAGGTCGCTGAGCCTCAGGCTGCCGGGGGGATAGGCCTCCACGCTGAGGGGCCTCCGATAGACCTGCATCCTTTTGGTCCCCTTCTGCTGCACCTGCACGGCCAGGGTGTACTGTCCCGGCGGCACGGGCAGGTCCGCCTGGTCCATCAGCACGGCCCCGGCCTCCGCCTCCCCTCTGTAGACGATCTGGTCTCTGGACCGGTAGACCCGGTCGAAGGCGCTGTCGGCCAGGGCCACAATGCGCTCCACGACCAGGGCCGTATCCCGCGTCGAGGCGGGGGAGAGCTGCCCCAGGGGGATGGCCGCGTAGACCTCGGCCCGGGTGGTCCCCTCCGGCCCCCGGAAGTCCGCCACATCGTAGGAGAACTGGATCGGCTCAGCCTCCCTGGCCACGTTGTAGTGCTCCGGCGTGGTGGAGGCCGCCCGCTGCACGACCACCCCCGGCGCGTACCGGTTGAACGTCGCCAGCATGTTCGACAGCTCCCCCGGCCCCCGCAGCCTGCGGAAGTCCTCCGCCCCCGGCGTCGGCGTCGGGGCGTAGTCGAAGACCCCGCTCAGATTCTGGTCCGTGAACACGACCTCGATCCCGTCCTCGATCCCCGTGTACACCCAGACCTCCCACGGGATCCGTCCCGGGTCCATCCCCATCACCATGGGCCGCCACCGGGACAGGCCCAGCGTGTCCTGCCCGGCGATCCCCACAGGGGTGGTGGTGAGGATCTCCGGGTCGGGCGACTCGGTCCCCTCCTCCGCCTGCCTCACCTCCATCTCCACGGATCGGTCGATCTGCACCGGAAAGATCGGCCCCGTGAAGGTCACGCCCACGGCCCGGTCCCTGTACAGCTCATAGGCGATCCGCTCCTGCACCCGGCGCACCGCCGGAGGCGCCTCTAAGTTGATCTCCCTCGACGTGGAGCGATAGTCCGGCTCCCCGTAGCGGATGTAGACCTCCCCGCGCCGGTCCCACGGGAACTTCTTCTCCCCGAAGTAGGCCCGCGCATACCAGACCCTCCGGTAGTGCTCGGCCTGTCGCCGCGCCCCCCCGGTCACCAGCGTCGGGTCGTGCCGGAGCCAGAACCGCCTCAGAAAGGCGGGCCGCTTCGCCTCCGGCGTCCCCTGGTAGGCCCAGACCTCCGCCGGGGAGGCCACTAAGGAGAGGTCCCGGTAGAGCGCCCGCTCCCGCTCGTCCAGCCCCTCGATGTACAGCTCGAACGCCTGAAGCGCCCGCTCGTAGTCCCCCCGGCGCGTGAAGACCTGCGCCAGGACGCCGTAGCGATGGAACGTGTGGAGGGACGTGGCCACGAACGCCTCGGCCTCCTCGTAGCGCCTTAGCTTGAGCAGGTTCAGGGCCACCTCGTGGCCCACCTTCACGTCGTCCGGCTGAAGCTCCACGTACTTCCGGTAGTACTCCAGCGCCTTGCCGTACTCCTCGCGCTGCTCGTGCCACCGGCCCAGCATGAGATAGGCCGGGGCGTGATTCGGGTCGATCTTCAGCACCCGCTCCGCCGCCTCCCTGGCGTCGTAGTTGCCCATCTGGACGTGCATCAGGGCCAGGTTGAGCTGCGCCTCCTTGTGCGCCCAGTCCTTGTCCAGGGCCATGTTGAAATACCTCGACGCCGCCTTCCAGTCCTTCTTCACATTCATGTAATACAGCCCGATGCCGTTGTAGGCGTCGGCCAGGTCCTTGTCCAGGGAGACCGCCTTCTGAAAGGCCCTCAGGGCCTCCCTCCCGCGGCCCGCATCCAGGTACAGACGCCCCAGCCGCACGTGGGCGCGGGCGTCTCTGGGCGCTCGCGCCACCTCCGCCTCGCCGGCGGCCACGCTGTCCGGCAGGGAGGGGAGACGATCCGGTAGTGGGGTGGGTCGCCGCCTGGACGATTCACAGGATCGTCCTCCCCCGCCCAACTCTGGTGAATCGACGGTGGATGGGACGTCCGGGGCGGCGGACGCCTGCCCTGTCGCGCGAACAGGGAGACCCCCCGCTAAAAGAGCGGCCAGCAGAAACCCGCTCAGGATCGCCCTTTGCGCGCGGCAGAGTCCGATAGATGTAGACAAAAATGACACAGTGCGCCTGCCTGTCGCTGAGTTCTTGGAGTCTGTATGAGTTTCAGTATATATCCAATATGAAATCCCGTCAAGCAAAATATGCCGCCCCTGTGATTTTCCCTTGCATCCGCGCTCCCAGGAGCCTATTTTAACGATGAAGTCAGAAGTCAGAACGATGAACGCAGAACGAAAACCCACAAAGGCCATTTTGCTTTTCGTTCATCGTTCCGCGTTCTGCGTTCTGCGTTCTCTCTTTTCGGAGGTCTCATGGTCCACATCGACGGCATCGTGCCGATCATCCCGACCCCCTTCTTCGAGGACGGCGGCATCGACTTCGACAGCCTGAAACGCCTGATCGACTACAGCGTCGCGGCAAAGGCCAGCGCCGTCTGCCTGCCCGCCTACGCCAGCGAGTTCTACAAGCTCTCGGAGGCCGAGCGGTTCGACGTGGTGAAGGCCGCCGTGAGCCAGGCGCGCGGGCGCATCCCGGTGATCGCCCAGGTCAACCACCCCTCCGCGCGGATCGCCGCCGATACGGCCCGGCGCGTGCAGGACCTGGGGGCCAGCGTTGTCTCCTCCGCCGCGCCCCGCCTCTTCCCCCTCGCCGAGGAGGACCTGCTCCGCTACTTCACCCACCTGGCGCAGGCCATCCGCCTCCCCCTCCTCGTCCAGGACTTCAACCCCGGCGGCCCCACGGTCGGGGCCTCCTTCGCGAAGCGCCTGAAGGAAGCCGCCCCCAATTTCGCCTACCTCAAACTGGAGGAGCCGATGATGGGGGAAAAGCTGAAGGCCATCCTCAGCGCCACCCACGGCGCTGTGGGCGTCCTGGAGGGGTGGGGCGGCCTCTACATCCTGGAGCTGGTCCCGGCGGGCATCTGCGGCGTGATGCCGGGCCTCCCCCTCACCGAACTCCTCGACCGGGTCTTCCGCCTCCGCAGGGCCGGACAGGACGACGAGGCCTTCGACATCTTCTCGGCCATCATGCCCTACATCCTCTTCTCGCTCCAGAACATGGAACTCTTCCATCACGTGGACAAGAAGCTCCTGGTCGCCCGCGGCCTGCTGCCGGGGGCGCACGTGCGCGAGGCCACCCTCCGCGTGGACCCCACCAGCGCGGCCTACGGAGACCTCCTCGCGCGCAAGGTCCTGGAGAAGCTCGACCGGCTCAACATCCCTCGAAATCCGCTATGAGGGAGACGCGCGCCCCCTCCATCTGGGCCGACCTCCTCAACCGTCGCTTCGTGTCGCAGTGGGTCATCTCCTTCTGCAACGGGACGCTCACGGCCCCCACCTACTCCCTGCTGGCCGTCTACGTCGAATCGGTCCTGCACCGCCCCCCCATCTTCTCGGCCGGCCTTCGGGCGGCCCTGCTCGTCCTGGGCGGGTTCGTCTCCATCCTGGGCGGGGCCCTCAGCGACAGCCTGGGCCGGAAGCAGACCTACCTGCTGGGCCTCACGGGCCCGGTCCTGTCGGGATTTATGTTCTTCAGCGAGTCCCCGGCGATCCTCCTAACCCTCTGCGTCTACAGCGGGGTCTGCTGGGGGTTTCAGACCACGGCCTCGCAGAGCTACATGATGGATGCCGTGTCGGGCCGGAGCCTCGGCCTCGGCGCGGCCGTCTACTTCATCGGCTTTACGCTGGGCAATTCGCTCGGCAACCTGGTCCTGGCCCCCCTGTCCGACACCCTCGGCTTCCGGGCGATGGGCGGGATCATGGTAGGGGGGATGGTGTTCCTCTTCATCGGGACGATCTTCCTCCTCCCCGGCGGTCGCCCGGAGGGCCTCCGGTCCTCTCAGGGCACGTTTCGGAAGACGATGGGGGGCTATTCGGGGCTGGTCCGGCAGCCCGTCGTCCTCATGCTGATGGGCGTGCGCTACCTCCCCACCTGCTACTGGGGCGCGGCCACCCTCCTCTTCCCCCTGCTCATCTTCCGCGCCGTGGGCACCAACACCGCCGCCGCCCACTTCACCGCCGTCAGCCTCGTCATCGCCGCCTGCTTTCAGGTGGCCGTGGGCAGGCTGTGCGACCGGTTCGGCCGGCGCAGGCCCATCCTCATCGCCGGCGCCGCCGTGACCCTGAGCGCCCTCGGCGCGGCCCTGTGCGCCCGGTCGTTCGCCGGCCTCTACCTCTTCGGCGTGGCCGGCGCGGCCTCCGCCTGGTCCCTCTCCACCACCATGCCGGGGCTGATGAACGACATCGTCGACGAGGAGGAGAAGGGGCGCATCGTGGGGGCCGCGCACCTGGCCTGGAGCCTCGGCATGACCTCCGGCAACCTGGGCGGAGGGTGGCTCGTGGAGGTCCACCCCGGCCTGCCGTTCTACGTGGCGACGGCCTTCTGCGCCCTCTCCTTTCTCCTGGCGTGGGGGATATGTCAGCGCATCTATCCGAGACGAAATTAGGCCTTCTGATCTCCGCCTGCGCGTTCGCCCTCTACGCATGGACCGCCGCGCCGACCCTCACCTGGGGCGGGGGGGACAGCGCCAAACTCGCCCTCTGGGTGCATCGGGGAGAGATCGGCCACGCGGCGGAGTCCCACCCCCTCTACGTGGTCCTGGGTCGCGCCTTTGCCGCGCTCCCCCTGGGCGGAGACCTGGCCTACAGGCTCAACCTCTTCTCCGCCCTCTGCGCCGCCCTTGCCGTCGGCGCGATGTTCGTCCTCTGCGGGGAGGTGGGGAGATCCCTTTTCGGGGCCGCCTGCGCATCCGTTGCGCTCGCCCTGTCGCACACCTTCTGGCTCCACGCCGTCCTGACCGAGGTCTACGCCCTCCATCTCCTCCTGCTCCTGTCCGCGCTAACCTGCCTCCTGCGCTGGGACCGCACGGGGAGAGATCGAGCCCTCTACCTGTCGGCCTTCCTTTTCGGAGCCGGCGTCGCCAATCACATCTTGATCGCCTGGGCCGTGCCGGGCGTCGGCTATTTTATCTGGAGTCGGGGTAAGGTTGCCCCCCATCCTCCCCCATCCCAGGCGGCAAAGCCCTTGTTTCCCCCTCCCTCCCCCACACGTGGGGGGAGGGAGGGGGCAGGGGGTGGAAGGGGGGCTGTCCGCCTTCTCATCGCCGGATGCCTCGGCGCGTCGCCGCTCCTCTATGCCATCGTGCGGGGCGCATCTCAACTCGGCCTCTTCTCCGCCCTCCGGGACGTGGCCGGCCTCGGCAGCGCGGGCCACGTCTCCTTTCACGCGGAACGCCTTCCGCTCTATGTGGCCTACCTCTTCTATCAGTTCCCGGCCGTCGGCTTCGCCCTCGGCTGGGCCGGCCTCTTCAGGCTGTTTCGGAGGGACCGGCGCATCGCCCTCGCGCTGACGCTCATCGGCGTCCCCTACCTCCTCTTTCCGGTGGTCTGGGACTTCCGCGACCACTACCAGTTCGCCCTGTCGTTCTACGCCTGCTTTGCCGTCGGCATCGCGCCGGGGGTCTCTGCGCTGCGAGAGTGTCCTTCGGGGCGCCGCCTCGACGCGCTGACCCTCGGCCTCCTGATCGCGCTGCCCCTGATCACCTACGCCTCTGCCCCGACCCTCTGCCGCCTGCTCCGCATCGACCCCGTCCGGGCCAGGACGCTCCCTTACCGGGACAACGCGCGCTACTTCCTCTCCCCTTCCAAGCGAGGGGACGACGGCGCGAGGCGCTACGGGACCGAGGCCCTGCGGGCCGTCGCCCCACACGCCGTCCTCATCGGAGACTACACCCCGGCCCTCGTCCTCACCTACCTCCGGGACGTGGAGGGCCTCCGCCCCGACGTGGACGTGCGCTACACGACCACGGTGCAGGAGCAACTCCGCCTGATCGCGGAGCAGATCGACCGTCGCACGGTCTACGTGGCGACCCTGGAGGACCGGGACCTCCCTGCGAGCCTCTACCTCCGCCGGGACGCCCTGCCGCCAGACTACGAGATCATCCCGGAGCCTCCGGTGTTTCGGGTCGTGAGAAAAAGGTAGGGGCGGGGTCACCCCGCCCCTACCTCATAACATACCCATCGCCCATGATCAACCATTCTCTCATACCACGCCTCGAACGCCCCCTTTTTACCTTCCTCGCCCTGCTCCCCCTGCTCGCCCTCGCGCACGGGTTCGCAGGAGGTCTTCCGCCTTTCGCCGCCCTCTCCCTGACCTTCCTCGCCCTCTTCCTGACCCCGGGCTGGCTCCTCCTCCGGCGCCTCCCGGCCCTCGGCCCCCTCGGCCTCGTCGAGGCCCTCCCCCTCGCCTTCGCCCTCGGCCTGGCCGTCTTTGCCGCCGAAGCCACCCTCGCCTTCGCCCTCGGCCTCTCCTGCGCGCACCTGTGCGACCTCTCGGCGGGCGTGTCCCTCGGCCTCGCCTGCTGGCCCGTCCCTGCGGCAACGCGCCTCCGGAGGACGTGGCGGAGGGAGTGGCTCATCCTCCTAACCGGGGTCGGCCTCGCCCTGCTCGCCTACCACCTCGGCGGCCACCACCCACCCGGCAGCGACACCTGGTACCACATCGCCAAGCTCCGCCGGATGGCCGGGATGGATCATATCTCCGAGACCGACGTCCTCTTCCGGGGGACGCCCGTCAGCCCCTCCTACGGCTACAACGCCTGGCACCTGGCCACGGCAGCGCTGGCCAGGCTCTCGTCCGCCGACGCCTTCGCGGCCTGGTTCTGCGTCGTCCCCCTCCTCGTCGTCCTCCAGATCGCGGCCTACTACGCCTTCGCGCGGGCCCTGTTCGAGGACGACGCCCTCGCCTTCTGCGCCGCCTTCGTCTTCGTCGTCTTCCTCCTCCTCGACGCCCAGGGCATGTCCTGGGCCGCCGCCCCGGTCCCCTTCTTCGTGGCCTACCACCTCCTCTTCTTCCCGGCCCTCACGCTGGCGCTCCGGGCGATGGGCGACCGCGGCCCCGGCCTCCGCCTCGCGGCGGGGTTCGTCGGAGGGTCCGCGTTCGCGGTCCACGCCTTCGCGCCGTTCTACGTCCTGTTCGCCGTGGGCGGCCTGGCCCTGATGACCCGCATCTTCCGCCGGACGGAGGGCCGGGCCGTCCAGTCGCTCCTCCTCGTCTGCCTCTGCGCGGCCGCCTTCGCCCTCCCCTACGGCCTGGTCCGCTCCAGCGCCTACAGGCCCGTGGGGACCTACTACCTCGCGGCGGAGGCGGACAAGGTCCTGCGCCTGACCGGGGACCTCTACGCGGTCCACCCGCGCTACCTGCGCCGGATGCCCGTCCGCATCGCCGGGTTTCTCCTCTTCCCCCTCGCCCTCGCCGCCCTCAAGCGTCGCCGGTGGGCCCTCTATGCCGCGTCCGGCATGGCCCTCCCCCCACTTATCATGTTCAACCCCCTGCTCGTCCCCCCCATCGCGGAGCGAGCGTCGCTCACGTTCGTCTCCCGGATGCTCGTCCTCTTCCCGGCGGTGGAGGTCTGCGCGGCCACGGCCTTTGGCGCCCTCATCCCGGCGCTCCTGACCTGGTGGCGGCGACCTCACCGCAGGCGATGGACAGCGTCGCTCGGCGGGGTGGCCCTGGCGCTCCTCCTCGGCGCGGGAGCGCTCTGGGTCCCCGAATGGGCGAAGATGCACAGGGGGATGGCCACGGCAGGGCTCGCCTGGGGGGCCGGCCTCCTGATCGCCGCCGCCGTGGTCATGACGACCCGCGCCGCCGCGAGCCGGGGGGAGCGGTGGCCCCGCTGGAACCCCTTTCGCCACCCGCCCGCGCCCGGCCTGTCCATGGGCCTGTCCGTCGCGCTGGCCGCCCTCGTCTGCGCCGTCGCCCTCCCCCCGCTGGTCAGAGACTACACGGACCCGCAGCGCCACCTGACGTTCGGACAGGCCGTCAGGCCGGGCGGCGCGATGGGGTTTCTGAAGGCCTTGCCCGGCCCCGCCGTCATCCTGGCCGACGCCTCCGTCAGCCCGAAAATCCCGGCCCTCACCGGCCACTACGTCGTGGCCACAGCCTACTCCCACGACCCGGTCCCAGACTGGGCGGAGCGTCAGGCCCTGACGCGGGCGGTCCTCTCCGCAGAGGGCCCCTGGGAGGAGGCCGTGGCGGGCCTGCGGCGCTACGGCGTGAGCCACGTCCTGGCCGTGGCGGGCAACCTCCCCGAAAGACCCCGCCTCGACGCGCATCCTGAGGTGCTTCGGCGCTGCTACGAGGGGGAAGGGGTCATCATCTGGAGGCTCTTGTGAAGGTCCTGCTGATCGAGCCCGGCGGCTGGGGGGGCATCTGCCACTACACCTACAACCTGGCGCAGGCCCTCTGCCAGGTCGGGATGGATGTGGCCCTGGTCACGGACCGGGACTATGAGCTGCGCGACCTCCCCAGGTCCTTCCGGCTGATCGACGCGCTCAACGTCCGCGAGGGCTACTGGCAGTCGCTCCGCGCCGTGATCCGGGCCTGGCGGCGGGAGCGCCCCGACCTCATCCACGTGCAGGCCACGCTGTCCGCCCGGCGGGACTGGGCCTGGTTTCCGGCCTGCAACCTGCTGGACATCCCCATCCTGATCACGGCGCACAACCTCCTCCCCCACGACCGGGCGGAGCGGGAGGCGTTCGGGATGGCCTTTGCGCACAGCCTCATCTACCGATCCGCCGACGCCGTCATGGTGCACGGGGAGACCAACCGGCAGGAGCTGTTGCGATACTTCGCCGTGCCTGAGGGCCGGGCCATCTCCATCCCGCACGGAGACTACACATTCGCCGGGGGCTGCGTCCCCAAGCCGGAGGCCCGCGGCCGCCTGGGGTTCGGCCCGGAGGACAGGGTCGTCCTCTGCTTCGGGACCCTCCGGCCCTACAAGGGCATCCACCACCTCATCCCGGCGTTCGGGCAGGTCCGTCGGGCGATCCCCCAGGCCCGCCTCCTCATCGCCGGTCAGCCCATCGGCGTCGACCCGCAGGAGGTCGAGCGGGCCATCGACGGGGCGGGGATCAGGGACGCCGTCCGCCTCGATGCGCGCTACATCCCCCTCCCGGAGGTCCCGACCTACTTCAGCGCGGCGGACCTGGTCGTCCTCCCCTACGTCAGCGTCTACCAGAGCGGGGCCCTGCAGCTCGCCTATGCCCACGCCCGGCCTGTGGTCGTCACCGCCACGGGCGCCCTGCCGGAGTCCGTCGAAGACGGCGTCAACGGCCTGGTGGCGCCGCCGGCCGACCCCGACGCCCTGGCCAGGGCCATCATCGCCCTGCTCTCGCTGCCCGAGGGAACCCTGAGCGAGATGGGGCGTCATTCCAGAAGGCTGGCCGAGCAGCGCTACGCCTGGGCCGGCGTGGCCCAAAAGACGGCGGAAGTTTACAGGAAGATCTGCGGACATTAATGGAGGCTGGACATGGCATTCGAACTCATGGACGTGCGCGACCTCAAGCTCTTCCGGGACGGGGACGGGACGCTCCGGATGACCTACCGGGGGGAGGAGAGACCCTTCAGCCGGGTCGCGCGGAACTTCCCGAAGACGAACCCCGGCCACTACATCTCCCTCCTGGACGAGGAGGGGCGCGAGATCGGCATCCTCGAAGACCCCTCGGCCCTCGACCCCCCCTCGCAAGAGGTGATGGAGACCGCTCTCCGGGAGGTCTACTTCGTCCCCACGATCCACGCCATCCGTTCGGTCCGGGTCGAGGGGGAGGCCTCCTCCTGGGAGGTGGACACGGACGACGGCCCCAGGTCCTTCCGGGTGAAGTCGCGGGACGACATCGCCACCCACGACATCCCGACCATCCTCGTCACCGACGCCCAGAACAAGAAGTACAGGATCGAGGACTACGACGAACTGGACCCCGACAGCAGGGTCCAGATCAACGACCTCCTGCCCCGGGAGGTGGTCCGCCTCGGCAAGACCTACCGGAGCATGGCCCGGATGCAGCGGGGAGGGGGCGGCTTCGGAGGGGGCGGCTTCGGCAGATTATAAAGCTTGACGAGGTCCTGAAATTCATTATATTTACTCCGCTTACAGGGTTCTTCCAGGCTTAAAAACAGGGAGGTTCTATGATAGATCGCCAGATGGGCGGCGAGGGGTTTTTGACCTCGCGCGTGGACCATCTCATCAACTGGGCGCGCAAGAACTCGCTCTGGCCCATGCCCTTCGGGACGGCCTGTTGCGCCATCGAGATGATGGCCACGCTCGCAGGCCGGTTCGACATGGCCCGGTTCGGCGCGGAGGCCATCCGCTTCTCCCCCCGGCAGTCCGACCTGATGATCGTGTCAGGCCGCATCTCGATCAAGATGATGCCGGTCCTCAAAAAGATCTACGACCAGATGCCCGACCCCAAGTGGGTCATCTCGATGGGGGCCTGCGCCTCCTCCGGCGGTGTCTTCAACACCTACACCCTGGTGCAGGGGGTGGATCAGTTCCTCCCGGTGGACATCTACATCCCCGGCTGCCCCCCCAGGCCGGAGGACCTGATCGACGCCCTGATGAAGATCCAGAAAAAAATCGACCAGGAGCGCCCCACGCAGGAGCACAGCGCCCTGGCCATCGCTTAAAAGCAGTCCTGAGCAATGAGTGCTGAGCAATGAGGAAAAGTCTTCCTCCTCACTGCTCGTCGCTCATTGCTGCTTTTCACTCAGCATTCAGCACTCAGCACTCGGCACTGTCTTATGCATACCTCCATCGACGCCCTCTCCCGCGTCTCCTCGGAGATCGTCGGGACCTACCAGAAGTACGGCGGCATCAACCGGATCGACGCCGAGAATCTCCCCTCCCACGACCGGGTCACCGAGGTCCTCCAGGACCTGCTGACCCTCCTCTTTCCGGGCTATGTCGGCCTCGAAATCCCCACCTGGCAGGACATCTCCTTCTTCGTCAACGGCCTGGTCAATTCGATCTACCTGCGGCTGCGGGAGGAGATCACCCGGAGCCTGAACGACCCGCGAGAGGCCGCCCATCGGAGGAAGAGATGCGAGGAGATGGGGGAGGAGTTCGCCCTCGCCCTCCTGAAGAAGATCCCGGACATCCGCGCAACGCTCCAGATGGACGTGCAGGCGGCCTACGACGGCGACCCGGCGGCCCGGAGCCACGACGAGATCATCCTCAGCTACCCCGGCGTCCTGGCCGTGGCCACCTACCGCCTCGCCCACGAACTCTACAGGCTGGAGGTCCCGCTCATCCCCCGGATCATGACGGAGTGGGCGCACAGCAAGACGGGCATCGACATCCACCCCGGGGCCACCGTCGGCCGGCGCTTCTTCATCGACCACGGCACGGGGGTGGTGATCGGGGAGACCACGGAGATCGGGGATGACGTGAAGGTCTACCAGGGCGTCACCCTGGGGGCCCTGAGCTTCCCCAAGACCCCGGACGGGCAGGTGATCAAGGGGGGCAAGCGCCATCCGACGATAGAGGACGGGGTGACGATCTACGCCGGGGCGTCCATCTTTGGCGGGCGCACGGTGATCGGCAGGGGGTCCGTCATCGGGGCCAACGCCAGCGTGATCCCCCGATCCTGGGACATCCCCGTTGTGATCGGCCAGGGGTGCGCCATCGGCCCCAACGCCACGGTGATGGAGTCCGTCCCGCCCGCCACGCGGGTGACGATCCGGGTGGATCAGGAGGTCACGGAGCGCAAATCGCGCGCACAGGGCCTGCGTCCGCAACAGGAGATGGCCACGCGAAAGGCCAGAGCATCTTCAACTTAGGAGGAAGATCATGGGGCTGGTCGAGGGGCGATTCAAGGACAACGTCATCGTCACATCGGCGGACTACTTCATCAACTGGGCGCGGCTCTCGTCGATATGGCCGATGGGCTTCGGCCTGGCCTGTTGCGCCATCGAGATGATGGCCACCGGGGCGTCGCGCTACGACCTGGACCGCCTGGGGGTCATCTTCCGGCCCTCCCCCCGGCAGTCCGACCTGATGATCGTGGCCGGGACGGTCACCCTGAAGATGGCCACCCGCCTCAAGCGCCTCTACGAGCAGATGCCGGAGCCGAAATACGTCCTGGCGATGGGGTGCTGCGCCACCTCGGGCGGGCCCTACTGGCAGTACGGCTACCACGTCTTGAAGGGCGTGGACCGCGTCGTGCCCGTGGACGTCTACGTGCCCGGCTGTCCCCCCCGCCCCGAATCCCTGATGGAGGGGATCATTAAGCTCCAGGAGAAGATCCGTCAGAAGACCATCGCGAAAAGGGCATAAGACATGCGCGAATACTTTAGCAACATCTTTGAGGGCATCTGGACGGTGCTGGTGGGCATGAAGATCACGCTGAAGCATCTGTTCGTCCCCTCCATCACCCTCCAGTATCCGCTCGTCAAATGGGAGATGCCGGAGCGGTCGCGCAACCGGCTGTTCAACGACATCGACGACTGCATCGGGTGCGACCAGTGCGCGCGAGTCTGTCCGGTGGACTGCATCACCATCGTCTGCGAGAAGGCCGGGCCGGGCGAGGACCTGGGCCTCACCTCCAAGGGCACCAAGAAGCGCCTGAAGGTGAAGGTGTTCGACATCGACATGTCCCTCTGCTGTTACTGCGGCCTCTGCACCTACCCCTGCCCCACGGAGTGCCTGGTGATGACCCCGTCCTACGAGTTTTCAGTCTACGACCGGAAGGACCTGGTCTACCACTACGCCCGCCCGGAGGTCGCGGAGAAGACGCCGGACAGAGGGACGCTGATCCCGGCCGGCCAGACCCTCTGGACCGACAAGCCCGAGGTGCCGGCCTGAGGCAAATATTACGCCTGCAAAACAGGCCCTGACGCTTGCAGCGTCAGGGCCTGTTGTTTTGGGCTATCGCCTTTCGCCTTTATCTGAGCGCCTCCTCCAGCGCCCGCATGTCCTCCGGCAGCTCCGACGAGAACCGGAGGCGCTCCCCGGTGATCGGGTGCGCGAAACCGAGCGTCTGCGCGTGGAGGGCCTGCCGGGAGATCAGGCCGAGCAGCCGGCGGGCCTCCCCCCGGAACTCCGGCGCCATCCCGGACACCCGCTTCTCCCTCCCCCCGTACGTCGGATCGCCGAACACCGGATGCCCTGCGTGGGCCAGGTGGACGCGGACCTGGTGCGTGCGCCCCGTCTCCAGCCGCACGGACAGCCGCGACAGGAAATCGTAGCGCCCCTCCACCCAAAACCGGGTCGCCGCGTGCCGGGAGCCGCCCCTCCCTGTCACCGCCATCCGCCTCCGGTCCCCCGAGTGCCGGCCGATCGGCGCCTCGATCCGGCCGGCCTCCTCCCGAAAATGCCCCCACACGAACGCGATGTACAGGCGCTCGACCGTCCTGGCCTGGAGCTGCTCGGCCAGGCCCCGGTGGGTCGCGTCGTCCTTGGCCACGACCAGCAGCCCCGACGTGTCCTTGTCCAGACGGTGCACGATGCCGGGGCGCAGGACGCCGTTGATCCCGGACAGGCGCTTGCAGTGGTGCAGCAGGGCGTTGACCAGCGTCCCGGATCGGATGCCCGCCGCCGGATGCGCCGCCATCCCGGGGGACTTGTTGACGATCAGGAGATGGTCGTCCTCAAACCGGATGTCGAGCGGGAGGGCCTGGGGGAGCAGGGGGGAGGGCGCCGGGTCGGGGATGAGGAGGGCGATCCGATCCCCGGCCTTCACCTTGCGGCTCGGACGGGGGGGCCTGCCGTCCACCGTCACGCAGCCGTCTTCGATCAGGCGCTGGATGCGGGAGCGCGAAAAGGTGGGGTCCGATAGGGACAGGAAGAGGTCGAGACGGAGGGGAGAGGTGTCCGGGGGGACGAGGATGTCGATCCGACGGGCCATGGCCTGTCAGCCTGAGTCTGAGCCCTGGGCCTGTGACCCTGGACTCTGGGCCTGTGACTCGTGACTCTTAAAGAGATAGGCCGTCACCAGCGCCAGCACCCCGACTGTCACAAACGCGTCGGCGACGTTGAAGATGTACCAGCGAAATTTCCCGACCCCCAGGTCCAGAAAGTCGATGACCTCCCCGATGCGAACCCGGTCGATCATGTTGCCCACGGCCCCCCCCAGGATCATCGAAAGCCCCACGTGCGCCCGGCGCTCCTCGGCGGGGGTCTTCCTGAGCACGGCGACGACCAGGCCCAGGGCCAGCAGGGACAGGGTCAAATGGAGCGATCGGCCCCCGAACGTCAACCCGAAGACCGCGCCCGGGTTGTGGATATAAGTCAACCGGATCAGGTCCCCCACCACCGGGAGCGACTCCCCCCGCTGCATCCAGCCGGTGACGGCGATCTTGGACCCCTGATCCAGGGCCAGAGCGAGTAGCGCGATCCAGATCTTCAAACCCTTCGTTTCTTCCTGTCCTCTTCGGACTTGCACACCACGCACATCGTCGCGTTGGGCACCGCCTCCAGCCGCTCCTTCGAGATCTCTCCCCCGCAGGCCCGGCAGACGCCGAACGTCCCGTCCACGATCCGCTCCAGGGCCTTGTCCAGATGCCCCACATAGGCCCCGTCGCGGGAGGCGAACATGAACGCCTTCTCCCGTTCCATGGCGTCCGACCCCAGATCGGGCATGTGGTCAGAATAAGAAGATCCCCCCGACGACTCCGAGGCCGTGGCGCTCATCGACTGCTCTTCGATCTGCCCCAGGTCCTTGAGCAGTTCTGCCCGCTTCTTGAGGATCAAATCCTTGAAATAGGCCAGCTCCTGATGCGTCATGAATGCTTCACTCCCTCCATCACCGTGATATTCAGCAATCCGCAATCATAAAACGGACCTTTCGCGTTCTTGTTTCGCGTCCTTCGTCCCTTTCGCGCTTTTCGCGTTCCCCCTCACGCCCGGCGCAGCGCGAGGGTCGCCTCTTCCCCGTTGATCAGGCATCGCTCCCCTTCTGCCAGCTCCTCTTCCACGTCGAGCGACAGGCAGAGCGTCTCGGCCTTGATATAGCCCTCAAAACGCCCCACCGCCCGCCTCAGACGGTCGCTCAGGGCGCAGCGAATATGGATGCGATCCGAGACCTCAAACCCGCTCTCCTTCCTCAGGTTCTGCACCTTGTGGACGAACTCCCGCGCAAACCCCTCGTCCTCCAGGTCCTCCGTCAGACGGGTGTCTAAGGCCACCACGATCCCCCCCTCCTCGGCCACGGCCAGCCCCTCCGCCGCCCTCGTCTCCACCACCACATCCTCCGCCGTCAGGCCCACCGTCCGCCCGTCCACCGTCACCTCGACGACCTCCCCCCGCCCGACCCGGGCCGCCACCGTCCCCGCGTCCATCCCCTCCAGCGCCTGCTTCAGCCGGGGCGCCAGCCTGCCGTGCTTCTTGCCCACCGTCCCGAAGTTGAGCTTGACCGTGTGATCCACCAGGGTCGACCGGTCCTCCGCCAGCCGGAGCCCCTTGACGTTCAGCTCCTGAAGAATGAGCGGACGCAGCCGCTCCAGCCCCGCGCAACGGATAGACAATTCGTTGCCGTCGCCGTTCCCCATCACCACCACCATCTCCGCCAGCGGCTGCCGGACCTTCAGCCCGGACGCCGTGCGCGCCGCCCGGCCCAGGCTGACCAGGAGGATGGCGGTCTCCATCTCCGCCATCAGCCCCTCGTCGATCAACCCCTCCTGGACCTCCGGGAAGTCGCACAGGTGGACGCTCTCCGGGGCCGTGGGATCGACCGACCGGACCAGGTTCTGATACATCTCCTCCGACAGGAACGGCAGGATCGGGGCCAGCAGGCGGCAGAGCGTCACCAGCGTCTCGTGCAGCGTGAGATACGCCGCCGCCTTGTCGCTGTCGCTGTCGCTCTTCCAGAACCGCCGCCGGTTGAGCCGGACGTACCAGTTGGACAGGTCGTCGAAGAACCGCTCCACCGCCCTGACGGCCGGAGGCAGGTCGTACCGGTCCAGCGCCCCCCGCGCCTCCCGGACCAGCGCCTGCAGCCGGGACAGTAGCCACCGGTCCATCAGCGGCCGCTCGACCTCGCGACTCAGCTTCGTCGGGTCGATGCCGTCCAGAACGGCGTACTGCACGAAGAAGTTGTAGGTGTTCCAGAGCGTCAGGAACCGCCGCTTGACCTCCGACGCAGGGCCGTACCCGAAGTTGAGGTTCGCGGAGAGGTTCTGGTCCGCGAACAGCCAGCGCATCGGCTCCGCCCCCATCCGCTCCACGGCCTCGTCGAACCAGATGGCGTTCCCCGCGCTCTTGTGCATCGGCCGCCCCTGCTCGTCGTTCATCTTCTCGTAGGTCAGCACGGCCCGGTAGGGCGACCGGCCCTCCATGGTCACGCTCATGAACAGCATGGAATAGAACCAGAGCCGGATCTGCTCCCGCATCTCCGTGATGAAGTCCGCAGGAAACCACCTCTCCCACGCGCGCCGGTCCCCGCCCATGTAGCCCAGCGTCGAGAACGGCACGATCCCCGCGTCCAGCCAGCAGTCCCCCACCTCCGGGATGCGCCGCGCCACCTTCCCCGAAGGCGTCCGGACCTCGACCCCGTCGATCCAGGGCCGGTGGAGCTCCGGCAGGGCGTCCACAGCCGCCGGGTCCACCGCCCGCTCCCACAGCTCCGCCCGGGACCCGACGATGAACAGCTCCCCGTCCTCCGTCTCGTAGAACGGCAGCGGCAGCCCCCAGTAGCGCTTCCGGGAGATGCACCAGTCCCCCATGTTGTTCAGCCAGTCCTCCATCCGCTTCCCCGAGTGCTCCGGGATCCAGCGGACCGACCGCGCTGCCTCGACCATCAGCGGACGGACCTCCTCGCAGGAGATAAACCACTCGTCCACCAGACGAAACACCAGCTCTTCCTTGCACCGCCAGCACCGGGGGTAGCGGTGCGTGTAGTCCTCCAGGTGGTAGAGGTAGCCCTTCCTCCGCAGGTCCTCGAAGATCATCGGCGCGACCTCGAAGGCGCTCCTCTGCGTCAGCGGGCCGAACCCCTCGACGTAGATGCCGTTCTCGTCGATCGGGACGATGGCCGGCAGGCCGTGCGCCCTGCTCAGCTCGTAGTCCTCGGCCCCGCACCCCGGCGCGATGTGGACGACCCCGGTCCCCTCCGCCTCCCCCACCTGGTCCCACGGGATGATCCGGTGCGCCACGCCCCGCTGCGCCGGCAGGTCGTCGAACGGCCCGTCATAGGTCAGCCCCACCAGCCCTCGCCCCTTCTCCGTCCCGATCACCTCATAAGCCCCCTGAAGCTTGGAGACCGTCCCCCTCGAAATGTAGAGCGTATCCCCGCCCTGCCGCACCTTCGCATAATCCAGGTCCGGGTGGACGGCCAGGGCCACGTTCGCCGTCAGCGTCCAGGGCGTCGTGGTCCAGACCAGCATGAACTCCCCCCTCCGCTCCCGGATCGGCAGCCTCAGGTAGACCGAGCGGTGCGTCATCTCCGTGTAGGAGTCGATCAGCTCATGCTGCGAGAGCGACGTGCCGCACCGGGCGCACCAGGGCATGGAGCGATGCCCCTTGTAGAGCCACCCCTTCTCGTGACACCTCTTCAGGAAACGCCAGATATGTTCGATGTTGTCGTCCGACATCGTGTAATAGGAGTTCTCCCAGTCCATCCACTGCCCGAGGCGCCGGCTGGCCTCGACCACGGCGTTCGCGCAGAGGTCGACCCGCTCCCGGCACTTCCGCGAGAAGTTGTCCAGGCCATACTCCGAGATGTCTTTCTTGGAGTTCAGGCCGAGGTCCTTCTCCACCTCCACCTCCACCCAGAGGCCCTGGCAGTCGAACCCGTTCTGATAGCGCTGGTCATAGCCCAGCATCGCCCGGTAACGCTGGAAGATGTCCTTGTAGGTCCGGCCCCAGGCGTGATGCACCCCCATCCCGCGCGGGTTGTTCGCCGTGATCGGCCCGTCGATGAACGAGAACGTCGCGCGCCCCGCGTTCTTCCGGCGCAGCTTGTTGAACGCGTCGATCTCGTCCCAGAACCTCAGGACCCGCCTCTCCATCTCCGGGAAATCCAGTTCGCCGACTTCTTTAAACATGATCTGCTTTGCTCCGTTGAGACCCTTTCTTATCCCTGTGCTTTCTCTGCGATTTCCGTGGTCTCTGCGGTAAATGGGTTATTCCGTCAATACACTCACGCAACTCCCGCAATAGTCCCCTTCGGTATGTTCATCGCACACCGGCGTGCCGCACGTGGCGCAGAACCGCTCCGCCGCCTCCCTGCACGGGACGTACTGGCAGACCACGCCCACCGGGGAGACGGCCCGGATGCAGTCCTTGCAGTAATCGCCTTCGGCATAAAGAATGCACACGGGGAGACGGCACTCCGCGCACGAGACACACGCGGCGCACTCACGGCCATCATATCGGCAGATTTTTTCTTTTTCTACACCCTGATCGGCGCCTCTATCAGGCCCCATAAACGACGAACTCGTCGCGTCCTCGTCGCCCTGCCGGAGCGGCCTCGCCCTCAGGACGCAATAGACCTGGTAGCCGATCACCGACAGAAAGGCCGTCGCCAGGAGCAGGGACCCTAAAAGCGCGATCACCAGCGCCTCCACCGCCGGCGCGTCCCCGGACGCGATGAGGACTTGAGAAGGCATAAGATTAAAATGGGGTGAGGAGGTCTACATCTCTTCCACGACACGCTTCATGATCCGCGTCAGCTTCGGCTCCGCCTCGTTCGCCGTCCGGATGATGTGCGCGATGTCCGCCGGCTTCAGCGCGTCCGGAAAGCACTCGTCCGTCACCACCGACAGCCCCAGCACGCGCATGCCCGCGTGCACGGCCACGATCACCTCCGGCACGGTGGACATGCCCACCACGTCCGCCCCGATGCCCCGCAGGAACCGGTATTCCGCCCGCGTCTCTAAGTTCGGCCCCGTCACCGCCACGTAGACCCCCTTCTGAAGGCGGACCTTCTCCTCCAGCGCCACCCGCTCGGCCAGCGCGATCAACCCCCGGTCGTAGGGCGCGGACATGTCCGGGAACCTCGGCCCCAGCGCGTCATCGTTGACCCCGATCAGCGGGTTGTCCCCCTGCAGGTTGATGTGGTCCTCGATGACCATCAGGTCCCCCGCCCGGTAGTTCGGGTTCATCCCCCCGCAGGCGTTGGACACCAGCAGCGCCTTTGCCCCTATGGACCGCACGACGCGCACCGGGAACGTGATCTGGCGCATCGAGTAGCCTTCATAGTAGTGAAACCGGCCCTGCATGGCGACCACGGCCTTGCCGCCCAGCCGCCCCAGGAGCAGCCGGCCCGCGTGCGTCTCCACCGTCGAGACCGGAAAGTGGGGCAGGTCCGTGTAAGGGACCTGCGTCTCCACGGCGATCTCCCTGGCCAGCCCGCCCAGCCCGGTCCCCAGGATGATCCCCACCTCCGGCTCCAGCCCTGTCCGCTGGCGGATGGCCGCGACCGTCTCCCGAACCTGCGCCTGCAACTCGCTCACGTGCCTGTGTCTCCTTGCAAATCCTTATTCCTTGATCAACCGCCTGACGACCTCCTCCGCATCCCCCCCCGCCCCGCGCACCTCCACCACCTTGTTGCGCGACGCCCCCCCCGCCTTCACGGAGACGTTCGACCTGGGCAGGCGGAGCCGCCGGGCGATCAGGGCGACCAGCCGCTCATTGGCCGCCCCCTCCACGGGAGGGGCGCAGACCCGCACCCTCAGCCTCCCATCCGCCTCCGGGATCACCTCGTCCCGCGATGCGCGGGGTTGCACGCGCACGGACAGCCGGACACAATCCTGACCCATCCCTTCACCGCTCCGCCGGGGCGGCCACCTCCCGGTCCTGCCCCTCCCCCTCGCGCTCCTGGGAGGACTCCGCCCCCGCCTCCGTCCTGGACTCGCGCGATTCTTCAAACCGGAGGTCCCTGAAAAACTCGGCCTGCCCCTCCAGCAGCCCCTTGAACCGCGCCAGGAACGTGTCCCGCTGCGTCTTGAGCGTGGCGATCTCCGCCTTGATGCGGCCGACCTGCCCACGAGCCTGCTCGATGGCCCGCTCCGCCACGATCTCCGCCTCCTTGATGATCAGCTCCCCCTCCTTCTTGGCGTTCTCGCGGGTGTCCTCCGCCGCCTGCTGCGCTGCGACGAGCGTCTCCTGGAGCGTCCGCTCCAGGTTCCTGAAGCGTCCGATCTCCGTGTCCAGCGCCTCCACGCGCTCCTGCAGCGTGATCGTGTCCCGGCTCACCTTCTCAAAGGCATCGGCCACCATGTCCAGGAAAGCCTCGACCTCCACCGGGTCATAGCCCCGAAAGACCTTTCTGAATTCCTGCTTGCGAATGTCCAGGGGAGTGATGTTCACTGTCGTCTCACCTCGTCTGAAGGGTTTGAAGGCCCTCTGTCGCAGAGTCGGAAGGGGTCATCGCATGACCCCGGGAATCCTGAAGGAGTGGAGAAACAGCTTCGCGATCTGGATGGCCAGGATGAGCACGAGCGGCGAAAAGTCCAGCCCGGACGCCCATAAAAAGCTCGGCATCACCCGTCGGATGGCGTTCAGCGGCGGATCGGTCAACATATACAGGAACCGCACGATGGGACTGTAGGGGTCCGGGTTCACCCACGAGAGGAGCACGCGGATGATCACCACCCAGAAGTAAATCGTCAGGATCGTGTCGATCGTTCCGATGATCAGTCCGACAACCCCGAAGCCGAAATGCCCGAAATCGAACATGCTCCCTCATCCTCCTGTCCCTTCCCTACCCCCGAAACGGAGAGTGGGGGAATGGGGGAATCGGGGAAATTTCTTCTCCGCTTCTCCGTTTCTCCGCTTCCCCGCTTCGGTTTTTCCTATCCCCGTTTCCCCCTTCCCCGCTTCGCCGACTCTGATCTTCTTCACTGCCTCTCCCCGAAGATCGCCGTCCCCACCCGCACCAGCGTCGCCCCCTCCTCGATGGCCGCCTCGAAATCCCCCGTCATGCCCATGGAGAGGTGGTCCATCCAGACGCCGGGGATCTGCGCCGCAGCCACCCGGTCCCGGACCTCCCTCAACGCCACGAAGAATGGCCGCGCCCGGTCCCCTTCGGCCCCCAGCGCCCCGATCGTCATCAGGCCCTGCACCCGGACCGACTTCAGCCCCGACACCGCGCCGATGAGGTCCAGCGCCTCCTCCGGCCCCACGCCCGATTTGGACCCCTCCCCGGAGGTGTTCACCTGCACCAGCACGTCAGCCACCTTCCCCATCCGCTCCGCCCGGCGGTCGATCTCCTGCGCCAGGTGGAGGCTGTCCACGGAATGGATGAGATCAAAAATCTCGACAGCCTTCCTGGCCTTGTTCGTCTGCAGGTGGCCGACCAGGTGCCAGCGGGCAGGCAGAGACACGGCCCCGTGCTTCTCCTCCGCCTCCTGAACCCGGTTCTCGCCCAGGACCTCCACCCCGGCGCGGAGGGCCTCCTCGACCTCGGCGACCGTGCGGGTCTTGGAGACCGCCACCAGCGTCACCTCCTCAGCCCGCCTCCCGGCCCGCTCAGCGGCCCGGGCCATCCGGTCCTGCACGATCTTCAGACGATCCGCAATGCTCAAATCGGCCTCTCAGACAAAAAATCCGGTTAAGTTTATAAATATATTCATCACCACCCTGTTTTGCAACAGAAAAACCGGCCCTGAGGGCAATGCCCTGACCCTCAACACCCTGCGCCCCTGTCCGCCGTTGGACCACCCCAACCCTGTGATACCGGCCTGTTGGGATTTCGCTTGACTTCCCCCTCATCCCTGTGTACCCTCTATCGCGAGGACCTTGACCGTGAGCCGCCCTGATGAGCGGTCCTCCAGCCGGGCCTCTTTCGGGGTGCGGCATCTCCTATCTCTGTATTTTTCACAGGTGCGCATTCTGTTCGCCGGGAGGGCGAGACATGGCGCTGATTCTGGTCGTCGACGATGACGCCTCCATCCGGGTGGCGCTCCGGCAGATTCTGGAGAGGGCCGGCCACCGGGTCACGGATGCCCCGGACGGCGAAACAGGGCTGAACCTGTACCGGCAGGAGCCTGCCGACCTCGTGATCACCGACATCGTGATGCCCTCGAAAGAGGGGGTGGAGACCACCATCGAGCTTCGGCAGGAGTTCCCGGACGCCAGGGTCATCGCCATCTCCGGCGTGGACGACATCTCCCTGCTTCAGGCGAGCGCCTTCGGCGCGCTCCGCGTCTTTCGCAAGCCCCTGGACACGGAGAGCCTGCTGAGGGCCGTTGGGGAAATACTGGCGTCAGGGCCGTAACGGGCAGGGATTCTTTTTGAGCCGCGAGGGAACCGTGCATAAGACAGATGCGACAGCCCCCATCTGGCAGTGGACCCTGGAGCAGATACAGGCCGTGGCCAACCGCGTCCAGGCCGGCCAGGACTTCACACCGGCGCGCTGGCCGGAGGATGCGCAGGTCGCTGTCGCGCTCTCCTTCGACTTTGACGCCGAGACAGGCTGGCTGCGTCGGGGCCAGCATTCGCCCGCGTCCATGGCCCGGGGCGCTTATGGAGCCCGGGTCGGGATACCCAGGATTTTAGGCCTGCTCGACCGCTACGGCCTGCCTGCCACCTTCTTCGTCCCGGCCGTGGCGGCGCAACTCCATCCCCAGGCCGTGGATGCAATCCTGGCGCGGGAACGGCACGAGATCGGCGTGCACGGCTGGATTCACGAGCTGGCGCAGGAGCTCACCGGCGAAGAAGAGCGCGACCTGTCAGAGCGCGCCTTCAACTTCTGGAAGTCGAGGATCGGCAGGCCGCCCGCGGGGATTCGAACGCCGTCCTGGGACTTTACGCCGCACACGCTGGGGATCATCCGGGACCTCGGCTTTGTCTACGACAGCAGCCTGATGGCGGACGACCGGCCCTACGAGCTGGTCGCCGCCGGAGAGCCTACGGGCGTCGTGGAACTCCCCGTGGAGTGGCTCCTGGATGATTACCCCTACTTCCAGATCGACCCTGCCCGGGGGAGCCGCCCCTGTATCCACCCCGACGCCGTCTACCAGATCTGGCAGGAGGAGTTTGAAATGGCCTGCCGGGAAAAAACGCTCTTCCTGCTGACGATGCACCCGCAGGTGATCGGCCATCGTTCACGGCTGTCGATGCTGGAGCGCCTGATCGAACACCTGCTGAAAAAGCCGGGCGTCTGGTTTGCCACGCACGAAGCCGTGGCCAGATATGTGCTGGAGAACGCGGGGAAGGTTCAGCGATGACGCGGAGAAGACGCACCCTCCGAAAACCAAAAAGCCCCGATCCTTGAGACACCGGGGCCATGTGCGACGAAGGGATGCGTTCTTTAAAAGCGGTAAACATCTTTTCGGTGTCTGACTCGCACCACCAGGACAAGCAGGGCGTCGTCTCGAATCTGATAAACGACCCGATAGTCCCCCACCTGGATACGATAGAGATTCTCCATGCCCTTCAGCTTTTTGAACCCCGGAGGGCGCGGGTCGTCCGCCAGGGCATCAATCTCAGGTTCCAGCCGTTTTTGCGCGACAGCGGGTAGCTTTCTGAACTGCCGGTCAGCAGCCGGAGCAAACTCGACGCGATAGGCCACAGCTTACAACCCCGCACGGGTTTTGACCCTGCTCCAGGGAACAGGCTTGGCCCCTGTCCGTCTCATCTCTTCTAAGGCTGCCCTGGCATACTCAACGTCCTGACGGTCCTCCAGCTCTTCGAGTCGTTTCAGGTCTTCGATGGGAACCACTGCGGCAACCTGCTTGCTCCGCCGACGCAGGATGACGCGCTCACCGTTGGAGACAACGCGATCCAGGATTTCAACCCATTCCTGAGAAACTTTGCTCGCGCGACTTCCACGCGCAACCGACACGGATTTTTTTGCAGACGTCGTTTTCATGCCTCTCTCACTTCTGTAAAAGATCAGAACTCACCAACGTCGCCCCCCTGCATCTCGACCCGCTCCGACCGCTCTGGCTCCTGCTCGTAGTGGGCCGTCACCCGCTCGGCCTGCTTTGCCAGTATCCGGCGGCGCTCCGCCATCGGCAGCTTCAGGAAGGCCCGGCGCTCCGCCAGCGTCAGGGGTTGCGCTGTCTCCGTCTGTGTGATCATGAGAAACTCCTGATTTTACGTGAACCCTGCCCCCCGGAAATAGAGTACTCATACGGGGAGGCGAAGTCAAGCAGAATCGCCGGGGCGGCCATTGCCAGCCACCCCGTCGTGGATGAAGCCCCATGCGCATCTGGCGGCGGGACTGACGGGGCGTGTTTTTTTTCTTGACGCCTGCTCTCTCCCTGAGTACATTGGCCTCATTTCAAGCCAGTTCACAGTCCCTATCGTCGGGAGGGCATGATGGACGCCAGGACACATAGAAGGTAAGGGCAACGGTGACAAGCCGCATCGGATAGGTGCGGCTTTTGGGCTATAGGCCCTCATTAAACATGAACAAAAAACTCCTCAGCGAACGCGACATCTGCACCAAGTTCATCACACGGGCGGTGAAAGATGCCGGTTGGGATGAGATGACGCAGATTCGTGAAGAAGTCAGCTTCACGAAGGGCCGCATCATCGTGCGTGGAAAGCTCGTCACACGCGGCAGGGGCAAGCGCGCCGACTATATCCTTTACTACAAGCCGAACATCCCCATCGCCCTCATCGAAGCGAAGGACAACAACCACAGCGTCGGCGACGGCATCCAGCAGGGATTGGAATATGCCGAAACGCTCAACATCCCCTTTGTCTTCTCCTCCAACGGCGACGGCTTTGTCTTCCACGACCGGATCGACATCAGCGCCCCGAAGGAGACCAACCTCGCCCTTGCGGACTTCCCATCCCCGCAGGAGCTTTGGGCAAAGTATCGCGCCTGGAAAGGACTCGCGCCCGACGAGGAATCCATTGTCCTTCAGGATTATCACGATGATGGGAGCGGCAAAACCCCGCGCTACTATCAGGTCAACGCCATCAATGCCGCCATCGAAGCCATCGCGAAGGGGCAGAACCGCATCCTCCTCGTCATGGCCACCGGCACCGGCAAGACCTACACCGCCTTCCAGATCATCTGGAGGCTGTGGAAGGCCGGGCGCAAAAAACGCATCCTCTTTCTCGCCGACCGCAACGTCCTGGTGGACCAGACGATGGTCAACGACTTCCGGCCCTTCGGCCCGGCGATGGCCAAACTCAGCACCGGCGCGAAGACCATCGAGCGGGAGGATGGGACCGAAGTCGATCTCACCACGGCCATCGACAAGAAACGCCGGATCGACACCGCCTATGAGGTCTATCTCGGCCTCTATCAGGCCATCACCGGCCCGGAGGAGCGGCAGAAGCTCTTCCGCGAGTTTTCCCCCGGCTTTTTCGACCTGATCGTCATCGACGAGTGTCACCGGGGCAGCGCGGCGGAGGACGCCGCCTGGCGCGAGATTCTCACCTATTTCTCCAGCGCCACTCAGATCGGCCTCACCGCCACCCCGAAGGAGACGAAATACATCTCGAACATCCACTACTTCGGCCAGCCGGTCTATTCCTACTCCCTCAAGCAGGGCATCTACGACGGCTTCCTCGCGCCCTACAAGGTGGTGAAGGTCCACATCGACCGGGATGTCGAAGGCTACCGCCCGGAGAAAGGCGCCGTGGACCGCGAGGGCAACGAGGTCGAGGACCGCATCTACAACCAGAAGGACTTCGACCGCACGCTCGTCATCGACGACCGCACGAAGCTCGTGGCGAAAAAGGTCTCCGACTTCCTCAAGGAGAGCGGCGACCGTTTCCAGAAGACCATCATCTTCTGCGTGGACACCGAACATGCCGCCCGGATGCGCCAGGCCCTTACCAACGAGAACGCGGACCTCGTTCAGCAGAACCACCGCTACGTCAGACGGATCACCGGGGATGACGCCGAGGGCTGCGCCGAGATTGGCAACTTCATCGACCCGGAGTCCAGGTATCCCGTGCTCGTCACCACCTCGCGCCTCCTCTCCACCGGCGTGGATGCCCAAACCTGCCGACTCATCGCGCTCGACCGCGTTATCAGTTCCATGACCGAGTTCAAGCAGATCGTCGGAAGGGGAACCCGCGTCCACGAGGACATCAGGAAGTTCTACTTTACCCTGATCGACTTCCGGGGCACGACCAGCCACTTCGCCGATCCCGATTTCGACGGCGAGCCGGTGCAAATCTATGAGCCGGGCGAGAAGGACTCCATCAGTCCGCCGGATGATGGCGCATCCTCCCGCTCTGGCGAAGTCCCGCCGCCCTACGATGCCAGAGGGGAGGAGGTCATCCTTGACGGCAATCTCCCTGACATCATCATTCCATCCGGCGGACCTGTGAAACGGCAGAAAGTCTACGTGGACGGGGTTGAGGTCGAAATCATCGCTGAGCGTGTCGAATACCTTGATGAGAATGGCAAGCTGATCACCGAGAGCCTGCGCGATTTCACCAAGAAGGCGCTGAGGAAACGCTTTGCCAGCCTCGACGATTTTCTCGCCCACTGGAACGCCGCCGAGCGCAAGCAGGCCATCATCGAGGAACTCGCCGCCGAGGGCCTGCTGCTCGATCCGCTCGCCGAGGAGGTCGGCAAGGACCTCGATCCCTTCGACCTCATCTGCCACGTCGCCTTCGACCAGCCGCCGCTCACGCGACAGGAGCGCGCCGAAAACGTCCGCAAGCGCGATGTGTTCACCAAATATGGCCCCCAGGCCCGCGCCGTTCTCGAAGCCCTGCTGCAAAAATACCAGGACACCGGCGTCACCAACCTCGACGACCCGCGCATCCTGCAAATCACCCCCTTTGATGCGATGGGCACCCCCCTCCAGCTTATCAGGCAATTCGGCTCCCGCGCCGACTTCGAGCGCGCCGTCCACGAACTCCAAACCGTTCTCTACGAGAAAGTCGCCTAACTCATGTCAGTCCGGAATACTGTCAAGTCCATACAGGACATCATGCGCCAGGACGTGGGTGTGGACGGCGACGCCCAGCGCATCTCCCAACTCTGCTGGATGTTCTTCCTCAAGATCATTGACGACCAGGATCAGCAACTTGAGTTGATGCAGGACGGCTACCGCTCGCCCATCCCGGAAAAGCTCCGGTGGCGTTCCTGGGCCGCCGACCCGGAAGGGATCACCGGCGAGGAACTCCTCGCCTTTATCAATGGCGAACTGTTCCCCACGCTCAAGGCCCTCCCGATCACCGGCAGGGGGGGCGACCGCCGCCGGGTCGTGCGCGACGTCTTCGAGGACGCCTACAACTACATGAAGTCCGGCCAGTTGATGCGTCAGGTGGTCAACAGGATCAACGAGGTGGACTTCAACAACCTCGCCGAGCGCCAGCACTTCGGCGACATCTACGAGCAGATCCTCAACGACCTCCAGAGCGCCGGAAATGCGGGCGAGTATTACACCCCCCGCGCCGTCACCGCCTTCATGGTGGACCGCATCGACCCACATCCGGGCGAACTCCTCTTCGACCCCGCCTGCGGCACCGGCGGCTTCCTCACCTGCGCCCTGCGCCACATGCGCGACCGCTACGTGAAGAAGGTCGATGACGAACAGACCATGCAGCAGGCCCTGCGCGCCGTGGAGAAGAAGCAACTCCCGCACATGCTCTGCGTCACCAACATGTTGCTCCACGGCATCGAGGACCCCGGCTTCGTCCGCCACGACAACACCCTGGCCCGGCCCTACATCAGCTACGGGGCCAGCGACCGCGTGGACATCGTCCTCACCAACCCGCCCTTCGGAGGACGCGAGGAGGACGGCATCGAATCCAACTTCCCGGCAAACTTCCGCACCCGTGAAACCGCCGACCTCTTCCTGGCCCTCATCATTCGCCTGCTCAAACCCGACGGTCGCGCTGCCGTGGTGCTGCCCGACGGCTCCCTGTTCGGAGAAGGCGTCAAGACCCGGCTCAAGGAACACCTCATGGAGGAGTGCAACCTCCACACCGTCGTCCGACTGCCCAACAGCGTGTTCAAGCCCTACGCCAGCATCGGCACCAACCTCCTGTTCTTCGAGAAGGGCGAGCCGACGAAGGACATCTGGTTCTACGAGCATCGGGTTCCAGAAGGCCAGAAAGCCTATTCGATGACCAAACCCATCCGGGTCGAACACCTGAAACCCTGCGTGGATTGGTGGGGCGGCGCGAAGCGCAGGGGACGCAAGGAGACCGAAGTCGTGTGGAAGGTGACTGCCGACGAGGTGAAAGATCGAGGCTACAACCTCGACTTCAAGAACCCTCATACCGTCGCCGACGACCATGGCGACCCGGAGGAATTGCTGCAAAAGCTCAACGAGGCCGAAAAGCAAACTGCCTCTCTGCGCGACCAACTCAAGGCCATTCTGGAGGAGGCGCTGCTGCGATGAACCCGGCCCGACTCCTCGCCTATTTCGACCGCATCAGCGACGCGCCCGACGCCATCCCGCGCCTGCGCCGGTTCATCCTCAACCTCGCGGTGCGGGGGAAGCTGGTCGAGCAAGACCCGAAGGACGAACCGGCGTCCGAACTGCTCAAGCGTATCCAGGCGGAGAAGGCGAGGCTGGTGAAGGAAGGAAAAATCCGGAAAGAGAACCCACAGCCGGAAATTGAGCCAGATAGGATTCCTTTCGCACTTCCGAAACGCTGGACATGGGTTCGGTTTGGAGATGTTATCCACCTTATTTCGGGCCAGCATCTACAGCCGGGGGAATACTCGGATGATAAACGGAGCGGCCCGCCATATATCACAGGACCTGCAGACTTCGGCAAAGATGGCCTCGTGATTACCCGTTACGCCGTCATCAGGAAGGCCGTCGCAACAGAGGGTCAGATTTTGCTGACTGTAAAGGGGGCGGGTGTTGGAAAGGCGACCGTTTGCAACCTGCCAGAAGTTGCAATCAGTCGTCAGTTAATGGCGATGACACCGATTGAGTGGGATCACAGATTCCTGTTGTTGACGACACATCGCCTCGCCACAGCATTACAAGAGAATATGAGGAGTCTGATCCCTGGCATCTCTCGTGAGGACGTTGAGCAGTTTGTTCTCCCCCTCCCTCCCCTCGCCGAACAACACCGAATAGTGGCAAAGGTGGATGAGTTGATGGCGTTGTGCGACCGCCTGGAGGCAGCGATTGTGACTCGTGAAACCCTTCGCCGACGCCTGCTTGAAGCGGTTCTCCACGAAGCCCTGAACCCAGCCGCCTGAGAGAGAACCAGTCATGGCCATACGCACCCGACGGCTCGCTGATCCTCAGCACAGCACGGCGATAATTTCCTTGCTTTAATATCGCAATAGTGCGATATTATAAGGAGGAAGGATGAAAGATATGAAAAAGCATAGCCCGACCACGGACGCCGTTGAGATTCTGCACCGCCGATACATCGGGAATGACAAAGAACGAAAGGCGTCCCTGCAGATGGAACGCATCAACGCCGATGTCGCCCGGATGATCCACGATTTGCGCAAAGAAGCGGGGCTAACGCAGAAAGAGTTGTCCGCCCGGGTCGGAACAACCCAGTCCGTTATCAGTCGCCTTGAAGATGCGGATTATGATGGGCACTCCCTGACCATGCTCAACCGTATTGCAGCATCTCTCAACCGGCGACTTGCGGTGAGCATCGTTGCAGAAAAACCGGAGGGTGAGACTCCTGTTGGAGGTCTCGGAAGTCGCCGGAAGCTCAAGCAGGGGTTGAGAAAGGGAGCAGGCGTAGGGCTGGAGGAGCGGGATCGCGTGTAAGGGAATTCCTTATCCCGCACCGCCCCTTCGTCAACCTGCGTTGCGGAGGCATTGAGAAGGGGCATCGGACAAGAAAAAAGGGCTTACGCATCTCCCGCGTAAGCCCATCATTTTTTGTGCCGAAGGTGGGAATCGAACCCACACGAGGTCGCCCTCACTGGATTTTGAGTCCAGCGCGTCTACCAGTTCCACCACTTCGGCGTCAGGTCCATCGCTACTGCAAAAATATCAAATCCGTGCGCCCCGGTCAAGCTCAAAATCTGACCTGAGGCTTCGATCTCACATCTGCCGTTTCACGTTTCACGTTTCACGTTTCACGATCCCATAAGGGTCCGTCTCCACGAGCAGCCGGGCGCGCTTGGACTCGCGGGCGTCGGGCGAGGCCAGGGCCTCCTTCAGGAACCCCGGGTGCCCCAGCAGAAACGCCCGCATCGCCCCCTTCGGGTCCGCGCGGTAGGCCATCAGCGCCCGAAACTGCGCCTCGTCGATGTCCCCCTGCCTCCGCAGCGTCTCGAACAGAGAGTCGTCGATCCGGGCCAGCGCGTGCGCCTCCACGCCCTGGTCCCGCAGCGCCTCCGCCCCGCCCTGGTCCCGGTCCACCACGTTGATCGCATACGCCAGCCGGCCCCCCCGCCGGGCCACGGCCGGGACCCACGCCCGGACGTAGCTCGACGCCTCCGTGATCAGGTCCGCCACGTGGAGCGTCCGCTTACCGTCCAGCCGCTCGACGGGCGCGGCCCTGCCCTCCGGCCCCACCGACACCACGCTCAGGTCTTTGAAGACCATCAGCAGCGGCCTCTCCAGGACCTCCCCGGCCATCAGCGAGAAGAACCAGTCCCGCCGCTCCCCCCCGGAGACGTAGTCCACGGCCTCCAGGCCGATCCGCGTCCGCGCGACCTCCGCGATCCGGTCCACCACCCCCCGGTACACAGCGTCCTCCGCGTAGGTCTTCCGCACCTCGCCCAGCAGGACCGCCGGACATCGGAGCGGATCGTCCTTCTCGCGCTCAATCACCTCCAAAAACCGCTCCGCCCGCTCCCGGCCCCCGTAGAGGTATTCCGTGTTGATGTAATAGGGGCCGAGCGTCCCGGAGGTGTACCAGAACGGCCGGTCCGCCGGCGCGATCCGCAGCGCCCCGGTCTGGAGGAGACACTGAAGAAGATCGACCACGTCAATGTCCTCTCGCGTCCACCGGCCACGTGTCGCAGTATCGCCCCTCCCCGTCCACGACGCGCATCTCGTCCCACAGGTTCACCGTCGAGCAGACGTGCCGGGGGACGAGGTAGACGAGCGCCCCGATCCGGGGCTGCTCCGCGCCCTCGGGAAGCTGGATCACGAGGTGCTCCTCGTTTCGGGTCAGAAACCGCGCGCCGGGCCAGTTGAGACACTGGGCGTGGCCGTTGAGGAGCGTGGAGGCCATCTCCTCTCTCGGGATCGCCTGCCGGTCGGGCACGGGGATGACATCCGTGCTGATCGATTTGCTCCCGGCGTCCACCGTGACCGTGCGGGACGTGGGCCGGCTGATCACCCGGGCCACCACCAGGGCGGCGCACCGGAACCGGTCGGGAAGAAGCCCCTCCGAGTAGTTCCGGTCCCACAGGACCCAGGTGCCGGGGGAGACCTCGTCGATCTCCGGCCGCCGCGCGGTGATCTCGAACGTAGGCGACCCGGAGGTGACCAGCTTCTTGACCGGCAGCCCGTGCCGCTCGATCAGGGCCTTCGCCGCCAGCCCCCGCTCCACAGAGGCGTCCGCCTTCCGTCTCCGGGCCTCCTCGTCCTGGTCGTGGATGTGGCCGTCGTAAAAGTGAACGCCGTCGAGCCGCAGGCCGGGGCTGTCCGCAATCCGCCTGGCGACCTCCAGCGCCTCCTCCGGCCCCGGCGCGCCCGTGCGGTTCATGCCGGAGTTGAGGTCCACGAAGGCGCCCAGCTCCACGTCCGCGTCCACCGCAGCCCGGCACAGCCCGTCCACGGCCTCCGCGTTGTCCGCCAGGACGGCGATGTCCACGTCCGGCCGGCGTGCCCTGAGTTCCGCCACGCGCCGGGCCGACGGGCCGATCAGCGGATAGGCCACGACGAGGTCCTTGATCCCGGCCCCCGCGGCCACCTCCGCCTCCTTGGGGGTGGCGCACTTGATCTTGTCGATCCCCGCGGCCATTTGCAGCCGGAGAATGGCGGACGACTTGTGCGTCTTGAAGTGAGGGCGGAGCTTGCGATAGCCCCCGAGCAGCTCCCCGATCTTCCGGATGTTGTGCTGCACCAGCTCCCCGTACACGACGAGCGTCGGCGTCGGCAGGTCGTCAGGATTCTGGATAATGTAGTGAGGGTCCATAAACCTTTCTCTTTTTATACGCTATGCGCGTCGATCTGCCTCGCCGCGTCGGCGATCACCTGCGCCGCCCCCTCGAACCCCAGCCACTCGGTGTTCAGGACGAGGTGATAGAGCGTCGGGTCCTCCCAGTCCACGCCGTAGTTGGCCTTGATGTAGGCCGCGCGGCGCTTGGTCCCCTTCTGGATGCGCTCGATGGCCTTCTCCCGGGAGAGTTCAAACCGTCCCATGACGTGGCCGACCCGGAACTCCACCGATGCCACAGTCCTCACGGACAGCGCGCGGGGGCGGTCTTTCAGGATCATCATGGCCCCCCGCCCGCTGATGACGACGCGGTCGCGCTCCCACAGGCGCTGGACCGTGGCCTGCAGGAACTGAAGATAGGACTTTTGATCCAGGAAGTGGACCTCCTCGGAGGTGACGTTCTCACTGTTGATCAGCGCCGCCGACACCTCATACGGAAACTCCAGCCCCCACAGCATGGCCGGAGGCACCGGCACCGACTTGGACGGCGTGACGAGGCTCCGCAGAAAACGCTTCACGGCGCTCTCCGTCCGCTCGTCAAACCGGGCGACCTCCGATTCAGGGACGTTGGCCTCCCGCGCCACCTCCGTGATCAGGGCCTTGTCCACGAGGTCATAGCCCAGCAGCTCCGAGGCCCTGACGGCGACGATATCTCCCCCGCTCCCCATCTGCCGCGACAGTGTGATGACGGCCACGAGGGACCACCTCCTAAGGTTCAATACTCCGAAAAAAACATGTACCTGTTATCCACGATATCCGCCCGCTTCTTCAGGTCCTCAAACCAGGCCGCAAAGGCCTGGCTGCGCTTCTGGTTGGCGAGACTCGACTTGATGGCGTCCTTCTCCGAGGAGAACCCCTTCTCCTCCGCCGGCCTCCGCTCCACCAGTCGGATCACGTACGCAGCCCGGTCCGTGGCGACCACGTCGCTGGCCTGGCCGGGGCTGGTCAGCCGGAACGCCGCCCCGAAAAACTCGTTCTGGCTGCCCACGCGCGGGAGGAACCCCTGACGCGCGAACAGCCCGGTCGTGTCAAAAGTCGCCCCGTGCGTCCGGGCCGCATCCTGGAGGCTCGCGCCGGACCGGGCGGCGGCGGCCACCTGCTCCACCCGGCGCCTGGCCACGGCCACCTTCTTCTCCCGCTGGAGGCGGGCCGTCACCCCCTGCCGGACCTCGTCGAGGGCCCGGACCCCGGCCTCCCGCTTGTCCTTGAGGGCGTAGACGAAGAACCCCTGCTCGTTCTCGAACAGCGACGAGACCTCCCCCTCGGACCGATGGAGGAAGAAGTCGACCAGCCCGGCGGTCCTGTTCCCCAGCCCCGGCGCGAACGCCCCCTTGCTGAAGAACCCCGTGTCGTGGGCCTGAAGCCCGGCCGCGGACGCCGCCGTCGCAAACCCCCGCTTGCGGGCCTGCTCCAGGAACGCCTCCGCCTGGTCCCGCATCCGGTCGAGGGCCTCCCGGCTCTTCTCGATCTTCCTGAGGATGTGCCGGGCCTTCACCTGCTCCTCCCCGCCCTCCGTCTTCCGCTCCTCCACCTTGAGGATGTGCCATCCGAACTGCGTCCGGACCGGCTCCGAGACCTGGCCCGGCTGCAGCGCGAAGGCCGCCTGCTCAAACGCGGGGACCATCCTCCCCTTCCCGAAAAACCCGAGATCCCCGCCGTTGGCCGCGGACCCCGGGTCGTCCGAGTGCTCCTGGGCGAGCTGCGCAAAATCCGCCCCGGCCCGCGCCCTCTCCAGCAGCCGGCGGACCTCGGCCTCCACGGCCTTCTCGTCCTCTGCCGTGGGCCGCTTGTCAAAGGCGACGAAATCGCACCGGACGGCGTCCCCCTGCTCGAAGTCCTTCTTGTGCGCCTCGTAATAGGCGCCTGCCTCGGCGTCCGAGACGGGGACCTCCGTATCGGGGATGGACCCCGCCTCGACGGCCGCGTACTCCACCCTGACCTGCTCTCTCTGGTCTATGTACGCCTGCCTGGCCTCCGCGTCGGTGACCTTCACGGCCGAGGCGATCCGCTCCTGAAGCCTCTGAGTGCGGAGAAACCGCTCGATGGTCCCTTCGACGGCGCGGACGAACTGCGCCGCCTGAGGGTTGTTGTAGGTGGCGGGATTGTCCAGGAACTGGTTGTACTTGGCAGGGTCGAACTTCCCGCCGGTCTGGAACGTCTGCTGGTTCTGCACGAACTCCATCGGCTGGCGGCGGTTGACGTAGTCGACCTCGGCGTCGGACACGACGATCCCCCGCTTCTGGATCTCCTCGTCAAGCAGGGTCTCCGCCACGAGGCGCTCCCACGTCTCCTGGACGAGCGCCCCGAAATCGGGCTCTCCCCCTCCCTGATCCTTTTGCTGCTGATAGGCCTGCTTGAGAAGGCGGTCGAACTCCTGGTAGGAGATCGCCCTCCCGTTGACCTCGCCCACGTTCGCCCCGCCGACCCTCCTGCCGCCGATGTCGGCCCCCCACTCCAGGACGATCAGGCCGACGAAGCAGACCGCCACGACCCACATCATCACCTTGATGAAGCCGACATTTCGCATCGTCTTGAGCATGGTGCTGCGATTCCTCCTGAATACGGCAAACGGCAGACCACAGGACCACAGGACTACGGGACCACAGGACCAATGCAAAAGCCTTGTGGTCTTGTGGTCTTGTGGTCTTGTGGTCGGTTTTCACGTTTCACGTTTCACGATCTTTTTACCGCGGCCTCTCTGGCGATGCCCACGCACTTGACCACGAAGGCGTCGTAGGCCGCGCGGAACTCGGCCACGGTCTTTTTGACCGACCCAAAGTGCCTCCACTCCTCCGGCTGGATGCCGCCCGTGCCCCAGTCCGCCACCTCTGAGATGCCCACCTCGTTCAGCAGGAAGTCCCTCATATCCGGGGTCAGGTCGTAGGCCAGCCGGAAGTCGGGCAGCCGGTTCAGCCGCTTCGTCACGCCGGGGTCGTAGGCCTGCAGGATCGCCCCCCGGAACGCCTCCAGCCGGAACCCCTCCGTCTCCGCCATCATCTGCACCGCGCGGGCGTGGTTGGGGAACTCCGTGTTGCAGAAGTTCGGATATCCCAGCGTGTGGTAGGTGTCCTCCGGGATGCGCTTCGACGCCGGGAGCACGTCCATCGAGTTCAGCACCGTCTCGGCCTGCCCCTGGCTCAGGTCGTAGCGCCTCTGCAGGTAGGCGACCCACCGGGGGCGGCTCTCCGGCCCGTAGAAGACCCGGTAGACCCGCCTGGCCACCAGCGTCCCCGCCTTGCGCAGGTCCTGCTCCAGCGTCTCGATCCCCGCCTGCTTCAGGCCCGCCGCCTCGGCGATCTCGATCATCGCCTTGTGGGCGAGGGACTTCAGAAACTTGAAGGCGCAGATCGCCCGGACCCTGTCCACAAACGATCCCCCCACCCTGTCCAGCGTGGCCCTGTCCACGTTCAGGGCGCGGGCCAGGGTCATGAGGTGCTCCGCCGCGCGCGCCTCGCCCAGTTTCTTGGTGACCTTGGCGAATATCTTCTCGGCCTCCACCTCGCGCAGGTGACTGACCAGCCGCCCCCCCATGTTCGTCTCGTACGTGCGGGTCACCCCGTTGCCCGCCTTCACCGCGTAGGCCTTCCCCTCAAAGGCATCCAGGATCAGCTGGACCTCCTGCCCCACGGTGTAGACCACGGTGTTGTTGGTGCCGATCCCCTCGGCGTTGAGGGCGCGGGTGATGTCTCGGGCGGCCTCGGAGGAGGCGGCCACCTTGAACACGATGTTCGGCCGCACGGCCCCCGCCCTGGCCCCCAGCCCCAGGCCCCGGTCGTAGCCCGCCAGGAAGTCCGCGGCGGACCGGTAGGCCGCGCGGGCGTCGGCCAGGCTGTCCGCGACCTGGTCAGCCAGGTTGGGGTTGAGCTGGAAACTGACCACGTAGTCCATCAGGTTCGTGTGCAGGGCCAGCGGCCGGAACACGGCCAGGTTGGGCCAGAGGGCGATCAGCGTCGCCGACATGGCCATCGCGTCCCCGTGCCGGTCCGGCTCCGCCACCCAGTCGGCGTGGCGCGCCGCCTCCTCCCGGAACGCCTCCACGAGCCTGGGGTCCTCCTCGAAGGCCCGCGCGGCCAGCACCGGGTTCGTGGACACCTGGCAGAACCCGATGTGCCGGAGGTACTCCAGGCCACGCGCGAAGTCGTTCCCGAACTTGCACAGCCCCCCGTCCGTCATCGCCCAGTAGACCCCGCCCCGCAGCTGCTGGCGGAACAGCTCCAGAAACGCCCTCCCGCCCCCCTTCCACGCCCCCTCGACCCGCTCGGCCATCAGCCCCGGCAGGCTGTCCCCCGCGTTGACCGACTTCATGTCGGCCAGGACCTCGCCGGCCACGGACCGGATCACGGCGCCGGCGGCCTCGTCCTGATCCCCCTCCACAAAGGAGTCGGCCACGCGTCGGAACGCCTGATCCACCTCCTCGGCCCCGTAGCCCACGCTCAGCGCGTCCCGCCCGGCCAGGTTGAACCCCAGCCGAAGGCCGAACTCCACCAGCCGGCGCTGCCCGGCCGCATCCGTCGCATCCCACCTCCCCCGCCCGGCGTCCACGGCCTGCCCCACCAGCGCCACCAGCCCCCCCGGCCTCGGATCGGTCAGAATGCGGTCCGCAGCGGCCAGCGTCTGCCCCGAAAGGGCCTCCTGAACGACCTCTTCAGCGAACGTGCCCATGACAGTCTCCTTAGTTCATCGTTCCGCGTTCATCGTTCATCGTTCATCGTTCATCGTTCCTCAGGGTCTCTCGTGCCTGTGCCCTTCGCCTGTCACGCTGATGGCGAGCCGGATGGCGGGCCTGTCGCCCTTGACGTGAATGTGATGAAAAGTGTTCTTGGGGACATACACAAAGTCCCCGGCCTTCGCCCGCACCGGCTCCGCCTGCCCTTCGATCTCCCAGTGAATCTCCCCCTCCAGCACCGCCCACCACTCGTCGTAGATGTGGTAGTGCCGGTCGTTGGGCGTGCCGGGGGCCTGGCAGATGACCGTCCCGGTGATCTGGTCCGACACCACGACCCGTTCCCCCCACGGCGGCGCGCCCCTGCGCCGCTTGATCTCCTCAAGGCCGATGCTGAACAGGCCGGGATGCAGAGTGGACCTCGTATCCGCCACGCCAGACCTCCTGAAATGAAGATGACAGAGGACAGGATGAAGGGTGTGAACCGTTTCCCTTCAAGATACCACCTGAGCCGCGCTTTGTCAATGACAGAAAGAGAGTCCCTCAGCCCTCGCCCCACCGCCTCAGAACTTCAGCTCCCAGAGTTCGTCGCTGAACCCCTTCGTGCTGTGCCCGCCGAAAAGCAGGACCCGGGCGTTGGTCGAATCCACGACAGCGTCGTGGCTGTAGCGCGGCGCCGGGATCGAGCCCTCAAAGGTGAGCTTCGCCCACGCCCCCCCCGCAGCGTCAAAGGTCCAGGTGTCGTTCGTCAGACCCTCGGCCGCGCTCCCCCCGATCAGGAGCGCGCGCCGGACGGCCGGGTCGTAGGCCAGCGCCGGGTTCGTGCGCGCCCCCGGCGCAGCCCCGGACGGCCTTAGCTCCGTCCATACATTCGTCCTCAGGTCAAACGCCCAGAGGTCCCCCAGGGGGCAGGGGCCAAACCCGGACGCGCACCCCCCGAACAGGAGCATGCGGTCCCCCCCCGCGTCGTACACGGCCTCGTGCAGGCAGCGCTTCAGCGGCCTGGGGCCGCTCGCCGGCGTCAGGTCCGTCCAGGCGTTCCGGCCCAGGTCGAACGCCCAGGTGTCGTCGAACCGCCCCTGAGACGTGAACCCGTGCGAGATGACCATCCGGTTGCGGGGCGCGTCAAAGACGGCCGAGGAGCCGTAGCGGACCGTCGGCCGGTCCCCCGCAGCGGCCAGCTCCTGCCACACCTCCCGCCCCAGGTCGAACGCCCACACGTCGTTGAAGAACCCCGCGCTGCTCTGCCCGCAGAAGATCACCACGCGCCCGCGCGGCGCGTCGTAAATGGCCGTGTGCCCGTGGCGCGCCGGCGGCGACGGGGAGACCTTGACCTCCCGCCAGGAGCGGCCCTCCAGGTCGAAGACCCACGTGTCTCCGAGCGAACTGGGGGCGCGCCCCCCGAAGACGACCAGGCGGTTGCGAGTCGGGTCGAGCGTGAGCGTATGGTCGAACCGCCCCGGAGGGCCGGCGCTCGTCGCAGCGATGGACGCCCAGCCGGGCGTGCGTGAGGGGCCGGACGAGGCCATCTTCCCGAAGTCGGCGGCAAACAGGAAGAAATCCTCCAGGTCCACCGACCCCTTGCCGTCCAGGTCGAACTTCGCGCTGAACCTCGCCTCCCCCTGCCGCGCCCCGAACCCCTCCGCGAACAGGAAGAAGTCGTCGAAGGTGACGACGCCGTCCCCGTTGAAATCGGCCCGCAGCGCCGTCTGCGCCCGCAGAAGCCCGAACGACAGGGACAGGACCCCCATAAAAAAGACCGCGCGTCTGGCCACGTCAAGCCCTCCTGATCCGGTCCATAAGGCGGATAGAGACTCCACCCCTCCTCCCAGGATCATGGTAGCGTAAAAGAGAGGTGGTGTCAAATGGAAACCCCGCGAGAGGGCTTATTTTGGACTCGCCCTTGATTCATGGCGCTGAAAGCACTATATTTAAGCGGAAAAGGGGGAGGACCCCCTGATATAACCGTCCCCGGCCCCGCAAAGGGTCTTCCGATGAGTCCCGTATTCGCTTATTTTTCAATAAAATATGAGGCTTACGCAAAAATCGGTAAGCCTCTTTTCGTAACCTGATCATGGCAAACCCTGACGAGGCGTCCTCCTCCCGGCCAGAAGAGGAGTCCTTCTGGAAAAAAATCCGGGGCCAGTTCCTGCTCGGCCCCGGCGAGATCTACCTGAACACAGGCTCGTTCGGCGCTGTCCCGCGCCCCGTCTTCGACTGCGCCATAGACGCCATGCGCCGGCGGGAATTGAACCCCACCCGGCAGACCGAGGCCGGGAACCTCGGCGTCTCGGAGGCCCGGCGGAGACTGGCCTCCTTCCTGAACGTCGCCCCCGAAGACCTCGCCTTCACGTTTAACGTCACGATGTCGATAAACATGATAGTGCACGGGCTGACGTGGGAGGCCGGGGACGAGATCCTGACCTCGGACCAGGAATACGGGGCCATCGACAACTGCCTCCACCTGGCGACCCGGAAATACGGCGTGGCCGTGAAGCGCGCGCAGATTCCCATCCCCCCGCCCGGCCCCGAAGCGGTCCTGGACGCCTTCGCGCAGGGCATCACGCCCCGGACGCGCCTGATCGTCGTCAGCCACATCGCCACGCGCACCGGGCTGATCACCCCCCTCAAGCGGCTAACGGAACTGGCCCGCCAGCGGGGCGTCCTGATCGCCGTGGACGGGGCGCACGCCCCCGGCATGATCCCCCTGGACCTGACGGACCTGGGATGCGACTTCTACGGCGGCAACTGCCACAAGTGGCTCTGCGCCCCCAAAGGGACCGGCTTCCTCCACGCCCGGCCCGAGGTCCAGCCCCGGCTCCGGCACGTCGTCGTGAGCTGGGGCTACAGCCAGCAGGGCGCGACACCGGGAGAGGGCGGACGGCCTCAGATCAACGGACGCCCCGCCCTGCACGGCCTGGAGATGTGGGGCACCCGCGACCTGGCGCACTTCGAGGCCGTGGGCGCAGCCGTGGACTTTCAGGAGCGCATCGGCAGGGAGCGCATCGCGGCCCGCGGACGCCGGATAGCGGCCTACCTGCGCGAGCGGATGCAGGAGCTGGACGGCGTCAGACTGCTCACACCCGCGCCCCCGGAGATGTCGGGGTCCATCTCCTCCTTTGAGCTTTCAGGATTCGACGGAGTGAGCGTGGGGAAGGAACTCTACGAGCGGCATCGCATCACGGTCCCGTGCAACCCCACCTGGATGCGCGTCTCCACCCACTACTACAACGGGTTCGAGGAGGTGGACGCCCTCCTAAAGGGACTCAAGGCCCTGCGCGTGCGGTGAGAATAGCCCGCGAGAATATCTGTTGACAAAGCGAAATTATTCTTGTAATATACCAGAATATAAGGAATTATCCCCGTCCCGGAGCGCCCATCCGGAGCGCCAGATATGATGTGGTCCAATCTCTTCAACAAGGGTAAAGAGGTCAAAAAGATCTCCCTCGAGCAGGTCCTGGACAGGCTCGTGGACTATAACCCCAAGACCGCCAACTGTGTCCTGATCAAGACCTCAGAGGGTCTGGAGGTCAACGAGGACTTTGGCCGGGCGTTCCTGTTCCGGTTCGGGGACAAGCTCTACATCGACGACCAGGCCATTTACATCACGACGCCCGACGGCATCAAGGCGGAGTCCGGCTATCACCTCGACAAAGGGCATATCCTCCACCTCTCCTTCCTCCACAACCGGGTCCCGCACACGATGGACTGCCGGGTGATCGACCGCATCCGCTTCCCGAACGACGTCCTGGCCAACCTGGACCCCCGGATGCCGGGGGCGTTCAAGCTGAAGCCCGTGGGCGACGTCCTGAAAAAGGACAAGCGCTCCTCCCTCCGGTTCACCCACAAAGTGGGGCGGGGGGCGATGAAGGTCTACACGCAGATCCTGTTCGACCTCTTCGTGTCCAGGACGAATTTCACCTATCCCACCCAGGGAGGCTTGCCCCCCCGGATCACGGACCTGCAGGTGACGGGCTACATCAGCGCAAACGACCTGCCGGCGGACCCGGAGGCGGTCGTCAAGTTCCTGAAGAACTCCCTTCGGAGCAACCCCCGGGAGGACCGCGTCGTCTACGTCAGCAAGCCGCACATGGACGAGCGCACCAACCGGGTCTCCCTGGCGGCCCTCGGCCACTCCTCCGTCCTGGGCCTGGAGAACCCGCGGGAGGGGGAGCGCACGCTGTTCATCAAAAAGCCCACCAAGATGAGTTCGGACCGGAAGAGCCCGAACAACCTGCGGGAGAGCGACCAGATCCTGCTGGGCTACCAGGCCAAAAGCCTGCTGGATTTCAAAATGGAATACTACGAGCTGGTCGCGGAGGTGGTGCGGGTCGGCACGGAGAACCTCACCGTCCGCCCTAAAGAGACCTTCCGGAGGGAGAGCGGCCTGGGGGCGGAGCTGGTCGACTTCAGCGTCGGGGGGATAAAGGTCGAGGCCGATAAGTCGCTCCTCGACTACTTCCTGGGCGACCTGCGCCATCAGCCCGTCGAGGCGCAGCAGGCCGCCCTCCAGGACATGGCGATCCTGCTCAACTTCTACCCGAAGCTCCGCTTCAACCGGGAGACCGAGATCTACAAACCGGACGTCCCGCTGAAGATTCAGATCCTCGGCAAGGTGGCCCGCTCCGAAGTCTCCCCCGCCCGCGCCGACGAAGCGCCGGAGATCCAGGCCCTGGGGATCAAGTTCATGTACGACCCCGCCGAATATTCGCGCGACGCGCATACCTTCGACCGGTGGGAGCGCATCCGGGAGTTCAAGGAGAACCGGCACTTCCGGGAGATCCACACCTCTCTGAACGGCCTCATCGCCTTTCTGGAGAGCCAGAGCAGATAGATCAGTCCAGAGCACGCCCTGAGCACGTCGGAGGGGCACGAGTCCAGAGTCGCGAGTCCAGAGTCAGATGCGATAGGTCGTGAAGACATGGACCTGTGACTCACGATTCGCCGTTCTGGACTTATTTTTTGAAGGAATGCGCCGCCATGAAGCGACTCAAGATCGGCCTCCCCTCCGGCAGCCTTCAGGAGGCCACCCTCAAGCTGTTCGCCAAAGCAGGTTATAGAATCACGGTCAGCCCCCGCTCCTACATCCCCGACATCGACGACCCGGAGCTGGAGGGGGTGCTGATCCGGCCGCAGGAGATCCCGCGCTACGTGGAGCGGGAGGTGCTGGACGTGGGGCTGGCGGGGAAAGATCTGATCCTGGAGAGCGGGGCGGACGTGGTGGAGGTCGCGGAGATGACCTACAGCAAGACCGTATCGCGCCCCTATGTGTGGGTGATCGCCGTGCCGGAGGAGTCCCCCATCCAGACTCTAAAGGACCTCCAGGGGAAACGGATCGCCACAGAGCTGCCCAATGCCACGAAACAGTTCCTGGCCTCCAAGGGCATCAAGGCCGAGGTGGAGTACTCCTGGGGATCGACCGAGGTAAAAGTCCGCATCCCCGGCCTGGTGGACGCCATCGTGGACGGCACGGAGACGGGGTCCTCGCTCCGCGCCAACCGCCTCCGGGTCGTGGAGACCATGTTCGAGTCCACGCCCCGGCTCATCGCCAACCGTCAGGCGTGGCAGGACCCCTGGAAGCGGGAGAAGGCCGAGAACGTCGTCATGCTCCTCCGGGCGGCCCTGGAGGCCGAGCCGAAGGTGGGCCTGAAGATGAACGTCTCCCGCAAGAACCTGGGCGTGGTGCTCGCCAGCCTTCCGGCCCTGAACACCCCCACCGTCTCCAACCTGACGGACCCCGACTGGGTGGCCCTGGAGATCATCACCGACGAGCAGGTCGTCCGGGAACTCATCCCGAAGCTCAAGCGGGCCGGGGCCGAGGGCATCATCGAGTACCCGCTGAACAAGGTCGTGTATTAGGGTCATGATCGAAATCATCACCTATCGTCCCGACCTCAAGGACGCCAAGCTAAACGCCATCCTCTCCCGAGGCGCCGACCTCACCCCGGAGATCGAGGCCGTCGTCCGGGAGATCGTCGCCGCAGTCCGGGAGCGGGGGGACGAGGCCCTCGCGGAATTTACCCGGAGGTTCGACGGGGTCGGCCTGCGACCCGACGCCTTCCGGGTCCCGGAGGCTGAGATCGACGCGGCCTGTCGCGCGGCCGACCCCGGCCTGCTCGACGCCCTTCGGGCCGCCGCCGACAACCTCCGCCGCTTTCACGAGCCCCAGCGCCTCCACTCCTACTTCATCAACGATGCAGACGGCGTGATCCTGGGCAAGCGGGCGCTCCCCATCGGGCGCGTGGCCCTCCTCATCCCGGGCGCCAGCGCCCCCCTGTTCTCCACCGTCCTGATGGCCGCCATCCCCGCGCAGGTCGCCGGAGTGCCGCAGGTCTGCATGGCCACCCCCCCGCAGCCCGACGGCCGGGTCCACCCCGCCGTGCTGGCCGCCGCCCGGATCGCCGGCATCCGGGAGGTCTACAGGGTCTTCGGCGCTCAGGCCGTCGCGGCCCTCGCCTACGGGACGCAGACCATCCCGAAAGCGGACAAGATCGTCGGCCCCGGAAACCGCTACGTCCAGGCGGCCAAGAAGCAGGTCTTCGGGGACGTCGGCATCGAGATGCTGGCCGGCCCCAGCGAGATCGTCGTCCTGGCGGACGAGTCTGCGGACCCCCGGCACGTCGCCGCCGACCTCCTGTCCCAGGCCGAGCACGGGACCGGGTTCGAGGCCTCGGTCTGCGTCACGCCCTCCCAGGCCCTGGCCCAGCAGGTCAGGGACGAAGTCATCCGCCAGACGGAGCGGCTCCCCCGCGCTGGGGCGATCAGAAAGGCCCTGGACAACTTCGGCGCGATCCTCGTCGTGCCCGACCTGAGCGCAGGCGTGGACCTCGTCAACCGCATCGCGCCGGAGCACGTCGAACTCCTCGTCGCCCGCCCCTGGGAGTGGCTCGACCGGGTCCGGAACGCCGGGGCCGTCTTCCTCGGCCCGGCCTCCTCCGAGCCGGTGGGGGACTACTTCGCCGGGACGAACCACATCCTCCCCACGAACGGGGCCGCCCGCTTCGCCTCCTCCCTCGGCGTGGGGGACTTCCTCAAGACCATCAGCGTGGTCGCCTACACGCAGGAACGCCTCGCGAAGACGGCGGGCCAGATTGTGAAGCTCGCCGAGGCGGAAGGGCTGGACGCCCACGCCGCGGCGATCAGGGCGAGATTTGAAAGGTAATCGTGAAAGACCCCCTCAAAAAAATCAAGCCGCAAGTCCGCGCCCTGTCGGCGTATCACCTCAAGCCGTATGACTGCGCGATTAAGCTGAACCAGAACGAGAACCCTTACGACCTCCCGGCGGAGATCAAGGAGGAGGTCCTCTCCTTCGCCCGGACCCGGCCCTGGTGCCGCTACCCGGCGTTCGTGCCCGACGACCTGATCGCCACCTTTGCGGAGCACTACGGCTGGACCAGAGAGGGCATCCTGGTCGGCAACGGCTCCAACGAGCTGATCCTGGCCACCCTCATGGTGACCCTCGGCCCCGGCGCGCGCGTCCTGATCCCGGTCCCCACCTTCACGCTCTACAAACTGGAGAGCACCGTGATGGGCGCGGAGGTGGCCACCGTCCACCTCGGGCCGGACTACACCTTCGACCTGGACGCCCTCCGCCTGGCCATCCGGGAGCAGATGGCCGACCTGGTCGTGATCTGCTCCCCCAACAACCCGACCGGGTGCATCCTTGAAAACGACGACCTGGAGGCGATCCTGAAGGAGACCGACGCCCTCGTCGCCGTGGACGAGGCGTATCACGAGTTCTGCGACCGCCCCTCCTGCGTCGGCCTGCTGAGCCGCCACCCCAACCTGATCGTCCTCCGGACCTTCTCGAAGGCGATGGCCATGGCCGGCCTCCGGGTCGGCTGTCTCCTCGCCCACCCCGACCTGGCCCGGGAGATCGGCAAGGCCAAACTCCCTTACAACCTCAACTTCTTCTCCCACGCGGCGGCGACGGTCGCGATCAAACACCGGGCGACCCTGCGGGAGCGCATCGACCACCTGAGAGGGCAGCGGGACTTCGTCTACCGGAACCTCCGGGAGATCCGGGGCGTGCGCCCCTACCCCTCCCACGCCAACTTCATCCTGTTCGAGGTGGAGGACCCGAAGCGGGTCTTCGACGGCCTGGCCGCGCGGGGCATCCTCATCCGGGATGTGAGCCACTACCCGATGCTTTCGAAGGCCCTCCGCGTGAGCGTCGGCACGGACGAGGAGAATGAAACGTTTTTAAAGGCATTGAAAGAGGTCATGGTATCCTGTTCTCCCCCTTCCCTTCAGGGAAGGGGGCCGGGGGGTTAGGTCGGTTTTATGAAAAAACGCTCCGCCACCATTCAGCGCAAGACCACCGAGACCGATGTCGCCCTGTCCCTCACCCTGGACGGGACCGGGACCTATCAGGTCCAGACCGGCGTCGGCTTCTTCGATCACATGCTCTCCGCCTTCGCCCGGCACGGCCTGTTCGACCTGAAGGCCACCTGCAAGGGGGACCTCCACGTGGACGCCCACCACACGGTGGAGGACGTCGGCATCTGCCTCGGGCAGGCCTTCCACCAGGCCCTCGGTGACAGGAGCGGCATCGCGCGCTTCGGCTTCAGCTACGTCCCGATGGACGAGGCCCTGGCGCGCGCCGCGGTCGACCTGTCGGGCCGGCCCTACTTCGTCTACAACGCCCCGCTCGTCGAGGAGCGCATCGGGGACTTTCCGGCGGCCCTGGCGCGGGAGTTCTTCCGCGCCGTGGCGGACAACGCCCGCGCCAACGTCCACCTCGACCTGATCCGGTGCGACAACGCCCACCACGGCGTGGAGGCCCTGTTCAAGGCCCTGGGGCGCGCCCTGAGCCAGGCGTGCGCCCTCGACCCCCGGATTCAGGGGCCCCTGTCCACGAAGGGGAGCCTGTGACCGCGGACGCCGCCGGAGAGAGGGTCCCCGCCGGGGGCCTGGTGAAGCACGGGACGCTCCTGTTCGCCGCCTCGATGGTGGCCAACGCCACCAACTACGCCTTCCGCTTCTTCATGTCCCACCGCCTGGGCGCGGACTACAGGATTCTGGACGCCCTGCTGTCGGTCTTCATGATCATCTCTATCCCGGCCTCTGCCATTCAGACGGCCACGGCCAAGTACGCCTCGGACCTCAACGCAACCGGACAGCACGCCGAGATTGCCGACCTCTTCCTCCGCTCCCTGCGGCGGATCGGCCTCGTCTGTCTCGTCGGTCTGGCCGCCTTTCTCGCCTCGGCAAACGCCATCGCGGGCTATCTCCAGATCGACCGGACCGCGCCGGTGGTCCTGCTCGGCATCGCCCTTTTCCTCGCGTTGCTGCTCCCGGCGGCCGCCGGGGTCCTCCAGGGGCTTCAGCGGTTCGTCATTCTGGGTCTGATGGGCATCGGCGGCGCCCTGATCCGGCTGGGGGCCGGCGTCACCTTCATTCTGCTTGGCCTCGGCGTGAATGGGGCCGTCGGGGCGTCCGTCGTATCTTCGCTTGCCGGGGTTGTGATCGCCTTTTTCCCGCTTCGCCCCTTCCTGATGCGGTCCGGTGAAGGACCAGCGGACTCATCGGGGGTGTATCGCTACTTCGTGCCGGTCATCCTGTTCCTGACCTGCCAATCTCTCCTGTTTTACGTGGACAGCATCGTCGTCAATCACTACTTCGACCGGGAACAGGCAAATATCTACGCCACGGCCGCCATCGCGGGCAAGGCGTTTCTCTTTCTGCCCACGGCCCTGGCCCTGGTCCTCTTCCCCAAGGCATCGGAGCTCTACGCCCTCCGGGAGAGTTCTTTCCGGCTGCTGATCCAGGCGATCCTCTACACCCTGGGCGTGGCGGCTGCGGGCGTGGCGGTCTGCTTCCTGTTTGCCGGGCCTCTATCCGTCATCGTCGGCGGGGCCTCCAGCGCGTCAGAGGTGGCCGGTCTCATCCGTTACTTCGGCCTGGCCGTGACACCGGTGGCCCTCCTCCAGTTGCTGATCAGTCACGCGATGGCCGTCCACCGGACCAGCGCCCTCTATCCCCTCGCCGCCGGGACGCTCGCCTTCATCGGCGTCCTGTTTGCATTCCACGAAAGCCTCCGGCAGGTCCTGATCGGGATGGGGGGGGCCGGGTGCGGGCTGCTCGCCCTCCTTATCGTCTGGACCTGGATGGCGGAGAGGCGAACTGCCCATGCATGAGGGGAAGCTCTCGGTCCTGATGCCCGCGTTCAACGAGGGCCGGCACATCTACCGGAACGTGGCCGAGACCCGCCTGGCCCTCCAGGAGATCGGGCGCCCCTACGAGATCATTGTGATCGACGACTGCAGCGCCGATGACACGGCCGCCGAGGTGGAGCGGGCCGCGGCGGACTTCGGCGACGTGCGGCTGAAGCGAAATGAAGAAAACCGGGGGAAGGGGTGGGCGCTCAAGAGCGGGTTCAGGGCGGCCACGGGCGATTGGGTCGCCTTCGTGGACGCGGACCTGGACATCCACCCCCGGCAGTTGGGCCTCTACCTCCGCACGATGGAGGAGCAGGGGGCGGACGTGGTCATCGCCTCCAAGCGCCACCCCGGCTCCGTCCTGGACTACCCCTCCCACCGCAGGGCCATCAGCGCCGTCTACTTCGGCATCGTCAAGGCCCTGTTCGACCTGCCCATCCGGGACACCCAGACCGGCCTCAAGCTCTTCCGGTATGAGGTGCTGGACCGCGTCTTCCACCGCATGCTGGTCAAGCGGTGGGCCTTTGATCTGGAGCTGCTTGTCAACGCCCACCGCCTCGGCTACCGGATCGCGGACGCCCCCGTGCGCATCGACTTCCAGCGGAAACTGGGCCGCATGCGCTTCCGCGACCTCTATTACACCGGCCTGGACACCCTGGCGGTCTTCTACCGCCTCCGCATCCTCAGGTTCTACGACCGGGCTTTCGAGCGCACGAAGGCCAGGCCGAAGGTCTCCATCGTCATCGCGGTCAAGGCCCCCAACCCCTGCCTCGCCGAGTGCCTCGACCGCTGCCTGCGCCTCGACTACCCGGACTATGAAATCCTCGTCCTGCCCGACGCCCCGTTCGACCCCCCTGACCCCCGCATCCGGGTCGTCCCCACCGGCGTTGTCGGCCCCTCCGAAAAGCGCGACATCGGGACGCGGGCGGCCGCCGGGGAACTGATCGCCTTCCTGGACGACGACGCCTATCCCATCGAGGACTGGCTGACGAACGCGGCGGCGAATTTCATCTCCCCCGACATCGCCGCCGTGGGGGGGCCGGGGGTCACGCCCGCCTCCGACGGCTACTGGGCGCAGGTCAGCGGCGCGATCTACGCCTCCCTGCTCGTCAGCGGGCCGCACGTCTGCCGCTACACCCCCCGCCGGCACCGGGAGGTGGACGACTACCCCTCCTGCAACCTGATCGTCCGCAAGTCCGCCTTCGAGCAGGTGGGCGGGTTCGGGAACCGCTTCTGGCCCGGCGAGGACACGGTCTTCTGCCTGAGGATCGTCAGAGACCTCAAAAAGAAGATCCTCTACGACCCCGACGTGATGGTCTACCACCACCGCCGGCCCCGCATCTCCGTCCACTTCCGGCAGGTCTGGAGCTACGCCGTCCACCGGGGCTACTTCGTCAAGCGCTTCCCGGAGACCTCGCGCCGGCCCGCCTACTTCCTCCCCTCCCTGTTCGTGGCGGGCGTCTGCCTCGGCTGGTTGCCATGCCTCTATTTTCCGGCCATGACGCAGGTCTACGTCGGGGCGCTGGCCGCCTACCTCCTGACCGTGCTCGTCGGGACGCCGGGGAAACTCAACCCGAAGTTCTATCCGACCACGGTCCTGGGCGTCATCGCCACGCACCTCACCTATGGAGCCGGGTTCCTCCGGGGGTTGCTGGCGAGGCGAATGCGGGAGGAATAACCCCGAAGAATTGCTTGACAGGACCCCAAAATATGACTATAATTATAGTCATTACAAGGACATTCGTGTTTAACCCAGAAGCAACGTGGGAACTCCGTTTTGGCCCCGACAATCGGTTCCGCGTATTCTACGCCATCGCTCAAGAACTGCGAGAGGTCTATATTCTGACAATCGGGGTAAAACATCGTAATCGACTTGTGATCGGCGGAGAGGAGGTGACGCTATGAAAATTGTTTCGCTTGCAGATGTGAAGGCGCAATTTAGCGCCTATGTTAAAGCCTGCGAAAACGAAATAGTCGTCGTGACCCGAAACGGCAAACCGGTTGCAGTGCTGCTTCCTGTTGCCGATGACGATGAGTTAGAGCGGCTTGCCATTGCCTATTCCCACAGATTCCAGGACATCATCGCGGCGGCGCGGCAGCAGATTCGTGAGACCGGCGGCATTCGTCACGAGGACTTCTGGAATGAGGTCGCGTCTGAATCACCGGCCACGACTCAGTAGACTCAATTTCAGGTTTGACTTTTTGAGACGATATTAGTACTTATAGAAGATACCCTTAGTTGGAAGGAGGGGGTCCTGAAGCCGAGACCGAACTCCGTGGACCTCCCCCTGATGGAGTTGCGATAATAAAGCTGGAGATATATATGAAAATCGCTGTCGCCTATCCGCCCATAGAGACCTGGAAGGGGACGCCCCTGCTGTCGCAGAACCGGCAGTTCCAGTACTTTAACGACGCGACCTACGTCTATCCCATGGTCCCGGCCTACGCGGCCACGAACCTGAAGGCCCACGGCCACGACGTGGCCTGGATGGACGGCATCGCCGAGGGGTGGTCCTACGAGGAGTTCTGCCAGCGCCTCGACCACGAAGGCCCGGACCTCCTGATGATGGAGACGAAGACCCCGGTCATCAAGAAACACTGGGGGATCATAGCGGACCTGAAGGCCCGCTTCAAGGACCTCCGGATCGTCCTCGTGGGGGACCACGTGACCGCCCTGCCGGAGGAGACCCTCCGGATGTGTCCCGTCGATTACCTCCTGACGGGCGGGGACTACGACTTCCTGATCGTCAACCTGGTAAACCACCTGACGAAGGGGGAGCCCCTGGAGGGCGGGGTCTGGTGGCGGGAGGGGGACCGGTTCGTCAACTCCGGCCCGATGGCCCTCAAGCCCCACCTCCTGGACGACCTCCCGATGGTGGACCGGGACCTGACCCGCTGGCAACTCTACGCCTACGACAACGGCAACTTCAAGTACAAGCCGGGGACCTACACCTACGCCGGGCGGGACTGCTGGTGGGGCAAGTGCACCTTCTGCGTGTGGGACCACACCCTCTATCCGCCCGGCAACTTCCGCATGCACTCCCCCGAGCGGATGCTCGACGAGGTGGGGCGCCTGATCGAGCACTACGGCATCAAGGAGATCTTCGACGACTGCGGCACCCTCCCCATCGGGGCCTGGCTGAAGAAGTTCTGCCGGGGGATGATCGAGCGGGGCTACAACAGGCGGGTCAAATTCGGGTGCAACATGAAGCCCGGCCACCTCAACCAGGAGGAGTACGACCTGATGGGCGAGGCGGGCTTCCGGTTCATCCTCTACGGCATCGAGTCGGGCAATCAGAAGACCCTCGATAAACTGGACAAGGGCGGCACCGTGCAGGACATCGAGGACAGCCTCCGCATGGCCAAGCAGGCCGGCCTGGAGCCGCACATCACCGTGATGATCGGCTACCCCTGGGAGACGCACGAGGACTCGCAGCGGACCGTGGACTTCGCCAAGCGGGTGTTCAAGAAGGGCTACGTGGACACCCTCCAGGGGACCATCGTCGTGCCCTACCCCGGCACGCCCCTGTTCCAGGAGTGCAAAGAGAAGGGGTGGCTGCTCACAGAGGACTGGGACCGCTACGACATGCGCGAGTCGGTCATGAAGAACCCCATCACCAGCGAGGAGGCCCGCGCCTACACCCAGGGCCTCTACAGGGCGTTCATGAGCCCTCAGTACATCACCCGGAAGCTCCTCTCCATCCGGAGCGTGGACGACGTGAAGTTCTTCACCGAGGCGGGCAAGAAGCTCGTCGGCCACCTCCTCGATTTCAAGAAGAAGCAGCCCGTGGGCGCCGAGGCAGCGGATTGAATAGAAGCTGTCAGCCGTCAGCCGTCAGCCGTCAGCAAAAAACAGAGGCATGTCTGGTTTTGCTGATAGCTGATAGCTGATAGCTGATAGCTGATAGCTGAACCTTATGCCATTCGACCTCCCCACGATCAGCGTCATCACGCCCACGCTCAACGCCGCCCGGACCCTGTCGCTCTGCCTGGAGAGCATCCGGGCGCAGGACTACCCGCAGGACCGGATCGAGATCGTCGTCGGCGACGGCGGGTCCTCCGATGGCACGCTCGACGTGGCCCGGCGCTACGGCGTGGACCGGGTCGTCCAGAACCCCCTCAGGACCGCCGAGGCAGGGAAGGCGGTGGCCGTGGATGCCGCCCGCCACGACATCCTGGCGTTCATCGACAGCGACAACCTCCTCGACCGGCCCGACTGGCTGCGCCGGATGGTGGGGCCCTTCGCCGACCCGGACATCGTCGCCTCGGAGCCGCTCGAATACACGTACCGCAGGACCGACCCCCTCATTACCCGCTACTGTGCCCTGATGGGCATGAACGACCCCCTCTGCTACTTCATCGGGAATTACGACCGGATCAACCGGATCAGCGGCCGGTGGACGGAGCTGCCGGTCCAGGTTGAGGACCGGGGGGACTATCTCAGGGTGACGCTCGACGAGCGCCACATCCCCACCGTCGGGGCCAACGGATTCCTGGTGAGGCGCGAGCCGTTTCTCCGCACCCGCTACAGGCCCTACCTGTTCGACATCGACGTCGTCTACGACCTCATCCAGGACGGCCACCGGCAGATCGCCAAGGTCAAGATCGGCATCGTCCACCTCTTCGCGGGCGACAGCCGGGCCTTCGCCCGGAAGCAGCGGCGCCGGGTGGGGGATTATATCCATTACAGCCGCCTGAACCTCAGAAGGTACCCCTGGGGAGCCGTCCCCCGGCTCAGGCTGTTCAGGTTTGCGCTCAGCACGCTCCTGATCTTCCCGCTCCTCCTCCAGGCGGTCCGGGGCATGGCCAGGACCTTCGACACGGCCTGGCTGTTTCACGTCAGGGCGTGCTGGCTGACGCTGGTCATCTACGGATGGGGCCTGTTCAGGGGCCGGGTCCTGGGCCGGACGACGGAAGTAGATCGCACAGGGTGGAGACAGATGTAAAATGAAAATATTCATCAGCGGCGGATGCGGGTTCATCGGCAGCCACCTCGTCGAGCGGCTGGCCGGCCGGCGCGAGGTCACCGTCTACGACGACCTCTCTTCAGGCCAAAGGGAATTCATCGCCCCCCTCCTGAGGGCGGGGAGGGTGAGGCTCATCCGGGGCGACATCCTCGACACCCAACGGCTCTACCGGGCGATGAAGGGTCACGACCTGGTCTTCCACCTGGCCGCCAACCCCGACATCCGCTCCGGCATCGAGCGGACCGACACCGACCTGAGGCTCGGCACCCTCGCGACCTACTGCATCCTGGAGGGCATGCGGCGCAACGGCATCCCCAGGATCGCGTTCGCCTCCAGCTCCGTCGTCTATGGGGAGCCGGAGCAGCTCCCCACCCCGGAGGACTACGGCCCCCTCCACCCCCTCTCCCTCTACGGGGCGAGCAAGCTGGCGTGCGAGGGCCTCCTGACGGCCTTCGCGCACACCTTCGGGATGACCGCCTACATCTTCCGCTTCGCCAACATCGTCGGCGGCCGCACCACCCACGGCGTGCTCCACGACTTCCGACGAAAGCTCCAGAGGGACCCGGACGCCCTGGAGGTCCTGGGCGACGGAAGGCAGAGGAAGTCCTATCTCCTGGTGGACGACTGCATCGACGCCATGCTCTACGTCATCCGTCGCTTGAAGGGGAGAGGCAGAGAGGGGGTCTTTCACGTCTTCAACCTGGGCAGCGGCGACCAGGTCTCCATCGCCGAGATCGCGCGCCTGATGGTGAGGGCCTTCGGCCGCCCCGGCGCGCAGATCCGCTACACCGGGGGCAGGCGGGGCTGGAGGGGCGACGTGCCCACCATGCTCCTGGACGTCTCCCGCATCCACCACCTGGGCTGGAAGGCCCGGCTCGGCTCGCGCGGGGCCGTGCAGGAGGCCATCCGGAGAATGAAGGAGGAGGAGGGGCGATGAAGGGGTGTTCGGAGACGCAGGTCGTCATCCTGGCCGGAGGCCTGGGGACCCGCCTGCGCCCCCTGACGGAGAAGATCCCCAAGGTCCTCGCCCCCGTCCTGGGGAGGCCGTTCCTCGGTTTCCAGCTCGAATACCTCAGGCGGGCCGGCTTCCGGAAGGTCCTGCTCCTGATCGCCTACCTGGGGGAGCAGATCGAGCAGTACTGCGGGGACGGACGGACCTGGGGGCTCCGGATAGACTACGCCCGCGAGCCTTCCCCGATGGGGACCGGCGGCGCCCTGAAGCTCGCCGAGGAGCGGCTGGCGGACCCCTTTGTGCTGATCAACGGAGACACCTTCCTCCCGCTCGACTTCGACCGCCTGCTGACCTCGTTCTTCGCCGCGCCCTGTGCGGGGTTGATGGCCGTCTACGCCGGCGGCCAGGACGCCCCGCCCCACAACGTCCGGGTCGGCCAGGACGGGTTTATCAGCGCCTACAACAAGCGCAACCCCGACGGCCTGAACGGCGTGGACGCCGGCGTCTCCGTCTACCGCCGGGAGGTCCTGCGGGAGGCCCCGGCGGGGAGGCCGTTCTCCTTCGAGGAGGAGCTGCTCCCCCGCCTGATCCGGAAAAGAGAGCTGCGGGGCCTCCTCATCCGCGAGCGCTTCTACGACATGGGCACGCCCGAAAACCTCCGCAAGACGGAGGAGTTTCTCAGAAAAGAGCTAACCGATGATCATCTCTAGGACGCCCCTCAGGATCAGCTTCCTGGGAGGCGGGACCGACTTCCGCCCCTTTTACGAGCGCGGCTGGGGGGCCGTCACCTCCGTCGCCGTCAACAAATACGTCTACATCGCCGTCAACAGGAAATTTGATCACGGCATCCGGGTCAGCTACTCCAGGACCGAACTCGTCCGGCGCGTGGACGAGGTGAAGCACGACCTGGTCCGCGAGGCCATGCGGCTCACCGGCGTCACGCGCGGCGTGGAGATCGTGTCCATCGCCGACATCCCCTCGCGGGGCACGGGGCTGGGGTCTTCGAGCGCGTTCACGGTGGGCCTCCTCAACGCCCTCTACGCTTACGCCGGGAAGACCGTGACGCCCGAGCGCCTGGCCAGGGAGGCCGCGCGCATCGAGATCGACATCCTGAAGGAGCCCATCGGCAAGCAGGACCACTACATCGCCGCCTACGGGGGCATCCGCCACTTCCGCTTCCTCCCGGACGAGCGGGTGAAAGCCGCGCCCATTGTGTGCGATCAAAAGTTCAAACAAAAGCTGAACAGGCACCTGATGCTCTTCTACACGGGCATCACCCGGAAGGCCCGGTCCATCCTGAAGCGCCAGACGGAGAACATCGCTCACCGCCTCCCCGTCCTCGATCGGATGCGCGTCCAGGCCGAGGAGGCCAGAGACCTCCTGCGGCGCGGGGACGTCCGGGGGCTGGGGGCCCTGCTCCACGAGGGGTGGGTGCTCAAGCGGCAGCTCGCCAGGGGAGTCACCAACGCCACCATAGAGCGCTACTATCAGAAGGCCCTCGACGCGGGGGCCGCGGGCGGGAAGCTCCTCGGCGCAGGCCGGGGGGGGTTCCTGCTGCTCTGCTGCGACCCCTCCGGGCAGGACCGCGTCCGCAGGGCGCTGAAGGAGATGGAGGAGACCCCGTTTGCGTTCGAGCCGGAGGGGAGCAAGATCGTCTATGTGGACTGAGACGAAAGGCGAAAAGCGAAAACTCGCCCTGAGCAAAGTCGAAGGGACAAAGGGCGAAAAAAAAGATCTTTCGCCTTTCAGGGAGGGGAGACGATCCGGTGAATCGTCCGGGGAGTGGCTTCCCCCTTCGCCTTCTTCCGGGGGCATCCTGCTGATCTCCCCCTTCTGCAAGCCCAACGTCGGAGGGGCGGAGGCCCACCTGGACAAACTCTCCAGGTATCTGGACAGGCGCGGACACAGGGTCTGGATCGCCACCTACCAGCCCCTGGTCACCCCGGTCAAGGCCCCCTCTTACGAGCGGGAGGGCAACATCGAGACCTTCCGGATCTCCTGGTTCGGCAGGGGATGGTTCAACCGCCTTGAGCGCCTCCCGTTCATCTTCAATTTTCTCTACCTCTTCCCCGGCCTCTTCGTCAACAGCCTCGCCGTGGCCCTCAGACGCCGCCGCGACATCCGGGTCGTGCACGCCCACGGGCTGGTGGCGGCGTCCATCGCGAAGATCCTCGCCCCCCTGTTCGCGTTCAGGGCCGTCGCCAGCACCCACGCCATTTACGGGTTCGGGGGGCGGGCCCTGCTGGCGAAAATAGTCCGGTGGCTCTTCGCCTCTTTTGATTATATTCTGGCCGTGGGCGAGCCCTCCCGGCAGGAGTTGATCCAGCTCGGACTGCCCGCCGACAGGATCGAGGTCCACCCCAACTGGGTGGACCTGCGCTTCTTCAGGCCGCACGGAAGGGAGGAGTGCCGGCGGAAACTGGACATCCAGGGGGAGTTCGTCCTCCTGTTCATCGGGCGGCTGATCGAGATCAAGGGCGTCCGCCAGCTCCTGCAGGCCGCGCGCGACGCCCCTCCGCAGATCACCTTTTACTTCATCGGAGACGGCCCCCTGTCGGCCGAGGTGGAGGAGGCCTCGAGGCAATTTCCGAACATCTTTTTTGTAGGAAAAATCCCTTCCGAAGAGGCCCACAAAATCCCATATTATTACAGCGCGGCGGACCTGGCCGTCTTCCCCTCGCAGTACGACGAGGGGTTCGCGACCGTCCTGCTCGAATCCATTGCGTGCGGCACGCCCGTGATCTCCTGCAACCGGGGGGTCGTGCCCCACTTCCTCACGCCCGGCGTCTCGGACCTGATCGACCCCACCGTCGAAAACATCCGGGAGAGAATCCTGTATTACTTCCAGAACCGGAGACCGCTCAAGGAGAAACAGAGCGCGTGCCGGGCCTTCGCCGAGGAGCGCTTCAGCGAGGAGCGGGCGAGAGTCATCGAGAGGAGCTACGGGCTTTCGGAATGACAGGCGAACAGAGGTCCCTCCTCGACCGCATCCTCACGAACGTGGGCGACCTGGGGTTCAGGCGACGCATCGTGACCCTGCTCAGCTACCTCGATGTCCAGCCGGGCGACACGGTCCTGGACTGCGGCTGCGGGGAGGGGTTCTACACCCTCATCTTCTCCGAGTTGTTCGACTGCCGGGTCCACGCCCTGGACTACTCCAGAGGGCTGGTGAGCAGGGCAAAGGGCTGGGTCTCGCAAAAAGAGAGGGTCCGGTTTCACATCGGAGACGTCGTCGCCCTTCCCTTCCCGGACGAGACCTTCGACAGGATCGTCTGCACCGAGGTCCTGGAGCACATCCCCGACGACGCGAAGGCCGTGTCGGAACTCCACCGGGTCCTCAAGAGGGGAGGGACCCTGGCCGTGACCGTGCCGAACCACAACTACCCCTTCCTGTGGGACCCCCTGAACAAGATACGGGAGGGGCTGGGGCTGGGCCACTTCTCCTCGGAGAATGAGTGGTTCGGCGGCCTGTGGCACATGCACATCCGGCTCTACTACCCCCACGAGATCCGCGCCCTGCTGGAGCGGGGGGGGTTCACGGTCGAGAAGGCCCAGGGCCTGACGCACTACTGTCTCCCGTTCACCCAGATCGTGCTCCAGCTGGGGAAGAAATTCTACACCCGGCTTCCGGTCCCCAGATATGTCTATAGCTCCATGGAAAAATTTGAGTGGCAAAACGCAGTCGGCCGGAGGCGCGGGTTCAACCCCTTTCAGTGGGGCCTGAGCGTCTTCAGGGCCGTGGATCGCCTGAATGACGGCCTGGACGGTGTGGAGAAGTCCTCCATGTGCGTCGCCCTGAAGCTCAGGAAATAACCCTATCGTGGACATCGTCATCCTGGCAGCGCAGGTCCTGGGGGACAGGATCGGTTCAGGAGGGGATCGCGTCTTCGTGGAGATGGCCAGGCGCTGGTCCGCCCATCACCGGGTGACCGTGATCTGCCCGGAGGAGGTCGTCGCCAGCCTCCGAAAAGAGGTCCCGGCGACCACCCTGCTGTGGCCGCTTCCCCGCTACCCCTGGACCCGCTCCCGCATCGCGCTGAACAGGGTCTACCTGGTCCCCCTGGTCTACCTCATGCGCTGCCTGGCGGCCCTGGCCTGCCTGAGGCGCTGCCGGGGCGACGCGCTGGTCCTCAGCGGCGATTTCTTCTGCAACGTGCTGCCCGCCGTCTGGGCCGTCCGGCGCGGGCGGTTCCGGCTCCTTGCGGCCAACGTGTTTCACATCAACGAGTCCCTCTTCAGGAGGAGGGCCAACCCGGCCCTCAACACCCTGACCTCGTTCCTGCTCCAGAGGCTCAGCCTTCGGTTCATCCGGCGCCGCGCCGGTCTGGTGCTGCTGCTCAACCGCCAGGTCGCCGAACGACTGAAGGGCATGGGGTTCGCGCAGGAGCGGCTGCGGGTCGTGGGGGCCGGCCTGGACGTGAAGGCCATCGAGCGCGTCCCTCCCATCCCCGGCCGCGCCTGCGACGCCGTCTTCTTCGGGAGGTTCAACCCCACCAAGGGGTGCTTCGACCTGCCCGCGATCTGGAAGACCGTCACGGACCAGGTCCCCGGAGCCAGGCTGGGGATCATCGGCGCGGGGAACGACCCCTGGCGGCTCCGCGTGCAGGAGGACCTGAAGGCGTTGAGCCTCGACCGATGCGTGGAGTTCCTCGGCTTCCTCCCCTATGAAGAGGCCTACGGCATCCTCAAAACCTGCTCTGTCCTGATCCATCCGAGCTATGAGGAGGGGTGGGGCATCACCATCTGCGAGGCGTTCGCCTGCGGAGTCCCCGTGGTCGCCTACGACCTGCCGGTCTACGACGAGGTCTTTCCGCTCGTCCTGCGCACGGCCCCCCTCGGCGACCGGGAGGCGTTCGGGAGGAGAGTCGTGGAACTGCTCCGCGACCGCGAGGCGGCGAGCGACCTGGCCAGGGCCGGCAGGGCCCTGGTGGCCCGCTACGACTGGGAGACGCTTGCGCAACGCGAGATCGCCCTGTTCGAAGAGGCGCTGGAAATCAAAATCAGGAACTCAGGAACTCAGGAGACCTCTCTAAAAATTCCTGATTTCCTGAGTTCCAAATTTTCTAAAACATGAACAGGATCAAGCTGATCACCGACTGCGTCCGCCGGACGAAAGGCCCGATCCTCCACGTGGGGTGCGCGGGCGCGGACAGCATCCAGGGCAGCCCGATGTGGCTGCACGCCCACATCGTCCGGGCGGCGGGCCAGAGGCAGAGCGCGGACCACGCCCCCGTCGTCGGCGTGGACATCGACCGCGACAGGGTCTTGGAGATGCAGCGGTGGGGGTATGCCGCCGAGACGTGCGATGTCCTGGACCTGAGCGCCCGCTTTCCCGCGGAAAACTTCAACCTCATCATCGCCGGAGAGATCATCGAACACATCCCGGACCAGGTCGGGTTCCTCCGGGCGTGCCGGAGCGTCCTGTCCCCGGAGGGCGTGCTGCTGATCTCGACGCCGAACCCATTCGGAGTCGCCTTTGTCCCCTGGTACTGGCTCACCCGTCGGGAATACATCGGCGGCGGACACGTCCTGTGGCACTCCCCCCGGACCTTATCCGGGCTTGCGGCGCTCGCCGGCCTGCGCCTGGCCGCCGTCCATCACTGCACGTATGGCACTGGCGCGCGACGCTGGTGGGCGCTCCCGCTGACCCTCGCGGAACTCTGGCCCGCTATGAGATCGACCCTTGTTTACGAGCTGGTCAGGAGTGAGAATTAAGGAGTTGGCCGGAAGGGTGCTTGAAACCTCAAGGAGCAATATTTCTATGGTGGACAATAGAGACTTGCAGCGAGAATATTACGATGGGGTTTATAAGTCAAATAACTACGGAGATGCGGAAGAAAAGGTATCCACAAATATCAAAAGCTATTTTGTTGACCGTTTCCTGGATTTGACCATCCGGTCAGAAAAACAAAAAGTGCTTGAAATCGGATGTGGCAGCGGAACTCTAACGCAATATTTATTGAACAGACGGTTAAATGTCCACGCCATAGACATCTCTTCAACGGCTATAGAATGTTTGCGAACCCGATTTGGCGCTTACATAGACTCCGGGCAGTTGGTGGCGCAATGCAGCGATATACTCGATTATCTAAAAGGGCATACCGGATTCGATGTGATCATAGGGTCCGGCATCATTCATCACATTGAAAAAACAAGAAGGGTGGATTTTTTCGTTAAGGTATACAATGCGTTAAACAACACGGGGACCTTCGCGTGCGCCCCTGAACCCAACGCGAATGGCCTGTACTCCTATTTATGGCGATCAGCGGGGTGTATATACAGAAGGTGCTATAACATAGATTTTAATGAAGAGGTCGAAAAGGGGACTTTTGACATGCAATCGGAATCACTCGTCCGAGAGTTAAAATCGGCTGGTTTTATGAATGCTGAAGTCTTCCCTTATCAAGTTTTGCCTCACTTTTCGTCAAAGCGTATCTCTCTGATCGATAGAAAACTGGTCGAGTTCTTCAGCGGGAAATGGGCCTTATACACAATTATCAAAGCCGTCAAATCGGCCCCCGGTACTTCACCTGACGTGCAGCCATGAAAAAACGCGCGCTGATCACCGGCATCACCGGCCAGGACGGGTCCTACCTCGCGGAATTCCTGCTGCAGAAGGGCTACGAGGTCCACGGCGCCGTCCGGCGCGTGGCCCTGGAGGACCCCGACCACCGCCTGGGCCGGATCAAACACATCCTCCCGGAGATTGTGCTCCACGCCGCCTCCCTGGAGAGCTTTCCGAGCGTCTTCAAGGTGTTCCGCGACGTGGGGCCGGACGAGTGCTACCACCTGGCCGCGCAGAGCTTCGTGAGCTACTCGTTCGAGGATGAGTTCTCCACGCTCAACACCAACATCAACGGCACCCACTTCGTCCTCTCCGCGCTGAAGGAGGTGACGCCCGGCTGCCGTTTCTACTTCGCAGGGTCGAGCGAGATGTTCGGCAAGGTGGCCTCCACCCCCCAGAACGAGGAGACCCCTTTCCACCCCAGGTCCGCCTACGGCATCTCCAAGGTGGCGGGCTACGAACTCACCCGAAACTACCGGGAGACCTACGGCCTCCACGCCTCCGCCGGCATCCTCTACAACCACGAGTCCCCCCGCCGGGGGCACGAGTTCGTCACCCGGAGGATCACCTCTCACGTCGCCAGGATCAAGAAAGGCCTGACGAAAGAGCTGCGCCTGGGCAACCTGGACGCCCGGAGGGACTGGGGGCACGCGCGCAAATATGTCCAGGCGATGTGGATGATGCTCCAGCGGGAGACGCCCGACGACTATGTCATCGCGACCGGGGTGTCCCACACGGTGAGGGAGTTCGCCGAACGGGCATTCGCTCACGTCGGCCTGGACTACCGGGACCACGTGGCCATCGACCAGCAGCTCTTCAGGCCGGCGGAGGTGGAGACCCTGCAGGGGGACGCCACGAAGGCAAAACAGCGGCTCGGCTGGAGCTATGACCTGACGTTTGACGACCTGATTCGGGAGATGGTGGAGGCAGACCTCGCCGCCTCCTGACCCCTGTCCTTTCGCCTATGGCCCGCACAAAACAGAGACCCCCTTCCCGTTCGCAGCGAGCCCGGAGCGCGCCACCCCTTCGGCCGCCCTCTGCCCGCATCCCCTCCATCCCCGAAAAGTGGAGGGCCGCGGGACTCTTTCTCTTTCTGACCCTCTGCGCCACCTTTCCGCTGGTCCTCAGCCCCGCGCAGAGCATCTACAGCCCTGCGGACCACGTCTCCACGGATGTCTACGCCACGATGGCCATCACGCTCTGGTGGCCGAAGTACGCGGTCTGGGACCTGGGGACGTCTCCCCTCCGCACCCCCATGCTCTGCGCTCCCTTCTCCCACTTCCTGTCCACCTCCTTCCTGACAGGCTGGTTCGTCCTTCCGGTCACGCTCCTGGCCGGCCCGGTATTCGCCAACAACCTCCTCACCTGGGCCGGCTACTTCCTGTCTGCCCTGTCCACCTATCTGCTGGTGTATCATCTGACGCGCAACCGGCTGGCGAGCGCCCTGTCAGGCGTGGCCTTCGCCTTCTGTCCCTACATGCTCCTGAGGGGTTATACGACCTATGACACCATCCAGGCCCAGTGGCTGCCCCTCTACGTCCTGGCCCTGCTCAAGTTCGACGAGGAGCGCTCCTGGAAGAATGCCGGATGGCTCGCCGGTTCCCTCCTCGGCGCGATGCTCCTCTCGTTTCCTTACTATTTCATCTTCCTCCCCATCCTGACCGGAGCCTATCTGATCGTTTGGCTGGTCGCCCACTATAAACGAGTCCAGGGTCCAGAGTCCAGGGTCCAGAGTCCAGAGATTGAAACTCAGGACTCTGGACCCTTCGGCTTCGCTCAGGGCAGGCTCAGGACTCAGGGCTTCGTGTCTTTCCTGCGCAGCTTGGCCACCCGGCAGGACCTGCTCAAGTTAACCGCCGCCGGAGCCGTCGTGGTGGCGGTCTTCGTGCTGCACTACAAGTTCGCCATCCGACCTCCCTCCGACCTCCCACAGGCTGAGTCCGGGCTGCCGGTGAAGCGGAGCATGGACCAGTTGTGGGAGCTGCGGATGGCGGTCAAGGACTATTTCGTCCCCGTTCAGCAGAGCGCGGTCTTTGGAGGGTGGGTCGAGGACTACTGGCAGGAGATCTATCAGACTGAGCGCCGGAATTCCATCAACTCCGCCGCCTACGTCGGCTACGTCGCGCTGATCCTGGCCGCCTACGCGATCTACCGCCGGTGGCGGGACTGGAGGATGGCCTTCTTCGTCCTCTTCGGCCTCCTGGCCCTCCTGACGACGCTCGGCCCCTACCTCCGGGTCGCGGGCCTGAGCATCCCCACGCCCGCGTGGTTGATGTTCCAGTACGCCCCGTTCGTCCGGCGCATCAACGCCTACAAGGTCTACGTGCAGCTCGCAATCGCCGTCCTGGCGGGCGTCGGCCTGTCCCTCTTTCTGGAGCGTTTTAAGGCCCATAAACAACGGGTTGTCGTGACCGGCGGGCTGATCGCCCTCTCCTGCCTGGAGTACACGATCATTCCGCCCCTCATCAACACGGACGTGTCGTGGGTCCCCCGGCCCTACACCTGGCTCTCGCAGGTGAGCGGAGACCCCATCGTCCTGGAGTACCCGATGCGGAAGGCCTGGGGGGCCGACTATCAGGGGTATTACTACTATCAGATGTGGCACCGCAAGCGGCTGTTCAACGGTTACGTGAACGCCTCCTTCGTCCCCCTGAAGTACCGGCCCTTCTGGGAGGACATGGAGGTCCCCGCGGCGATGGCGGACGAGAACAACCAGGCCGTGCTCCGGCATTTCGGGGTCAAATACGTCCTCAAGCACTACCGCGTTCAGTCCCAAAGGGTCATCCTGCGGTCCCTGCCCCAGCCCGACTTCGACGACCTCGCGGGACTTAAACTGGCCTACCCCTCTCCCGACTTCCGGCGCGACTACCGGGACTTTTCGCCCGCCTTCGTCTGGGAGAACATGCGGCAGATCGTGACCGACCCCGGAATCCTGGACCACCCTCACGACTACGTCTGGACGGACGTCTACGAGGTCGTGGCAGAGCCGGCGTCGGTCCTGCTCACGTGGGACTACCGGAGCCCCTACCCGACCACCGAAGAGGCGTCCGAATACTTCTCGGTCCGCCTGTCCCGCCAGGAGAAGACCTTCCACCCCCCGACCCTGCTCTTCTCCGACGGCGGGCGCTGGGTCGTGATCACGCAGACCGACGTCGCCCAGACCCTCCGGGAGCAGGTGGCCACGCAAAAGCTCCCCCTCGACCTGCGGGCCTGGCGCATGATGAGAAACGACGGGCGGATGGAGGCCCTCAACCTCCTGGACCGGGGACAGGACTTCGACCTCCTCTTCGACGCCGTCAGCTTCGAGACCCCCCGGCGCGTCGAGGTCTGGTCCGGAGACCGAAAACTCACCGACCTCCTCGTCGGGACACAGCCGGCCCCGTTCACCCTCAAAGATCTGCGCCTGGAGCGGAACGACCAGAAGCTTACCCTCAGGTTCCGCGCCGACGGAGAGCTTGCGAAGGTGACGGATGAGCAGAAGGGAACGCGGGAGGCCACGGTGGCGTTCCACAACTTCCGGGTGATCTCCCGGAGATGACCATGCGCGAAGACATCTTCATCCATCCCACCAGCGAGGTCTCCCCGCAGGCCCGCGTCGGGAAAGGGACGAAAATCTGGCAGCACTGCACCGTCCTGGCCGGGGCCGAGGTCGGGGAGCGTTGCCTCCTCTCGCAGAACGTCTACGTGGAGGGCCGCACGCGCATCGGGAACAACGTCAAGATCAAGAACAACGTCAGCGTCTACGAGTGCGTGGAGCTGGAGGACGACGTCTTCGTGGGGCCGAGCGCGGTCTTCACCAACGTGATGACCCCTCGCAGCCACTGGCCCCGCAAGGGCGAATTCCTGAGGACCCTCGTCCGGAAGGGCGCGACCATCGGGGCCAACGCCACCGTGGTGTGCGGCGTGACCGTCGGGCGCTACGCCACGGTCGGGGCGGGGTCCGTGGTGACCCGGGACGTGCCCGACTTCGCCCTGGTCTACGGCGTGCCGGCCAGACAGCGCGGCTGGGCCTGTCACTGCGGCAAGCTGCTGGAGGGGGTCGAGAAGGGCGCGACCTCCCGCTGCGACCTGTGCGGGAGCACGTACGAATGGCGCGGAGAGGGGCTGAGAGAGGTCGAGCTTCGCTTCAGAGGTGAGCCATGAACATCCTCGCTCAGATCGGCTGCGGCTACTGGGGCCCGAACCTCCTGCGCAACTTTTCGGCCCAGCCCGGCTGCCACGTCAAGTGGGTCGTGGATCAGAGCCCTCAGCGCCGGGCCTTTGTCGAAAGCAACTACCCGAAGACAAGGGCCGTCCCGGACTGGGAGACGGCCCTGAACGACCCGGAGGTGGAGGCCGTGGTCATCGCCACGCCCGCCGCCACCCACTATGCCATGGCCAGAGACGCCCTGAGGGCCGGCAAACACGCCTTCGTCGAAAAACCCCTGGCGATGTCCACGCAGGAGGCCGACGACCTGAAGGCCCTTTCCGCCTCGCTCAACCGCGCGCTGATGGTGGGCCACACCTTCCTCTACAACGCGGCGGTGCGCTACGTCAGACAGCTCCTCGACGGAGGCGAGCTGGGAGACATCTACTACATCTACAGCCAGCGGCTCAACCTCGGCCAGGTGCGGTCCGACGTGAACGCCTGGTGGAACCTGGCCCCGCACGACGTCAGCATCCTGCTCTACCTGATGGGCGGAGAACTCCCCGCCTCCGTCTCCGCCCACGGCGTGGACTACATCCAGCCCGGCATCGAGGACGTCGTGTTTGCGGTCCTCACCTGGCGCAACCGTGCCACCGCGCACGTCCACGTGAGCTGGCTGGACCCGGGCAAGGTGCGCCGCGTGACCCTGGTGGGGGGCCGCAAGATGATCGTCTACGACGACGTCAGCGACGACAAGATCGCCATCCTGGACAAGGGCGTGGACCGCGCGCCCAGGCCCGGCGAGAGGATGGACTACGACCAGTTCAACGCCTATCAGCTCATCCACCGGACGGGCGACGTCTACCTGCCGCGCATCGACTTCCAGGAGCCGCTGAAGGTGGAGGCCGCCCACTTCCTGGAGTGCATCCGGACCGGCCAGACCCCCCTGACGGGGCCGCAGCACGCGCGGGACGTCGTGGCCGTGCTGGAGGCGGGCCAGAGATCGCTCCGCGAAGGGGGACGCTCCGTAGCTGTAATCTGAAACTCACAACGAGGTCTGTATGCCCATCCCATTCATCGACCTGAAGGCCCAGTACCGGGCGATCCAGGCGGAGATCGACGCCGCGATCCGGGAGGTCATCGAGAGCACGGCCTTCATCGGCGGGAGGCACGCCCAGGCGTTCGAGGCGTCGTTCGCCCGCTACTGCGGCGTCTCCCGCGCCGTGGGGGCCAGTTCCGGCACGACCGCCCTGCACCTCGCCTTCGCCGCGCTCGGCGTCGGGCCGGGGGACGAGGTGATCACGGTCCCCAACACCTTCATCGCCACGGCGGAGATGATCTCCATCACCGGGGCCAGGCCCGTGTTCGTGGACGTGGAGGACGCCACCCTCAACATGGACCCCGCGAAGCTGAAGGCGGCCATCACCCCCCGCACGAAGGCCATCGTGCCCGTCCACCTCTACGGCCAGATCGCGGACATGGACCCCATCCTGAAGATCGCGCGGGAGATCCCCGTGGTGGAGGACGCGGCCCAGGCCCACGGCGCGGAATACCGGGGGAGGCGGGCGGGACAGATGGGCAGGGCCGCCACCTACAGCTTCTACCCCGGCAAGGTCCTGGGCGCTTATGGCGACGCCGGGGTCGTCGTCACGAACGACGAGGCCCTGGCGAAAAAGATGGAGATGCTCGCCAACCACGGACGCACCGGGAAATACGAGCACGAGACGCCGGCCTTCAACTACCGCCTCGACGGCATGCAGGCCGCGATCCTGAGCGTCAAGCTCAAACACCTGGACGGGTGGCTGGAGCGGCGGCGGGCCAGGGCCCAGGCCTACACCCGCCTCCTCGAAGACGCGGTCGCCACCCCGAAGGAGATGCCCTGTGCCCGGCACATCTACACCTACTACGTCATCCGCACCGGGCATCGAGACCGCGTCCAGGCCGCGCTGAAGGAGCGGGGGATCGACGCGATCATCCACTACCCCGTCCCGCTCCACCTCCAGCCCGCCTACAGACACCTCGGCCACAAAAAGGGGGACTTCCCGGTCGCGGAGCGGCAGGCCGGGGAGATCCTCTCCCTCCCGCTCTACGCGGAGCTGGAGGAGGGGCAGATCAAGGAAATTGTGGAAGTCATCTTGAGCGCCGTATAGACCCCTCCCCCTGCCCCTCCCCGACGCGGGGAGGGGAGACCCCCCTCTTATCCCCCCTAAAGGGGGGAAGAGGTCTTCTCCCCCTTTCCTTCAGGAAAGGGGGAAGGGGGGATAGGTCTCCATATCACAGGAGGACATCATGGCAGACCTCATTCCGAAGGTCCCCGCAGACGGCCAGAAGATCACCCTGAAGGGCGCCGCCCTCGCCGTCCCGGACCGCCCGATCATCCCCTTCATCGAGGGGGACGGCACCGGCCCCGACATCTGGCGGGCCG
>CAYRZX010000003.1:0-2013 GCA_964428665.1 uncultured Gemmatimonas sp.
AGGGTGCAGAAAGCGGCTTTCATAAGACTCCTTCCATCATACCACCTCAATCACAATATTCCCCCACTCATCCAGCCGCGCTTTCGCGCCCGGCGGCACGACCGTCGTCGCGTCGTAGTCCTCCACGATCATCGGCCCCGGCGCGAGGTCAGACGGGAGGTCCCCCCGGCTTAGGATCGGCGTCTCGACCCAGCCGTGAGGTGGGCCGAAGTAGGCGAGACGTGTTTCTCCCCTCTCCCTATGGGGGAGGGGCCGGGGGAGGGGTCCGACCTTCGCCATCGGCAGGTCGGGCGCGGGCAGGGTCGCACGGAGGCGCAGGGCCACCACCTCCACCGGGTCTGTCTCGGCCCGGTGGCCGTAGGTGCGCTCGTGCTCGGCCTCGAACGCGGCCCGGAGGTCGCCGAGCAGGTCCCCGGACCTGTCCGGGACCGGGAGGTTGAGTTCATAGGACTGGCCCACGTAGCGGAGGTCCGCGCTTTGCGCCAGCCGGGCCCCCGGCAGGGACCGCCTGGCCTCCTCCTCCATGTCCGCGTAGACGGCCTGGACCTGGGCCGGGTCGAGGCCCTCGATGCGCCGGAGGCAGGCGCGCACCAGGTCGCGCTGCAGCCCGGCAGCGAGCAGGCCCACGGCGCTGAAGAGGCCGGGCGCGGGGGGGACCAGCACCTGCGGGACCTCCAGGGTCCGGGCCATGTCCGCTGCGTGGAGCGGGCCGTTGCCCCCGAAGGCGAGCAGGAGGAACTTTCGGGGATCGCGCCCCCGCTCGGCGGAGACGGCCCGGACGGCCCGGACCATGCGCGCCCCGGCGATGCGGTGCGCCCCCAGGGCCGCCTCCTCCACAGGGAGGTTCAGGGGCCTGGCGATGGCCTCCGAGAAGGCGCGCCGGGCGGCCTCCAGGTCCAGGGGGAGCGCGCCCCCGGCCAGGCCTGAGGGGTTCAGGTAGCCGAGCAGGAGGTTGGCGTCCGTCAGCGTGGGCCGCGTCCCGCCCCGGCTGTAGCAGATTGGGCCGGGGTCTGCGCCCGCGCTGTCCGGCCCCACCTGTAAGGCCCCGCCCGCGTCCACGCGCAGGAGGCTCCCCCCGCCCGCGCCGATCTCGGCCAGGTCGATGCACGGGACGCGGAGGGGGTAGCCGCCGCTGCCCAGCAGCCGGCCCGCCAGGGAGATGCCTCCCCCGACTTCGTAGTCCGCCGCGCGGGGGATGCGCCCCTCCTCGATGAGCGCGGCCTTGGCCGTGGTCCCCCCCATGTCGAGCGTAATCATATCCGGGCGGCCGATCCGGCGGCCGAGCGCGGCCGCGGCCACGACCCCGGCGGCGGGGCCGGACTCCACGATCTGCACCGGGCGCTCTGCGGCGTTCTCCGCGTCCGTGATGCCCCCGGCGGACTGCATGATCCGGAGCGGCGCGCTGATGCCCGCGCCCCGGAGCTTCTCCCGCAGGCCGCGCAGGTAGGTCTGCACCACGGGCAGGATGTAGGCGTTCACCACGGTCGTGCTGGTCCGCTCATATTCCCGGATCTCGGGCAGGACTTCGGAGGAGAGGGTCACGAACCAGGGGCCCGCGCTGCGCAGGAGCTGGCCGATGCGCTGCTCGTGGGCGGGGTTGACGTAGGCGTTGAGGAGGCAGACCGCGACCGATTCGACCTCCTGGGCCTTCAGGCGCTGGATCGCGGTCTGGACGTCCTTCTCGTCGAGGGGGACCTGAACGGTCCCGTCCGCCGCGATGCGCTCGGTCGCCTCCAGCCGGCACCGGCGGGGGACGAGGGGTCTGGGCTTTTCGTAGGAGAGGTCGTAGAGCCTCGACGTGCGCAGCCGGCCGATCTCCAGCACGTCGCGGAATCCCCGCGTGGTGATCAGCCCCGTTCGAGCGCCTGTCTCGCTCAGGATGGCGTTGGTGGCCACCGTGGTGCCGTGGATCAGCTCTTTCACGTCGGGGCCGGAGAGGTTGGCCGCGTCGAGGACCTGCCGGATGCCCCGCAGGATCGCCCTGCCGTAGTCGTCGGGCGTGGACAGGAGCTT
>CAYRZX010000003.1:2113-58098 GCA_964428665.1 uncultured Gemmatimonas sp.
GGCCAGTCGGGGTCCCGGAGGGCCTCGTAGACCACGCCCCCCTCCACGTTCCTCGGCATCGGCACGCCCAGCAGGTAGCAGACCGTGGGCGCCACGTCCACGGCCCGCACCTGCCGCTGGAGCGCGCCCGCCCGGCGCACTCCCGCGCCGGCCATGACGAACGTGGAGTGCTGCCCCCCCATCCCGTAACTCACCGACGGGAGCTGTTTCCCGTGCGCCCCGTCGAACTCCGGCCGGAGCGCATAGACCACGTCCCCCACCAGGTCGCCCCAGAGGTTCAGCATCTCCGCGTCCGCGCGTGTCAGGGCCAGCGCAAAGGGGCGCTCCCCGGTGGCCGGGTCCCTGTAGTCGTGCAGCGCGGCCACGATCTCCCGCTGCGTGGCCTCGTAGTCCGCGCGGGGGACGATGCCGCCAGGCTCCCGGCCTTTCAGGTTGATGAAGACGTGCACCAGGCCCACATTCGCGGCGCGGGTCCTGGACCAGTCGATCTTGCGGCTCTTCCCCTGACCTCTGTAGACCAGGAACCCCGTCTCCTCCAGCACCCGCGCGATGTCCACGGCCGGGGACCGGATGGAGGTCCCGCCGTGGTCGGAGACGACCAGGAAGACGGTCTCCTCGTCCGTCAGGCGCATCAGCCGCCCGATCATCCGGTCGATGGAGGCGTAGGTCCGGGCCACTCCCTCCCGGCAGCGCCTGAAGGTCGCGGCGTCCGCTCCGCTGGTCCGGTCCATGTGCCCCACCCAGAAGTGGTTCGTGTAGTCCGAGGCGTGGGTCTCCACCATGAGCAGGTCCCACTTCCGCGTCCGCGTCAGGTGGCCGGCCACGTCCGCGATGCGCTGGTGGTGAAACTCCAGGAGCTCAAAGTAGGTGTCGTCGTCGATCAGGCCGAGGGCGTCCCGCGCCGGGTTCTGGAGGAAGTTCCCGACGCGCCGGTCGATCTCGCGGGCCACGCCCTTCGGGTGGGTGTAGCCGTCCGGGGGCCAGATCTGCGGGACGAACAGCTCGAACATGTCCGCGTCGGGCGTCAGCGTGATCAGTTTCATGCGGACGTAGCCCCTCACCCGCGCCCCGTCGATCTCGAAGCCGTCCAGCCACCAGTCGCTCCACTCCCCCGCGCCCAGGTCGGCCACGGCCCGGTTTCCGTCCCGGGACCGGCAGACGCGCACGCGGTCGTAGCATCCTCCGGAGGCGTAGATCAGGCCGTAGAAAGGCTTCGGCGTTCCCTCCTTGCCCCGCTGCATGTTCCCCCGGCCCCGCGCCAGCGGGCGGATGGTCAGCACGACCTCCCTGGGCGGACGGCTGGACCTGGGGAGGCGCCGCCATCCCTGAGCGGGGTCGATGCGCACGGGGTCGATCTCCCGCACGGTCTGGAGGGCGCTCGGGTCGAGGGTCTCCGGGTCGCGTTGTCCCCCGAGGGGGCGGGGCGCCCATTTGCCCCCCACGAAGAGGTGGTAGCCCGCCACCTGATGGTGGTTGGAGACGCCGGGGCCGGTCCCCTCCACCTGCACCCCCCTCCTGACCGTGGGCGGCCAGGCCATCTCCCACTTCACCAGGATGGGTGTCCTGCCCGCCCGCTCGAAGGTGTTCCAGAGGTACTCCGACTGAGAGAGCCGGGTGTTGATGCCCCAGACGGTCTGGTCCAGCCGGCGGCCCAAAGCCCGGATGTTGAAGTCCATCACCCGGTGCGTGCCCGGCCAGGAGCCGGTGGACAGGGCCGTCCAGCCGGGCGGGGTGAGGGTGGGAAACACGCCCACCATCGGCCTCCAGACGCCCCGTCTCATGAGCGTCGCGATATGGGGCGCATGGCCCTGGTCGGCCATGTTTTTGACGAGTTCCATGCTGGCGCCGTCCATCCCCACGATGACGGCGCGCCGGGCGGGGGGGTTCAAGGGACACCTCCTTGCGTGAGGTTCGGGTCGCGCGGGGAGAGAAGCGACCTACAATATATACGCTGACAACCTGCTTTTGCAAGTCCAAAAGCCCTCCCTCCTCCCCCTCTCCCCGGCATTGCCACTTTTCTTTGCTCGCCCAAAGAAAAGTGGGACAAAAGAAAAGGCGCTCCTCAAGCGCCGGAGGGGCTGGGCGCGACGCAAGGGCATTGCTCCAGAGGACGGATCGTCCAGAGGTTTCCACTGCCACCTATTGCTTCACCTGAACCCTAGTGGTTAGCCCTTCTGCGTCGCGCCATTTTGTCTTTTACCTTTCTCCCCTCTCCTTTAGGAGAGGGGCTGGGGGTGAGGTCTCCCCCTCTCCCCTTCTCCCTTTCTCCCTTTCAGGGAGAGGAGGGGGGAGAGGTCAGCTTCCCGTCGAACGATAATGCCGCACCCCGACCTTCCAGGCCTGGAGCGCCACGATCAAAAATGCCACGCCCACGGCGGGGGCCGCCCACTGAAAGACGAGAGGTGTGCCGAGTGGGTCGGGCCGGCCCAGGACTGCGAGCAGAGGGAAGTAGTTGACGCAGGCCAGGGGGACGACGAAGGTGAAGAACTTGCGGAACCAGGGGCGGTAGATGCTCACGGGATACTGGATGGTCTCAACGCCGCCATAGGTCACGGTATTCATGATCTCCAGCGTCTCCGTGGTCCAGAACGACAGTGTACCCTGGAAGATGAACAGGCCGTAGAAGAGACATGTCCCGCCGGAGATCGCTGCGATGACCAGAACGATCCTGACAGGCGACCAGGCGATGTCCAGCGCCGACGCAGCCCAGAGGAACACGGCAAGCCCTTGCAGAAGCCGCCCGACCCTCCGGAGGGTCAGTTCCTGCCCGGCCAGTTGCAGCACCGTGCTCCTGGGCCGAAGCATGAAACGGTCGAAATCGCCGTTTTTGATCAGAGTTCCCACGAGATCGAAGCCCCGGGATGAAGCGTCGGCAATCGCAAAGGCCACGTTGACCGTGCCGTAAAACAGCGCCACTTCAGGCAGTGTCCATCCCTGAAGGCCTCCGAAGCGATCGAAGAGCGCCCAGATGCCCAGGAACTCGATGCCGGTGACCAGAAACTGTCCGGCGGAGAGCATCACGAACGAGGCCCGGTACTGCATCTGGCCGCGAAACGAGATGTCGATGTAGCGAAGGTAGAGTCGAAAGGCGTCCAGCATATCATCCTCCCTGAACCACCAGACGGCGTATTCCCCGGCCGAGCATCCGGTGGCCCAGCGCTATGAAGGCGAGGGCCCACACGACCTGATGCGCCACGGCGGCGATGGCCTGATCCGGTGGAAGGTGTCCCGTGTAAAGACGGAAAGGGGTGTCTCCCACCCCTCTGAACGGCAGGAGGCGCAGGATGGGCTGCGCCCAGTCCGGGAAGAGCGGCAGGGGGATGACCAGCCCGGACAGAAGGATGACGGCGGTGGTCACCAGAATGGCGATGCCATCGCCCGAGACCGTCCACAACAGGGAGATGTTCAGCAGGGTTGTCGTGGCGCAACTCAGGAGCAGGGCGCCCACGGTGGCGAAGGCCCACGCCCCCGCCGAGGCCCAGGAGGGCGGGGAGGTCATTCCGAAGAAAAGTCCTGCCACGATGAACATCGGGATTGCGCGCAGCAGGGTGGGGGCGGCCCGCATAGCCAGGGCGCGGCAAAACCAGAACGTGTAGAGGTCCAGGGGACGCACCAGTTCATAGGCCACGTTCCCGGAGCGCACCATCGCCCTTATGTCCGCGTCCACATTCCACGGAAGCAGTGCGAGAAACGCCTGACCGAGCCAGATGTAAGTAACGACTTCGGGAAGGCTCATCGGCTGAGAGGCTGTCGTAGAGCGATAGAACGCCTCAAAAATCATCACCCGAATAAGCCCCCAGAACAACTGAGTTCCAAACCCGGCCAGCGCCGCCGCGCGGTACTGCAGCAGCATCCGGAACCGGGCGCTGACGACGGCCCAGTAGGCGCTCATAGACGGTCCTCCCTGTAGAGCCGCGCGATGATCTCCTCGATGGGCGGGTTCTCCACGAACAGGTCGCGGATGGCGTGCGTGGCCGTGATCCGCCCGATCAGCGCCGCGGCCGGGACCCGGCTGGGGTCGAAGCTGAGGGTGACCCGGCGGTCCTCCCGGCGGAGCACGGTCGCGTCCGGGTCGCTCACCTCCCCGTCCTGGTCCATCAGGTCCACGATCAGCCGGCGCTCGGAGGTGACGCGCCTCCGCAGGTCTTCGAGGGTCCCGTCCGACAGGATCTGCCCCCTGCCGATGACCATCACGCGGGTGCAGAGGGCCTCGATGTCGTCCATGTCGTGGGTCGTGAGGATGACCGTGACGCCTCGCTCGCGGTTCAGGCGGCGGATGAAGTCCCGCACGGCGAGCTTGGACACGGCGTCCAGGCCGATGGTCGGCTCGTCCAGGAAGAGCAGGGAGGGGGCGTGGAGCAGGGCCGCGGCCAGGTCGCAGCGCATGCGCTGCCCCAGGCTGAGCTGGCGGACGGGCACGTCCAGGAGCGGCTCCAGGCTCAGCAGGGCGATCAGCTCGTCCCGCGTCCGGGCGTAGGCCGGCGGGGGCACGCGGTAGATGTCCCGGAGCAGGTCGAACGACTCCACGACCGGGAGGTCCCACCAGAGCTGCGTGCGCTGCCCGAACACCACCCCGATCTCCCGGACGTGGGGGATGCGCTCCCGCCAGGGGACGCGCCCCAGGACCTCGCAGCGCCCGGAGTCGGGCACCAGGATGCCGGAGAGGACCTTGACCGTCGTGGACTTGCCCGCGCCGTTGGGGCCGATGTAGCCCACGAGTTCGCCGGGGGAGATGGAGAAGGTGACGCCGTCCAGGGCGTGGACCGTGCGGTGACGGCGATGCACCACGCCCCGCAGCGCCCCCCACATGCCCGGCTGACGCTCCGCGATCTGGAAGGTCTTGACGAGGTTTTCGACGATGATGTGCGACATGAGCGCCTATCTCCTCATATAGGGTATGCGGTGGAAGAGGGGTTGGAAGAGAGGTCTCCTGACCCGCCCCTGGCGGCCCGCGGGCTTTCGGATGGAAAACAAAAAGCCCGCTGTCGAATTTCATTCGACAACGGGCGATAGGCGATACAAGGGGTCGGACCGTGCCAGTCGTCACAGGCCGCCCAGAGGTCAGCCCCCAGGGGAGCTTTCGCTCAACCCGGGGGCCTCGTATTATGGGTATTGTGTCTCTCGCTCGTTCTAAAAGCAGATAGACCACCTCGCTTTGTGCATTTTGAGGGTGGCATCCGGCTATCAGACAAGCCCGAATATAAGCTTCCTGCCCTCCAAAGTCAAGGGGGTTTTTGTCCTATCACCTGTCATCCCTTATTTTCCGTTCAGATACCCCTCGACCTTCAACAGCTCCGCCGTCAGGACCCCCCCTCCGGCGGCGCCCCGGATCGTGTTGTGGCTGAGGGCTACGAATTTGTAATCAAAGAGGTTATCCTCTCTCAGGCGGCCCAGGGTGACCGCCATGCCGTTTCCGGCGTCCCGGTCCAGCCGGGTCTGAGGCCGGTTCTCCTCGTCAGAATAGATCAGGAACGGCTTCGGGGCGGACGGCAGGCCGAGGCGCTGCGGCTCCCCCTCAAAGGTCCTCCACCGCTCCAGGATTTCGCCCCTGGGCGGCTTCCGCTCGAAGGAGACGGAGACCGCGGCCATGTGCCCGTCGCTCACCGGCACGCGGATGCACTGCGCGGAGATCAGGGGCAAATCCGCGTTCACGATCCGGCCATCCACGACCTTCCCCCAGATCTTGAGCGGCTCCCGCTCGCTCTTCTCCTCCTCGCCGCCGATGAACGGGATGACGTTGTCGGCCATCTCCGGCCAGGTCTCGAAGGTCTTGCTCGCGCCGGAGAGGGCCTGGTAGGTGCAGACCGACGCCTTCACCGCCCTGAACTCGGCCAGGGCGTGGAACGCCGGCACGTAGGGCTGGAGGGAGCAGTTCGGCTTGACCGCGATGAACCCCCGCTTCACGCTCAGGCGCTTTTGCTGCGCCGGGATGACCTGGAGGTGCTCCGGGTTGATCTCCGGGATGATCATCGGAACGTCCGGGGTCCAGCGGTGCGCGGAGTTGTTGGACACGACCGGGACCTCCCGTTTCGCATACGTATCTTCGAGCGTTTTGATAGCCTCTTTGTCCATGTCGAGCGCGGAGAACACGAGGTCCGCCTCGCCCGCGATCCGGTCGATCTCGTGCACGTTCCGGACGATGAGGTCTGCGACACCGGCAGGGATATCCTTCTTCATGACCCACCGGCCCTTCACGGCCTCGCGGTAGGGCCTTCCGGCGGACCGCTCGCTCGCGGCCAACGAGACCACCTCGAACCAGGGATGGCCGTCCAGCAGCGAGACGAACTGCTGGCCCACCATGCCCGTGCCCCCCAGGACGCCAACGCGCAACTTCTGCATTGTAAAACTCCTTTCTCTGCTGCGCAGAAACAAAAAAGCAGCCGGGCGCGCCAAGGGCAGAGACACGCGCGGCTGCAAAACGTGCGCAGCGTGAACCTTGCACAAGAGAGCGCTCCACAGGACCCTGTCCTGTGACAGTCCGGGGGATCTTATCCGCCGGCCCAGCCCGACGCCCCTGACGGATGGGACTCGGACTTCGGCAGCCCTCCCCTTTCGTCCGGCAGGTCCGGGTCCGTCTCCCTCTGCCGGTTACTCATGGAGGCCTGCGCCTCTACCCTTGTTGACAGGACAAAAGGTATGATTTCGGGCCGCTTTCGTCAAGAGAAAAGTTGGAGGGCCTATTTCTTCTTGACTTCCCGGTGGATGAAAGTAAATTGCATCTTTAAAAGAAAAGGAGAACCGTGATGAGCGATTCCTCACTCAACGCCGACGCGACTCTGAAGGCGCTTGCCGTAGATACGGGCAAGATTTCCCCCGGCTTCAGCTCAGGCCGGACGAACTATTCCGTCTACCTCCCCCACGGGACCGACGCCATCCGCATCATCCCCACGGCCAGCGATCCGGGCGCGGCGGTGACGGTCAACGGGTCGGCGGTGGCCGGCGGACAGGCGTCAGGCCCCATTCATCTGGATGTCGGGCGGAACCTCATCCGCGTGGAGGTCACGGCGCAGGACGGGAAGACGAAAAAGAGTTACACCGTCAAGGCCATCCGCGCCTACCCCACGCCCACCTGGGTGAGGGTCAAAGAGAACGCCCCCTGGGTGGCGCGGGACTCCGCCGGGGAACTCGTGTTCAAGGGGCGCATGTGGTTGATCGGGGGCTACATCCCCAGCCTGGTCAGCGACGTCTGGTCCTCCGCCGACGGCGTGAGCTGGACGAAGGAGGGGGAGGTCCCGTGCGAGGCCGGCGTGAACATCCCCGTGGCCTTCGTCTACGGCGACAGGATGTGGGTGACGACCAGCGATGGGAGGCTGTTTGCCTCGCCGGACGGGGCCACCTGGTCCCTGGTGACGGACCAGGCCTCCTGGAGGGGACGCTACGCGGCGGGCGGCGCGGTCTTCCAGGGGAGGATGTGGGTGATGGGCGGGAAGAGCGGGGACCTCTTCAACGATATCTGGTCTTCAATGGACGGCGTGCGCTGGACCCTGGAGACGCTGAACGCCCTCTGGTCGAAGCGGCAACTGTTCAGCCTGGCCGTCCACGACGACAGGCTCTGGGTGATCGGAGGGGGGATCACCATTTATCACCCGTTCCGGGCCTACAGCGATGTCTGGTCCTCCCCGGACGGCAAGAGCTGGACGAAGGTGACGGATCAAGCGCCGTGGCCGGTCCGCATCTGGAACACCGCCGTCGCGTACAAAAACCGACTCTGGGTCCTGGGCGGCTTCCGGGCGGAGCCGATCTGGAATAACTTCAACGATGTCTGGTACTCCGCTGACGGCGCGGAGTGGCGCGAACTGGTCCCGGAGGACATCTGGTCCCCCCGGCACGAGATCTCCGTCTATGTCTTTGAGGACAGGCTGTGGGTGATCGGCGGCAACGCCTGGCCGCTGATGAACGACGCCTGGTACCTGGAGATCAAGGGGCTGACCTTTTTGACGCAGCCTGTCATCGAGGAGTTCGCGGGCGCGCAGTACGCCTACCGGGCGCGCGCGGACTTCAACGAGAGCCGTCAGCAGGTCCGCTACCGGCTCACGGAAGGGCCGGCCTGGCTGACCGTCGAGCCGGAGACGGGCCTGGTCCGGGGGACGCCTCCGAAGGTGGAGGACGTGACGATCACAGTGGAGGCCTACGACGACGCGGGTGAGACGGCCCGGCAGACCTACACCCTGCACGCGCTGCCGGTCATCTCCACGACATCGTAGGGGCAGGGCATGCCTCACCCCTACAGGAAAAAAGGCCCTGACAGGCGAACCTGTCAGGGCCTTTGTCGTCTCCGCGATCCGAGCCTCTCTCAAAACGGGATCTCGTCCTCCCCCATGCCGAAGAAGTGCGCGATCTCGTGGATGACGGTCTTGCGGACCTCCTCGGCGATCTCCTCCGGCGTCTCGCACCCCTGCTCGATGTCCCACTGGAACAGCGTGATCCGATCCGGCAGGGTCAGGCCGTAGTCGCTGGTCCGCTGCGTGAGCGGCGTCCCCTGATACAGGCCGAACAGCAGGTCGTCCTCCGTCAGGCCCACGGACTCCAGGTCCTCGATCGTCGGCTCGTCCTCGATCACGATCTCCACGTTGTCGAGCCGCTTTCGGAACTCCTCCGGCAGCTCCTCCAGGGCCTTCAGGGCGAGGTTCTCGAATTGTTTGCGGGTCATAGACCCACCCCAAACTCCGCCTTGAAGTCCCTCCAGACCTCCGGCGGGACCTCCGTGGTGGCGGCCTGGTAGACCTCCTCCACCTGCTGCCGGTTCGCGGGACCGGACAGGACGATGCCGTTAATGGGCGCGGCCAGGCAGAACCGCAGGGCCAGGTGTCTGATGCTCATGCCCCGTTTCTGGCACCACGCCCACATCGCGCGCGCGCGGGGGTCGTCCTTTGGCTCCGGCCCGGCCAGCCTGCCCATGCCGAGCGGGCTGGCCAGGATCACGCCGACGTCCCGCTCCTTTGCGAGCGGCAGCGTGGTTTTCGCGACCGACTGATCGAGCAGGGTGTAATCCAGATAGGTCAGGACGATCTCCATCTGCCCGGTCTGGATAGCGCGGCGGTGGAAGTCGTGGCTCCGGACGCCGAGGCCGATATGCCGGACGATCCCCTGCTCCTTCATCCTCAACAGTTCGTCCAGGGCGCGGCCGGGCGCAAGGGGGTCCTCGATGTCCGGCGGGTCGTGGATGAGCACGGAGTCAAAATAGTCCGTCCTGAGCAGCCGGAGGCTGTTCTCCACGCTCCAGCGCGTGGCCTCCGCCGAGAAGTCGTGCCGCCTGGCCGGGTGCGTGCCCGTCTTGGTCTGAAGGCAGACCTTTTCGCGCCACCCCCCTTCGAGGGCCAGGCCCACCCGCCGCTCGCTCTCGCCGTAGAGGGGGGAGGTGTCCAGAAAGTCGACGCCCAGCTCGATGGCCCGGCGCACCCCTTCGACCGTGTCCCGGTCCGTGTTGTGCGCGGTCCCAAACCAGGCGCAGCCCAGGCCCAGGGCCTTTGGCCGCAGGCCGGTTCGGCCCAGACGGCGTGTCTCCAGTTCTGGCATGAGTCGCTCCCTGTGAATCATCGCTTGATGGCTTGAGATCTCTTTCGTTCTCTCCTTAATTTCCCCTTGACGAGCGGACACTCCTTTTATATATTAGGCGCAATCTATGTCGTAATATATTACAAACAGCCGAAAAGACCCCGTCTTTTTCCCGCCAGATAGACAAGTTGAAGAAGCGAGTGGAGGGGACGCCTGAGGACCTCAAGCAGGAGGTGGCGCCATGAAGGTCAGAGAGATTATGGACAGCAAGGGGTGGCGGGTGGTCACCATCAGCGCGCAGGCCACGCTCCGCGAGGCGCTCTGCACGCTTGTCGAGAACAAGGTGGGGGCTTTGCCGGTCCAGGACGGCTTTGGCTCGGTCCAGGGCATCATCACCGAGCGGGACCTCATGAGGGAGGTCTACAAAAACAGCCCCCTGGAGCGCACGAGGGTGGACCAGGTGATGACCCGGAACCTGATCACCTCGACCCCGGAGGACGACATTGAGTACGTCATGAAGGAGATGACGGAGCGGCGGTTCCGGCACATGCCCGTGATGGTGGACGGGGCGCTCGCGGGCATCATCTCCATCGGGGACATCGTCAAGGCGCAGTTGAACCACGCGAAGACCCAGATCACTCACCTGATCGATTACGTGGCGGGGCCTGTGGCCGGATAAAATCTACCCCCAGGACACCAGGACGATCCGCAGATGGCGCAGATGAACGCAGACGGTTTTCTATCTGCGTCTATCTGCGAAATCTGCGGATTTGTTTTTAGATGTCGTGAAGCTGGTAATCTGCTCGCGCCCGTGAGCACGCGCATGGGTCACACCCCCTCCCGGTCCAGGGAGAGCCAGCGCGCGACCTGGGCCTGAGCAAAGTTGACTTCGCCCTCCGCGCGGGGTCCGCACAGACCGACCTGTCCGTAGCCCGTCACCCCCTCGCGGACGCCGTCCCGGTCCGGGTCCGTGTAGCGCAAGAACCATTCCGTCAGCCGATCCCGCATCTCCCGCTCTTTCGCCCGGCGCTCGGCCCTGCCTGCCAGATTCGTCGTCTCGCCGGGGTCGTTCCGCAGGTCGTAGAGCTCGTGAGGGCCATAAGGGTACCGGTGGATATACTTCCACTCCGGCGTGCGCACCGCGCGGACGGGCCCGTACTCGTCGAACACGACGACGTGCTCGTGGCCGGCCGGGGCATCCCCCCGCAGCCGGGCCGCAAAGCTGGTCCCCGGCAGGTCGCCGGCCGCAGGGGGCGCGACCCCGGCGTAGTCCAGCAGGGTCGGCAGGAAGTCGTACTGGCTGAGCAGGTCCGCGTTCGTGGCCCCCTCCGGGATGTGCCCTGGCCGGGAGACGAGGAAGGGGACCCGGATGGACTCCTCGAACATGTTCATCGGAAAGGTGGCGTTCCCCTTCCCGAAGACCCCGTGGTGCCCCATGTTCATGCCGTTGTCGCTGGTGAAGACGATGAGCGTGTTTTCGCGCAGGCGGTTGGCCTCCAGCCAGTCCAGCAGGCGTCCGACGCAGGCGTCCATCGCCGTGGTTGCCGCGTAGTAGCCGCTCAGGAAGACCCGCCGCTGGTCGGCGTCGCGGACGGGAATGCTGAGGTTCTTGGCCCAGGACGGGGGCGCCAGGCCGTCCGGGACGGACTTGAAAGGGCAGTTTTCAAAGTATCGGTCGTAGAGGGCCGGGGGGTGGTGCTCCCGCTGCCAGGGGGAGTGGGGCGCGGTGTAGTGCACGCTCAGGTAGAAGGGGCGGTCGGTGTCCTTCTCCCCCTCCAGAAAGGCGAGGGCGTTCTCCGTGATCGCGTCTGTGACGTAGCGCGGCTCTTCGTAGACCTCCCCGTCCCGGACCATCGGGGCGTTGTAATACGGGCCGCCCCCCTTGGCGTGGACCCTCCAGAAGGTGAACCCCTTCTGGGGACGGTGGGCGTCGCCCAGGTGCCATTTGCCGCTGAGGCCGCAGACGTAGCCCGCCGCCGTCAGCGCGTCCGTGTAGCCCGGCATGCCCTTGAGATACTCGATCAGTACGCCGTTCCTGGCGGGCTCGTAGCGGGCGACGGTGTTCCCCGCCGCGATCCAGTCGTGGACGCCGTGCTGGGAGGGGATGCGGCCGGTGAGCAGGGTCGCCCGCGCGGGCGAGCAGACGGGGGACGCGCAGAAGAAGCGCTCGAAGCGCGTGCCGGCGCCGGCCAGCCGGTCCAGGTGAGGCGTCTCGATCTCCCGGTTCCCCTCACACCCCATCGCCCAGAAGCCCTGGTCGTCCGACAGGATGAACAGGATGTTCGGGCGGTTCGCGATGCGGCTTGCCATGGTGCATGATCTCCTTCAGACTGCGGTTAACTCGCGCACGTGGGCCAGGTCGCGGCGAGTGATCGGGCGCAGTTGGGACGGCAACAGCGTGACGACAGCCACGGTTTCTCCGGCCAGCGTTATGAATTCGACTTCGTAGCCCGCTCCACCCTGGTGGACGTGCACCACCGTCCCGATGTCGCCGGCCTTCAGACCGTCTTCGGGCAGGTCCCGTAACAGAACGATGCAATCGTGTTCTTTAATCATTGGCTTGCCTTCAGCAGACGGTCACTCGTCTCTTAACTTCAGGCTGAGTCGGACTTGCTTGCGCATCTGACGGCACAGAGTCATCGCTTCGCGGGCCGTGGCTTTGTCAGCGCGTTCACCGGGGTATCGGACATCGATGGCAAATACGGTCAATGCTTGCAGAAGCGGACGCATATCTTCCCAGGCTGGCTCGATGGACAACAGGAGGTCCAGCAGGGCAGGTAGGTTGTGTGTTCTTCCGAACGGGGTCTCCGCTTCCTGTAGACGCGCCTTGAGGTATTTCTCAACGCATTGCTGGGCGTGGAAACAGGCAGCGTCGTAATTTGGCGCTTTACGCGCCCGTAGCTCCCGCGTTGCAGTGGCAAAATCGCCCTCGGCCTTTTCCACCCATTCACGCGTGAGGGGCTTCATAGAGGACCCTGCCCTTTTCCAGGATTTCGCGCAGGAAAAAGTCGTTCCAGGTCAGGCGCTGCCGGACCTGCTGCGGGGTGCGGACCAGGAGGTCCACAGGGAAGCGCGGATGGACCCTGTTGAGGATTTCCAAAGATTTATAGACGCTCTTGCCCTCAAAAGGCAGGATGACCAGAAGGTCCACGTCCGAGTCCGGGGCGGGAGTTCCGCAGGCATAGGACCCGAAGAGAATGATCCGTTCCGGATGAAACTCCCGCGCAATCTGCTGGCTCAATTCTACGATTTTATCTATACCGACCATTTTAACAGACCAGGGTATCCATCCGTTCTGTTCAAAAAATCCCTTTGGGTGTCCTCATGATCGTAAAAAAGGGGGTTGAAAGCAAGCCTTCTTGCAAAATCCCGGCCGGCCCCCTCATTTTTCCTCTTGACAGGGGAGGGCCGACGCCTTATATTAGAAACCGACCGGTCGGTCTATTAGGTCTATAAATGAAAGGAAGCGATTTTCATGGCTGTTCACGCCACAGAAGGGGCCCGCAGGGCGCAGATCCTGGGGGCGGCCAAGCGGTGCTTCGCCCGGAAGGGCTACCACGAGACGAAGGTGGACGACATCGTCCGCGAGGCCGGGCTGAGCAAGGGGGCGCTCTACTGGTACTTCAAGAGCAAAGAGGAGCTGCTGGACGCCCTGTGCGACAGCTTCGTGAAGGAGACGCAGGAGGACTTCCTGAAAGGCTCCGCCGTCAAGACGCTGGACCCCGACTACCTGATCTGCGACCTGGGGGCGATGCTGATGGGGCGGATGCTGAACGACCCCGAGCACCGCCTGATCTGGATGGAGCACTGGTCGATGGCGTCCAGGGACGCCAAGGGCCGGAAGAAGGTCTCCGAGGTCCATCAGGGCTGGCTGGACATCCTCGTCCCTCTGATCAAGAAGAACATCAAGGAGGGGAAGCTCAAGCCGGTCGATCCCAGGCAGCTCGCGATGGGCCTGATGTCGCTGTTCGACGGGATTTTAACGCATCGGACCTTTGAGGACATGGACGCCCCGGCCCTCTGGCGGTCCACGACCCGGATGCTCCTGGAGGGGATCAGGAAGTAGGTTATTTTTTTGGCTCCAACACAAACTGACCGGTCGGTTTTATCCGAAGGTCTGAGGATTTGACATGCGAACGCGGATCGTCTCCCTCCTGAGCGCAGGCCTGCTCGCCGGCGCGGGCGTGGCCTCCGGCCAGGCTCCCCTCCTGACGCTCGACCAGGCCGTCCGGGCTGCCGTCGAGCACAACCGGACCCTGGCCGGCGCGCGGGCCGAGGTCGCCTCGGCGACGTGGGGGGTCAAAAGGGCCTACGCCAACTGGCTCCCGAAGGTCGAGGTGAACGCCGGGGTGACGCGCATCAACGACGAGGCGCTCCGGCTGGCCAACGCCCCCATCGACTTCATCGAGAGCGCGCCCGGCCTCCCCCCTGAGCTTAAAGAGAACATCCGCCCCTTCGCCTACAAGAACACCTACAGCGCCGGCATCACGGTGCTTCAGCCGATCTACAACAGCGGTCTGGAGCGGGTCGGCATCCAGGCCGCGGACCTGCTCAGACAGAGGGGGGGGCACACCCTCCGGGACGTGGAGCAGGAGGTCGTCAGCCGGGTCCGAAAGACCTACTACGCCGTCCTCAAGGCCCAGGAGCTGGTCCGGCTGAGCCGGGAGACCGAGCGGCGGACCCTGGCCTACCTCGAATCCACGAGGCGCAAGGCCGGGGCGGGGCTGCGGACCTCCGCCGACATCCTCCGGTGGGAGGCCCAGGCCGCCTCCGACCGGGGGGGCATCGTGGATGCGGAGAACGCCCTGGCCACGGCGAAGGCCGCGCTCAACGAGGGGATGGGGGTCGAGCTCGACCAGGACTACACCTTTGAGCCGCCGGCCGCGGTCCTGGCCTCCGCAGGCGGGGACCTGGCCCCGGAGTCGCTCCCGCCGAGGCCCGCCCACGACCCGGCGGCGTTCAGGTCGCACCCGGGCGTCTTAGCCGCGCGGAGCCTGGTCGGGCTCCAGCGCACGAGCCTCCGGAGGGCGTGGGGGGAGTTCCAGCCGCAGGTCAACCTCGCCTTCTCCTATGCGTGGGAGAAGAACGGCACCCTGGCCCTGGACGGCGCGAAGACCTGGAGCACGGCCCTGATGGTCCGCTTCCCGATCTTCAACAGCCTCGGGGACTACGCGCAGGTCCGGCAGGCCCGCGAGGACCTCCGGAGGGCCGAACTCCTCGCCCAGGACGCGGAGCGCCAGTGGCGACTCCGGGCCAGGAGCGCGGACCTGGCCCTGGACTCCGCGCAGGAGCGCATCGTCATCGCCCGGAAGGGGGTGGAGTATGCGGAAGCCAACCTGCAGACCGTGACGCGGCGCTACGAGGCAGGGGTGGCGTCCAACATCGACCTGATCGACGCCCAGACCACGGCCTACCAGGCGCGGGCGCTGCTCATCCACGCGACCTACGACGCGGCCATCGCCCGGGTGGAGCTGGAAAGGGCCACGGGAAGGACACAGTGACGAGTGATGAGTGATGAGTGATGAGCAGGCCCTCACCCTCCCCCATGCCTTATGGAAAAGCCCTTGTTACCCCCTCCCTCTCCCGTACGTACGGGAGAGGGAGGGGGGTAGGGGGTGGGCGAGGGCCTGACCACCGATTTATCCAGGGAGAGACACCATGACACGCTGCAGAAAGATCGCCGGAGTCGGCGCTGTGACGCTCCTGCTGGGGGGAGGTCTGCTCTACGTGGCCTGGAAGGCCGACCGGGCAGAGGCCTCCAGGCCCCGGGGGCCGTCGGCGGTCCCCGTGGAGGTGGCCAGGGTGACGCTGGGTCCCCTCGCGAACCGCGTGTCTGCCGTCGGGACCGTCGAGGCCAGGCGCGACGTGGTCGTGAGCGCCGAGGCCGCGGGGAGGGTCGTGCGGGTCTGCGTTGAGGTGGGGGACCGGGTGGCGCAGGGCGCGGTCCTGGCCGAGGTGGACGCGGAGCTCCGCCGCCTGGCCGTGGAGCAGGCCGAGGCCCAGCTCGCCCTGGCCGGGGCGAACGCCCGCAAGACCGCGAAGGACCTGGGGCGGAACAGGGCGCTGTTTGAGAAGGGGGACGTGTCCGACGCCGAGATGGAGGGCCTCCGGCTGGCGGCCCAGAGCGCGGAGTCCGCCCTCCGGTCCGTGGAGGTCGCCCTGCGGGTCGCGCAGCGGCAGCTCGCCGACGCGCAGGTCCGCAGCCCCATCGCGGGCGCGGTGGCCAGACGGTTCGTGGAGGTGGGGGAGACGGTGGGGCCGGGGACGCCCGTGGCCAATGTCGTGGACCTGGACGTGGTGAAGATAAAGCTCACGGTCCCGGAGCAGGAGATCGGCCTGGTGGCCGTGGGCCAGGCCGCACGGGTGACGATAGACCCCTATCCGGGGGTGACCTTCGAGGGGAGGGTGGTCCATATCGGGTCGAAGGCCGAGGGGAACAGCCACCGCTACCCGGTGGAGGTGGAGGTCGCCAACCGGGGGGAGAGTCCCCTGAAGGCGGGGATGTTCGCCCGGACGGAGGTGCTCACGTCCGCGCACGAACGGGTCCCGCTCATCCCGGCCGCGGCCCTCATCGAGGGGGCGGCGCAGCCCTCCGTCTATGTCGTGCGGGAGGGCTGGGCGCTCCTCAGGCCCATCTCCCTGGGCGGGCGACAGGGGGATGCGGCGGCGGTGGTGGAGGGCCTGAAGGAGGGAGATAGGGTCGTGACGATGGGGCAGCAGATGCTCAGGGACGGCGCGGCGGTGGAGGTCAGGTAAAGCAACGCGGAATGATGAACGCGGAACGCAGAACGAAAGGCGGACGATGAAAGTCACACGCATTGCCATAGAGCGCCCGGCGCTGATCGTGATGGTCTTCTCCGCGCTGGCGGTCCTGGGGGTCTACAGCGCCCTCAGCCTCGGCGTGGACCTGCTGCCGGACGTGGACATCCCGACCGTGCTGGTGACGACCGTCTATCCGGGGGCCGGGCCGAAGGAGATCGAGACGAGCGTGGCCAAGCCGATCGAGGAGGCGGTCGTGGCCATCAACCGGGTGAAGAACGTGCGCTCCTTTTCGTCGGAGGGGGTCTCCCTGGTGATGGTGGAGTTCTCGATGGGCGCCCGGATCGACGACGCGGCCGCGGAGGTGCAGCGGAAGGTGGACGCGACCCGCCACAGGCTCCCGAAGGACGCGGAGACCCCCACGGTGTCCAAGGTCGGGATCAAGGACCTGCCGGTCCTCCGCATCTCGCTGACCGGGGACCTCCCGCCAAAACAGCTCTACCAGCTCGCCAAGGACCGGGTCAAGCCCGCCCTGGAGCGGCTGGAGGGGGTCGGCCTGGTGACGCTCGTGGGCGGCGAGGAGCGGGAGGTGCGGGTGGAGGTGGACCTGGACCGACTGAGGGCCTACAACCTCTCCATCCTGCAGGTCTCGCAGGCCCTGGCCAGGGAGAACCTGGACTTCCCGGCGGGAAAGGTGGACGAGCGCCAGCGGGAGTACATCGTCCGCCTCTCCGGGCAGTTCCGGACCCTGGACGAGATGGGGCGCATCGCCGTGGCCTCCACGCCGGGGGGGACGGTCTACCTCAAGGACGTGGCGGAGGTCCGGGACGGGGTCAAGGAGAATAAGGAGCGCAGCCGGCTGAACCGCCAGCCCTCCATCGGCGTCCTGGTCCAGAAGCAGTCCGACGCCAACACGGTGGGCGTGAGCGAGCGGGTGCGCCGGGAGCTGGCGCGCCTGGAGAGGGCGCTGCCGGGGGGGGTCGCGTTCGTGGTGGCCCAGGACACGTCGGTCTTCACGAAGGACGCCGTGGACGAGCTGGAGCGGAACATCGCCGAGGCCGTGCTGAGCGTGTCCCTGATGCTCCTGATCTTCCTGCACAGCTGGAGGAACGCCTTTATCGTGCTGCTGGCCATCCCGACGTCCCTCGTGTCCACGTTCATCATGATGTACGCCTTCGGGTTCACGATCAACCTGATGTCCCTGATGGGCCTGGCCCTCACCATCGGCATCCTGGTGGACGACTCCATCGTCATCCTGGAGAACATCCACCGGCGTCTCGAAAAGGGGGAGGGGCCGAGGGAGGCCGCGCTGAACGGGCGGACGGAGGTCGGGTTTGCGGCGATGGCGATCACCCTGGTGGACGTGGTGGTGTTCCTGCCCGTGGCCCTGCTGACCGGCATCGTGGGGGACATCTTCCGGGAGTTTGCGGCGGTGATCGTGACGGCCACGCTGATGTCGCTGTTCGTGTCGTTCACGCTCACGCCGATGCTCGCCTCCCGCTGGTCGAGGCGGATGGAGAGGAGGGACGGGAGGGCGTGGGGCGCCCGGTTCGCGGCCCGGTGGGAGGGGGGGATGGAGCGGCTGAACGGGGGCTACCGCAGGCTGCTCGGCTGGGCGCTGGATCACCGGAAGGCGGTCCTCGCCGTCAGCGCCGGGACGCTGGTCGGCAGCCTGGCCCTGGTCCCGCTGCACGTGATCGGGACGGAGTTCATGACGCAGGTGGACCGGGGGGAGTTCTCCATCGCCCTGGAGATGCCGAGCGGCACGGCGCTGGAACAGATGGATCGGGCGGTCCGGAGGGTGGAGGAGGTCCTGTCCGGGACGCCGGAGGTGGAGCGGTTCTTCAGCACGGTCGGGACGTCGGAGGAGGGCATCCTGAACTCGCAGGCGTCCCACCTGGCGCAGATTCAGGTCCATCTCGTCGGGCGGGCGGAGCGGCGGCGGTTCACGGAGGAGGAGGTGGAGGGATTGAAGGCGGCGGTGGCGCAGGTTCCGGGCCTGAAGGGGCGCGCCAACTTCATCGGCATCTTCGGGACGGCGGACGACACGCCGATCTTCATCGAGGTGAAGGGGCAGAATCTGGAGGAACTGGTGAAGGTGGCCGCGGAGGTGGAGGCGCGCACCGCGCGGACGCCGGGCGCGACGGACATCAAGAGTTCGTGGGAGGAGGGGAGGCCGGAGGCGCGGGTGGAGCTCGACCGGGAGAAGGCCGCGCAGATGGGCCTGACCCTCGGCGAGGTGGCCCTGGCGCTGCGCACGGCCTTTGAGGGGGATGTGGCCACGCAGTTCCGGGACGGGGAGACGGAGGTGGACGCGCGGGTGATCGCGCGCAAGCTGAACCGCTCCAGCGTGGAGGACGTGGGGCGGATGTCCTTCCTGAACCCCGCGGGGCAGCAGGTGGAGCTGAGGCAGATCGCCCGCGTGTACCAGGGCTCCGGCCCCACGAAGATCCAGCGTAAGAACCGGGAGCGCTCGATCACCATCCAGTCGAATCTGTCGGGCAGGCCCCTGGGCGACGTGGTGCGGGACCTGCGCACCTCCTTCTCGGAAATGAAGCTCCCGGAGGGGGTGACGATCTTCTTCGCCGGGGACGCGGAGATGCAGGAGGAGACATTCACGAAGCTCTTCACCGCCCTCCTCCTGGGCATCGTGTTTGTCTACATGATCATGGTCGCCCTGTTCGAGTCCTACCTCCACCCGTTCACGATCATGTTCTCCCTGCCCGTGGCGGTCGTGGGGGCGCTGGGGGGGCTGGCGCTGACCGGCAAGACGCTCAACATGTTCTCGATGATCGGGGTGATCATGCTCGTGGGCCTCGTCACCAAGAATGCCATCCTCCTGGTGGACTACACGAACCACCTCCGGGGGCGCGGCCTCGGGGCGCGGAAGGCGCTCCTGGAGGCAGGCCCGGCGCGCCTCCGGCCCATCATCATGACCACGCTGACGCTCATCCTGGGCATGCTCCCCCTGGCCCTGAGCCTGGGGCCGGGCACGGAGATGCGCTCCGGCATGGCCGTGGTCCTGATCGGGGGCCTGACCACCTCGACCCTGCTGACGCTCGTGCTCGTGCCGGTGGTCTACACGATGATGGAAGAGTTGAGGGTGAAGGTCCCGGCCCTGCTCGGGCGTCGGGCGAAGGCCGGGGAGACGGCGTCGGAGGCGGCGGATTAGAAGGCGGAAGACGGAAGGCGGTCCCTCGATACGCCCCTTCGGGGCTACTCGGGACAGACGGAACCGTATTCCCCGAGTAGCGAACGGAGTGAGCGTATCGAGGGGAAGGCGGAAGGCGGAAGGGCGTGAAGGCCGGAAAAATGTCCTTGTAAGTTCTTGTAACAGGGCCTATATTAGACCTCATCATGTCAACCGTCTCCATCATCGTCGTCAACCACAACACCCGTGACCTGCTCCGGGACTGCCTCCGCTCTGTCCGGGCGGAGGCCGCCGGGCTTCCGGCGGAGACGGTCGTCGTGGACAACGCCTCCTCCGATGGCAGCGCGGCGATGGTCCGGGCGGAGTTCTCCGAGGTCCGCCTGATCGAGAGCCCCTCCAACCTCGGCTTCTCGAAGGCCAACAACGCCGGCCTCCGGGCCTCCTCCTCCCCCTACGTCCTGCTCCTCAACAGCGACGCCCGGCTCCGCCCCGGCGCGCTCCGGGCGATGGTCTCGTTCATGGAGGCCCACCCCGACGCCGGGGTCGTCGGCCCCCGGCTCCTCAGCGCGGACGGCTCCCTCCAGCTCTCCTGCGGCATTCCGCCCACGCCCTGGACCGAGGTCTGCAACAAGCTTCTCCTCCACATCCCGTTTCCGTTCTTCAAGATGGGCGACTGGGCGCACGACCGGGTCCGGGAGGTGGGGTGGGTGACCGGGGCCTGCCTCCTCGCCCGCCGGGCGATGCTCGACCGGATCGGCCTGTTAGACGAGGGGATGTTCATGTACTACGAGGACCTGGACCTCTGTTTCCGGGCGCGGCGGGCCGGGTGGAAGGTCTGCTATCTCCCGGACGCCCAGGCCGTCCACCTGGGCGGCGCCACCTCGCGGGGTGCCTTCGGCCCGATGCTCGTCGCCAGCGGACGGAGCAGTTTCTACTTCTTCCGCAAGCACTACGGGGACGGCGCGGTTCGCCTTCTGCGCCTCATCACCCTGCCGGAGATGGCCCTCCGCTCGGCCCTCTGGGGGGCCCTGGCCGTCCTGTCGCTCCGCCGGCGCGCGGAGGCCCGCGAGCGCCTCGTCGCCTACCGGACCATTCTCTGGCGCACCCTCACCGACCGGAGCTACTGGCGCCCGGCGTAAAAGAAAAGGCGAAGGGCGAAAGGCGAAAGGAAAAAATAGAGGCGCGGCGTCCGCATTTCCCCTCCAGGGGTCGTTAAACCACCGCTGCCCCATGTCCGACCATCTGATTCTCCCATTTCTGATCTCCCTCCTCATCGCTGCCCTTCTGACCCCCCTTGCCGGCCGCCTCGCCGTGCGTCTTGGCCGGGTCAGCCTCCCCAACCCGTGCGTGGACGGCCATACGAGGGCCACGCCCTACCTGGGCGGCCTGGCCGTCTTCTGCGCCGTCCTGCCGTTTCTGATGTCCTCAAAAGAGGTGGGCTGGGCCTCCGGCGCGGTCGGGATGATGCTGGTGGGGCTGGTGGATGATTTTTTCGTCCTCTCCCCTGTGCGGAAGCTGATCGGACAGGCGGGCGCCGGGGCAGTGACGGTCGCGTGTGGCCTCCGTCTCGACCTGTCGGGCTTTTTCCCCCTCGACGCTGCGCTGACTGTCCTCTGGTTGATGACCGTCGCGAACGCCTTCAACGTCATCGACATGATGGATGGCCTGTCCGCCGGCGTCGGAGGGATCGCCGGCCTCGGGTTCGCCGTCGCGCTGGTCTACCTCGGCCCGGCCGATTCCGCGTCCGTTGCGGCGGCCCTGGGTGGAGGGTTGTTCGGGTTTCTGATCCACAACTTTCATCCCGCCCGAATCTTTATGGGCGATACCGGGAGCCTCTTTGCCGCGGCGCTCCTCGGCAGCCTGGCCGTGACGCTGCAACGGGGAGGCGCAGGGGTCGCCGGCCTCCTCCTGCTCGGCCTTCCTCTGTTCGAGGCGCTCTTCTTAGTTGTCGTGCGGACGCGGCAGGGACGCCCGTGGTACCGGGCCAGCCGGGACCACACCGCGCAGCGCCTGGTGCAGGCCGGATGCTCCATCCGGGGCGCGGTCCTGGCCCTGTATGCCGCCGCCCTCCTCTGCGCCGTCGTCGCGGTGTCCATCCTGCGCCAGCCGCCGCGGGTCTCTTACCTCGCCGCCGGGGCGTTCGTCGGGGTCGGCCTGCTCGCAGGATGGGGGCTGGCGAAGGTGAAGATGGAGTAGCGTTTGAGGTTTGTCTTGGACAGCTCCCTCACCGGCCGCGTCGCAAGAGGCATCTCCTGGACCGGGGCCGTTCAGGTGGCGGACCACCTTGTCACCGTCGCCGCGCTGACCCTTCTGGCCCGTCTCCTCCGCCCCGCGGACTTCGGGGCGCAGGCCCTGGCGGCGACGGTCGTCGGTCTGATCCTCATGGTCGGCGACCTCGGCCTCGGCGCCGCCCTGATTCAGGCCCCGGCCCTGCGACGGGCCGACGTCCGGAGGGCCTCCGCCCTCTGCGCCGGCGCCGGCCTCGCCTGGGGCGGCCTCGCCTTTGCGCTCTCGCCCTGGATCAGCCGGGCGTTCCAGGGCGGGGAGGAGGTCCGCGACCTGGTCCGGGTCCTTTCGCTCTGCGCCCTCCTCCACCCGGCAGGCGCGGTCCCCCGCGCCCTGATGACGCGGGACCTGGACTTTCGCCGCCTGGCCCTGATCGACGCGGCGTCGGCGTTCGCCTCCGCGACCGCGTCCGTGGCCCTGGCCCTCCACGGCGCAGGGGCGCAGAGCCTGGCCTGGGGCTACGTCGTGCGCGTGGCCCTGTCCTCCGGCCTGGCGTGGGTTGCCCCCCACTCTCCCCCATTCCAAGCGGCAAAGCCCTGGGTACCCCCCACCCAACCTGTCGCTCCCATGAGGTCGCGACCCTCCTCCCTCTCCCCCACCTGTGGGGGGAGGGAGGGGGTTGGGGGGGGGGAAGGGGGGAGCCTTCTCCGCTTTGGCCTCCACGCCACGGGCGCGGGCCTTCTCAACTACCTCTCGGCCAGCGTGGACTATCTCCTCGTCTGGCTCTACCTCGGCCCGACGGCCCTCGGCCTTTACTACTTAGCCTACCAGCTCGTCTCTTTCGTCCACTTCAGGGGGGTCTCGATCCTGCTCAGGGTTCTCCTCCCGACCTTCTCGGCCATTCAGGACGACCCGGAGCGCCTCCGACGCGCCTACCTCCGGGCTGTCCGGGGCATCGCCCTGTTCGCCTTCCCCGCCCTGGCGCTCCTCGGGGCCCTCGCCCGCGAGGCCGTGCCTGTCCTCTACGGGTCGGGAAAAGGGCCTGCGGTCCTGCTCGTGCAGGTCCTCTGCGTCCTGGGCATCGCCAAGGCCGTGGGCGGGGCCGTCGGCCCGGTGTTTCTGGCCAGGGGCCGGGCAGACATCGCCCTCCTCTGGAACGGCTTTGCCCTGGCCACCACGACCGTGGCCGTGGCCGCCGGCATCCCCTTTGGCGTGGAGGGGGTCGCGGCCGGCGTCAGTCTGAACGCCCTCCTGCTCCTGGCGGTCTCCGAGGGGGTCGTCCACCGGCTCATCCCCCTCGGCTTCCGGGCCTACCTGGCCGCGCAGGCGCCGGCCCTCCTCGCCGCGGGCTGCGCCGGGGTCGCCGCGGGCTGCGGGGTCGTCCTCATCCACCCGCACCTCTCTCCGGCTGCGGCCCTGATCGCGGGCGCCGCATTCGGGGCAGCGCTCTACGGGGCGTTGATCTGGACCTTTCAACGAAAGGCCGTGTCAGAAGTGGCGGGATTCATCCGGGCCTGGAAGGGCGATGAGATGGAGGGGCACAAGGGCAACCCGGCCTGACCGTCTGAGCGATCTTCGTCATTGATTTTCTTAGACGTAGGCGTTATATTTAAACGTTTTTGTCCAATTTGGCATCTCAGGTATAAATGAGAGGTTGGGCGTGTGCGGAATCGTCGGCGTGGTCAGCCCCGGCGGCCCCCCGGTTGAGCCGGACCTGTTCGCCCGGATGTGCGCGGCGCTGGCGCACCGGGGACCCGACGACCGGGGGACCCATCTGTTTTCGTCCGGCCGGGGGCCGGGCGCGGCCCTCGGTCACACCCGCCTCTCCATCCTCGACCTGTCGCCCAGCGGCCGCCAGCCGATGGCGAACGAGGACGACTCCGTCCACCTGACCTGCAACGGCGAGATCTACAACCACGCCGAACTCAGGGCGCAGACCGAGGGGCGGGGACATCGCTACCGCTCCCGCACCGACGTGGAGGCGATTCTCCACCTCTACGAGGACTTCGGCCTGGCCGCCCCGGAGCGACTGAACGGCATGTTCGCCTTCGGGCTCTGGGACGGCCGGCGTCAAGAACTGCTCCTGGCCCGCGACCGGGCCGGGGTCAAGCCGCTCTATTACACCTGTTCCGCTGGAAGGCTGGCGTTCGCCTCCGAACTCAAGGCCCTGCTCCCGCTCCCCTGGGTGAGCCGGGAGATCGACCCGGAGGCCCTCGACCTCTACCTCTCTCTGCTCTACATCCCGGCCCCCTGGAGCATCTTCCGGGACATCCGGAAACTCCCCGCCGGCCACCGCCTCCTCTGGCGGGATGGGGAGGTCAGGATAGAACCCTATTGCGGATTGCGGAATACTCAATTACGAATGACGAACCACCACCCCGGACGATTCACCGGATCGTCTCCCTGCCCTGAATTGCGAATTGAAGAACAAAAAATTCGACATTCGACATTCGACATTCGACATTCGCCCCATTCCGAAATCCGAAATCCAAAATTTTCTGAGGCTGAGGCCGCGGCGGTCCTGCTCGATCACCTCGACCGCTCCGTGGGGATGCAGTTGCAGGGGGACGTGCCCGCCGGCGCGCTGCTGAGCGGGGGGATCGACTCCAGCCTGATCGTGGCCCTGATGGCCCGGCGCGTTGGGCGCATCCCCACGTTCTCCGTGGGCTTCAGGGGCGCGGGCCACTACGACGAGCGGCCTCACGCCCGCCGTGTCGCGCAACTTTTCGGGACGGAACACGTCGAAGAGGAGGTGGACGCGCGCATCTCGGACCTCCTGCCGGCCCTCGCCAGGGCCTTCGACGAGCCGTTCGGGGACTCTTCAGCGGTCCCCACCTACCTGGTCGCCCGAACTGCTGGCCGCCGGGTGAAGGTCGTCCTGTCCGGCACGGGGAGCGACGAGCTGTTCGGGGGCTACCGCAGGCACGCCGCCGGGCCGGCCCTCCGGGCCTTCCATTGCCTCCCGACCCCGGCGCTCCGCGCCGCCTCTGCGCTGCTGTCGCTGCTGCCGGGCTCCCGCACGAGCGCCTTCGGGGAGCGGGTGCTCCTGACCCGCCGCCTGATGGACGCGGCCTGTGAGCGAGACGGCCGCGCCTATCTCCGGCTCGTCACCTTTCTGGACGAGGGGGCGAAGGAGAAGGTCTGGAAGATGCGGTCAGAGGGGTCCGGTCTCGTGGAGAGACTCTTCGAGGACCGGGCCGCCGGCCACGACGCCTTTCTGGACCGGGCCCTGGCCTTTGACCGGACCGTGTACCTGCCTGACGACCTCCTGGTCAAGGAGGATCGGATGAGCATGGCCGTCTCGGTGGAGGGCCGGGTGCCGTTTCTGGACAACAGTCTGGTGGGCTTTGTCGTCGGCCTCCCTTCCTCGCTCCACGCGCGGGGCCGGGTGACCAAGCCCCTGCTCAGGCGGGCCGCAGCCGGCCTGTTGCCGGACGACATCCTCCATCGCCCCAAGCACGGGTTTGGCGTCCCGATCTCCGAGTGGCTGCGAGGCGACCTGAGGGGGATGGGGCGCGACCTGCTGCTCGGCCCTTCGGCCCGGCTCCGGGGCCTCCTTGACGCCGGGGGGGTCTCGGCGCTGTGGGAGCGGCACGCTCAGCGGAGGGCCGACCTCGGCCCGGCCCTCTGGGGGCTGATCATGCTGGAGCTGTGGTGTCAGGAGTATGCCGCGTAAAACGTCGTTGCGCGTCCTGTTTGTCATGCCCTACGGCCCCCTGGCCGCCAGCAGCCGGACGCGGGTTTATCAGTATTTTCCCTACCTGGACCGGGCGGGGATTCAGTATGACGTCCTGACGGTCTTCCCAGACGCCCGCATGGACGGCATCACCCTCCCCCTGTTGAGGGGACGGGCGCGCAAGGTCGTCTATTACATCGAGGGCTGGATCAGGGCCCTCTGCGTGGGCTGGCGCACGCTCCTCCGGGCGCGGCGCTACGATGTCCTTTTTTTTCAGCGGGCCGTGTTTCCCTGGCCCCTCCCGGCGCTGTTCCGGCGCCGGCGCGCAAGGGTCGTTTACGACTTCGACGACGCGATCTTCACCACCGATATCACGGAGAAAAGCCTCGTCAACCGGGTCGTGCGCTGGCGGAACAGCCGGGGGCTGCCCCCCCTGCTCAGGGCCTCCGCGCACGCCGTCGTGGAGAACGACTACACGCGGACCTACGCGGAGCGCTACTGTCCCCGCGTCTCCACGATCACCGGTCCCATCGACACGGAGCGATACCGGCCCTCAGAGGTCCCGAAGTCGTCCGACGATCCCATCGTCCTCGGCTGGATCGGAAGCCCGACGACCGAGAAGTACCTGGAGATGATCCGGGGGCCGCTGGAGGAGGTCGGGAGGCGGTTTTCGGGCGTCCGCCTCCTGCTGGTGGGGGCCTCGGCGTTCGAGGTCGCAGGCCTCCCCACCGAGCGCCGGAGGTGGGGGCTGGAGCGGGAGGTGTCCGACCTCCAGGCGTTCGACATCGGCCTGATGCCCCTGCCCGATGACGAGTGGACGCGGGGCAAGGGGGGGTACAAGTTGCTCCAGTACATGGCCGTCGCCGTCCCGGCGGTCGCCAGCCCCGTGGGGGTCAACCGCATCCTCGTCTCCGACGGCGTGGACGGTTTCCACGCGACCGGGGAGGAGGAATGGGGGGATCGTCTCTGTCGCCTGATCCGGGACGCTGACCTCCGCCGCCAAATGGGCGCGGCGGGACGCCGGAAGATGGAGCGGGAGTATGCCCTGTCGGTCAGCGCCGGCCGTCTCATCGAAATCCTGAAAGCGACGTGTCCAGACCCATCCGCATCCTCCGCATCATCGACCGCCTGAACGTGGGGGGGCCCACGCACCACGTGACCCTGCTGACGCGCCGGCTGGAGGAGCGGGGGTACCGGACGACCCTCGTCAAGGGGTGCGTGGCCCCAGGCGAGGTCGAGATGACGGACGTGATCGCCGAGGCGGGCGTGCGGCCCGTTCACGTGCCCACCCTGGGTCGGGGGATGTCCTGGCGGGACGACCCGACCTCGCTCGTGGCCCTCTGCCGACTCATCCGGCGTGTGCGCCCCGACGTGGTCCACACGCACAAGTCCAAGGCCGGGGCCCTGGGCCGGGTCGCGTCCCGGCTGACCGGGGTCCCGGTGGTGGTGCACACCTTTCACGGCCACGTGTTCCGCGGCTACTTCGGCCCGGTCGCGTCCGCCGCCGCCGTGCTCCTGGAGCGGCTGTTCGGCGCGTGGACCGACGCGGTCGTGGCGATCAGCCCGGCCCAGCGCCGGGACCTGCTCGGCTTTCGCATCGCGCCGCCGGAGCGGGTGCGCTGCGTCCCCCTCGGCCTGCGGCTCGACCGCTTCCGTTGCGCGGACCGGGTCGCCGGGCAGTTCCGCGCGGAGGTGGGGGTCGCCCCTGCCCAGCCCCTGGCCGGGTACGTCGGGCGTCTCGTCCCGATCAAGGGGGTGGAGGTCTTCCTCAGGGCTGCGGCGCGTGTCCTGCGAAGCCTGCCCGATGCCCGGTTCGTGGTCGTGGGGGACGGGGAGCGCAGGCCGGCCCTGGAGGCAGAGGCGGAGGCCCTGGGGATTGCAGGGGCCGTCCGCTTCACGGGCTATCGCCGGGACGCAGACCGGGTCTACGCCTCGCTCGACCTGTTCGTCCTCCCCTCCTTCAACGAGGGGCTGCCCGTCACGATCATTGAGGCCCTCGTCGCCGGGTGTTACGTGGTGGCCTCGCGGGTGGGCGGCGTCCCGGACCTGCTGACGAGCGAGCGGCTCGGCCTGACGGTCGAGCCGGGGGACCCGGAGGCCCTGTCCGGGGCGATGGTCAGGGCGTTGTCGGAGCGGCGAAGAGTGGCGGAGGAGGACCGGGACGCGACGCGCCGGCGCTATGACATCGACCGCCTGGTGGAGGACTTAGACGGTCTGTATCGGAGGCTTCTCAAACGCAAGGGGTGCAGATTGGAAGGTTTTCGGGAGGACAAGGACGTATGAGAGTGCTCATCACGGGTGGGGCAGGGTTCATCGGGTCGCATCTCGCGGATCGTCTGCTGGCCAGAGGGGATGAGGTCTACGCGATCGACAACCTGTCCACCGGCAGCTTTTCCAACATCAGCCATCTGGAGGATCACCCCCGCTTTCACCTCACCATAGACACCGTCCAGGACCAGAAGGTCATGAAGGACCTGGTGTCCCGGTGCGATGTCATCTACCACCTCGCCGCCGCCGTGGGCGTGCAGTACGTGATCGACAACCCCCTGGAGTCCCTGATCAACAACATCCGGGGCACGGAGATCGTCCTGGAGCAGGCCAACGTCGAGAAGAAGAAGGTCATCCTGGCCTCCTCGTCAGAGATCTACGGCAAGAAGAACGGCAAGGTCCCCTTCCGGGAGGACGACGACCGCATCCTCGGCCCCACGACCGTCATCCGGTGGAGCTACTCCACCTCCAAGGCCGTTGATGAGTTGCTGGCCCTGGCCTACTGGCGGGAGAAGAGGCTGCCCACGGTCATCGTCCGCTGCTTCAACGTGATCGGCCCCCGCCAGACCGGGCGCTACGGCATGGTCGTCCCCCGGTTCATCAAGCAGGCCCTCCTCAACCACCCGATCACGATCTACGGCGACGGCGAGCAGCGCCGCTGCTTCACCGACATCGACGACGCCTTAGACGGCCTCATCGCCCTGGCCGAGCATCCCGGCGCGGTCGGGGAGATCTTCAACCTGGGGTCCAACTTCGAGATCAGCATCAAGGACCTGGCGCACAAGATCAAGACCATGACCGAGAGTTCGTCCCCCATCAAGTTCATCCCCTACGAGGAGGCGTTCGCCAACGGATGGTATGAGGACCTCCACTACCGGGTGCCGAACCTGGACAAGATCAAGGCCCTGGTCAACTACGACCCGAAGTTCAACCTCGACGCCACGCTCAGAAAGATCATCGCCTACCACGAGGCGTAAAAAACAGCGCGGAACGATGAACGCGGAACGATGAACGCGGAACGATGAAAAGGCAACGCGGAATGATGAACGCGGAACGATGAACGAAAAGCAAAACAAGTTTATGCCTTTACTTCATCGTTCTGACTTCATCGTTCATCGTTTAACACAGGAGGCTTTTTCTATGAAGCGGACTTTCCAGCCCAGCAATCGCAAGAAGAGCAACAAGCACGGCTTCCGGGAGCGCATGAGGACCCCGGGCGGGCGCAAGACCCTCAACCGCCGCCGCGCCAAGGGCCGCAAGCGGGTGTCGGTGCAATAAAAGAGTTCAAGGTTAGAAAGTTGAAAGTTCAAAGTTAGAACCTTGAACCTTGAACCTTGAACCTTAAACTTTGAGCCTTGTCATGCGCATCGACCGCATCGAGATCTACTACGTCCGCCTGCCGCTGATCTATCCCTGGAAGACTGCCTACGGCGAGGACGCGGACATCCACTCCGTGCTGTTTCGGATGACCTCCGGGGACTTCGAGGGCTGGGGCGAGACCACCCCCTTCTTCGCCCCGACCTACTCCCCGGAGACGGCCTCCACGGTCTTCGTCCTGAACCAGGAGGTCTTCTGCCCCGCGCTGGTGGGCAGGGACCTTGAGACGGCGGAGGATCTGCTGGACGCCCTGAAGGTCTTCAAGGGCAACCCCTTCGCCAAGGCCGGTCCCGAGTCGGCCTGGTGGGACCTGAAGGCCCGGATGGAGGGAAAGCCCCTGCATCGCCTGCTGGGGGGGGAGCGGAAGGTGGTGGACGCGGGGTCCGACTTCGGCGTGCAGGACACGCTCGACATGCTCCTTCAGAAGATCCAGGGGGCCATCGACCGGGGCTTCAAGCGGACCAAGCTCAAGGTGCGCCCCGGCTGGGACCTGGAGATGCTCAAACTGGTCCGCAGCACGTTTCCGAGGCACACCTTCCACATCGACTGCAACTCCGGCTACGCGCTGAGTGACCTGCCGTTCTTCAGGGCGGTGGACAGGCTGGGCCTGGCCATGATCGAGCAGCCTCTGTTCCACCGCGACCTGCTCGACCACGCGGAGCTCCAGCGCCAGCTCGACACCCCGGTCTGCCTGGACGAGTCCGTCACGTCCCTGCGCGACTTCGAGCAGGCCCTGCAACTGAAGGCCTGCCGCTACCTGAACATCAAGTACGGGCGCGTGGGCGGCATTTCGGTGGCCAAAGCCCTCCATGACCGCGCCCGCGACGCGGGCATCCCCTGCTGGGTGGGGGGCATGCTGGAGAGCGGGGTCGGCGCCGGCCTCAACGTCGAGCTGGCCAGCCTGGGCAACTTCACCTACCCCGCCGACCTCTTCCCCTCCGCCTTCTTCTACCGCCAGGACCTCACGGAGCCGGAGCTGGTCCTGAACCCGGACTGCACGTTCACGGTATCTACCGTCCCCGGCGCTCCCTACCGGCCTATCCTGGAGCGGATCGAGGCGGCTACGCTCCGCAAGGCCGTCATAAGACCATCTTAGAGATGAGCAACATCCTTATTACAGGTACCAGCGGCTTCATCGGCCGCCAGTTGGCGCAAGCCATGTCGCGTAGTCACCGCGTCGTCTGCCTGTCTCGAAAGGAGACGGAGGTGGACGGCGTGGCGGCCCTCCAGGGGGACTTCACCTCGCCCGACGACCTGCGCCGGCTCGATTCGCACCCCATTGACGTGGTCGTCCACCTGGCCGCGGTGACCGGCGGCTGCTCCGAGGAGGACGGGCTCCGTGTGAATGTCCTGGGCACGCACGGCCTGCTGCGCTACCTGATCGGCCGGGGGTGCAGGAAGTTCGTCCTGGCCAGCTCCATCGCCGCGGTCGGGTTCCAGTCCGTCCAATTCAGGCCCCTCCGGTTGCCCATGCCCGACGAGCACCCCTGCCTGGACCGGGACGGCTACGGCCTCTCCAAGTATCTCATGGAGGAGGTGGCCCGCTACCTCTCCCGGCAGGACGAGGGCCTGGACTTCATCGCCATCCGCCTGGCCAGCATCCTCCCCGATGACCGCGCGCCGAGGCCCCGGAAGGCCGGCCCGATCACGCCCTGGGCCATCGGGTCGCTCTCCGTCATGTACGCCAGCGACGCCGTGCGCTGCTTCGCCATGGCCGCGGAGGCCCCCTTCAAGCCGGGCGTTCGGATTCTGAACGCGGTGGGTGCTCAGGCCTGCGCGGAGGACACGGTCCCGGAGATCCTCCGCGCCTGGTACGGCCCTGACGCCGATAGGATCGACCTGTCCCACTATGAGCGCCCCGGCCACGAGCGGGACCCGGTGTTCGACATCTCGCGCATCCGGGAGGAGCTGGGGTTCGCGCCGGAGCGGAGCGTATTGAGCTGATCGTGAAAAATGCCCTGACCATAGACCTGGAGGACTGGTACCACCCGGAGCTGGTCAAGCGCCACGTCCCTGAGCACCCTGAACCGCAGATCGAGGCGTCCACGCATCGCATCCTGGACCTGCTGGGCCGGCATCGCGTCAGGGCCACGTTCTTCGTCCTGGGCGACGTGGCGCGGAGGCATCCGTGCCTGATCCGGGCGATCCGGGACGGGGGGCACGAGATCGCCTCTCACGGCATGACCCACGCGCCCCTGTGGGACCTGGACTATGACGGTCTGGACCGGGAGTTGAAGGCCTTTCGCGAGGTCATGGACGAGGTCCTGGGGCCGGGGGCGAGCCTGGCGGGCTTTCGGGCGCCCACCTTCTCGATGGACAACCGGACCCGGTATGCGATGAGGTGTCTCGCGGACAATGGCTACCTCTACGACACGAGCGTCTTCCCGGTGAAGAATTATATGTACGGCGTGAAGGGCGTGCCGTGCGCCCTCTACAGGCCCGACCTGAACGACCTCAGCCGCCAGGATGCCCGGTCGGCCATTCTCGAATTTCCCCTGACCGTCTTCGAGTGGGGCAGGGTCAGAATCCCCGTGAGCGGAGGGTTTTACCTCAGGATTTTCCCCTACTTTATCCTGAAGTCACTCCTCCGGAAAATCAATCGGACGCGGCCCTTTGTGATCTATTTTCACCCGTGGGAGGTCTATCCTGAGACGCGAAGGGTCAAAGGGATCGGCCTCAAAAATTACTGGATCACATACTACGGCGTCAAAAATGCCCTCTGGAAAATTGAGCGCCTCCTGCAGGATTTTGACTTTGAGCCGATGAAGGACGTCATCCAGCGTGCGACGCGGGCGGAGTATGCGACCGGGGCGTGATCAGATCAAGGACTACTTTGAGAGGTGCGCGGATCGCTTCGACGGGTTTTATAAGGAGGGCCACAGGAGTCTGTTTCAACACCTGGCCCACGTCGTCTTCCGAAAGCCCGGCCTGGTGCGGCGCTTTCAGGCCACGGTCGATATCCTCGGAGACGTCCGGGGAAAGGCCATCCTGGATGTGGGGTGCGGGTCCGGGGTCTACGCCATTTACTTCGCCCGGAAGGGCGCGGAGGTGACCGGCATCGACTTCTCCGAGGGCATGCTCTCCCTGGCTCGCAAAAACGCCAGGGATGAACACTGCGAGGTCCGGTTTATACACGGTGATTTTCTGAAGTGTCCACTAAATGCCCGCTTCGACCATGTGCTCTTCATAGGCGTGTTCGATTACGTCAAAAAAAGGGACCTTCTCATCTACTTTGAGAAGGCCCTGCGGGTCACCGATCAAAAAATCGTCGCGACGTTCCCGAAGCGGTACACGCTCCTTCAGACGCCCATCCGCTATCTCTGGCTCAGGCGTCAGGGCTGCCCGGTCTACTTCTACACCGAAAGACAGATCAGGGCCATCGCCAAACAGTTAGGCCTTTCATTAAAGTTTCACAACTGCGGCCCGATATGGACCGTGGAGTTCACCCCAAAAATGACCACAGACCACAGACCACAGACCACAGACCACAACCCTTATGCGAACCAGCCTCCAGAAACGAGTTGAAACGGTCCGCAAGACAGGAATGCGAGGGCGAGGCCAGTGGCTCCGGGTCTGCTCCGGCCCTGACGCGGAGGGCCGCGTCGTCATCTCTGTTCGGCGAAAGTTCGGCAAGGCCGTCCAGCGAAACCGCATCCGTCGCCAGCTTCGCGTCCTCTGCCGCGCCCTGTCCGACGCCTCGTGGGATGCCCGGCTCACCCTCCTGTCCGTGGATGACCGGGCCGGTGGGGTCTCTTACGCGGCGCTCCGGGAGGACCTGGCGAAGGCGCTGAGACAGGCCAGGGTGCCGGTTCGTGAAAAAGTTCAAGGTTTTAAGTTAGAAGGTTCAAAGTTAGAACCTTGAACCTTGAACCTTGAACCTTGAGCCTGAATATGAGTCCTGTCGCTTATATCCTCTCCTGGGCGGTCCGGTTCTACATCGCCGCCGTCTCCCCCTACACCCGGCCCCGCTGCCGGTTCCTGCCCACCTGCTCCGCCTACGCCCTGGAGGCCCTCCGGCGTCACGGCGCGGCCCGCGGCCTCTACCTCTCCCTCCGCCGCCTGCTCCGCTGTCATCCGTGGGGCGGGTCGGGCTGCGACCCGGTTCCATAGACAGATGCCTTGCGACTCTCGCCCTACGGTGGCCCACTGCGCCAGCCCCTTCCTGAACCTGACGATGATCTGGGTCCACAGGCAGATCGCGCACCACCGCCGGTATCGTCCTGTCGTGCTGACGCAGGAGGCCCGGAACACCTCTCACTTTCCCGTCGACACCCTCCACGACGTGGCTGGCTGGCCCGTCGCAAAACGCCTCCTCCACCGCGCCCTCCGCCGGCTGACCGGCCACTACGCCTTCTACGCCCCCATCCTCCGCCGTGAGCGCGCCGCCCTGGTCCACGCCCATTTCGGGCAGGAGGGGTACCGCTGCCTGAGCGCCCGGCGAAAGGCGGACATCCCTCTGGTCACGACTTTCTACGGCCTGGACGTCTCCGCCCTGCCCCGCATCCCGGCGTGGCGTCGGCGGTTCAAGCGGCTGTTTGAGGAAGGGGCGCTGTTTCTGGCGGAGGGTCCGCACCTCGGCGAGCGGCTCGTGGACCTCGGGTGTCCCCCGGAGAAGGTCCGTATCCAGAGGCTTGGCGTCGACCTGGCCGCCATCCCCTGCAGACCTGTCCGCGAGCCGGTGGACGGCGGCCAGATCGTCCTGATGTGCGGCTACTTCAACGAGAAGAAGGGCTTCCCCTATGGCGTGCGGGCGTTTGGCCGGGTCGCGGAACGACATCGAGACGCCCGGCTGCGCATCATCGGCGACGGCCCCCGCAGGGCAGAGATCGAGGCGGCCGTCCGTGAGCTGGACCTCTCGGATCGCGTGACTTTCCTGGGAATGCTCTCCGCGCCCGAGTATCTTCAGCACCTCCTGAAGGCCCACGTCCTGCTCCACCCCAGCGTCACGGCCTCCGACGGCGACACCGAGGGAGGGGCGCCCGTCACCATTCTCGAAGCCCTCGCCTCAGGACTCCCCGTTGTCTCCTCCCGCCACGCCGACATCCCCGCCGTGGCCCCTGACGGGCAGTGCGCCCTGCTCGCGCCGGAGCGGGACGTGGACGGCCTGGCAGAACGGCTCGACGCCCTGCTGTCCGACCCGGCCCTGCGAGGGCGGATGGGGGAGGCCGGCCGCCGTCACATCGAGGAACATCACGATGCGGTCAAGCAGGGGGAACGGCTGGAGGAGATATATGATGAGGTGGTGTAGTCAGGGGCGAATCGGGGAAACGGGGAAACGGAGAAGCGGAGAGGTGCATTTTCCCCAGTTCTCCCTTCTCCGTTTCTCCGCTTCAAGGTTTTAGGATGAGCGCCCTCCGGCTGGCTCCGCGAAGGTCGTTGACGACCTCAAAGTCGGTCCGTCGGGCGAGGCGGGCGAGGCGATGAAAGGAGGGATAGCGGGCGAGGAGGTAGAAATCCGGGACGAGCCGGAGCCTCAGGCGGCGCGTCAAAACCTTGCGGACGTTCATCGAGAGGCCATACCGGGAGCAGGGGTCGCGGTCGAACACGACGAATACCCCCCCCTCCTTTAGCAGAGATCGGACGTTGGTGAAGATCAGGCCGTGGTCGCGCCGGTCGATCTGCTGGACCACGTCGTAGGCATAACAGAGGTGGTGCCGGCCCGCGATGTCCCCTTTCAGGAGATCCCCGACGGACAGGGCCGGCGCCGGGTTCAGGTCTTTCAACGCCTCCTTCGCCAGGTTGATCAGCGCCGGCGTGATGTCCACGCCGCGCAGGTCCGCAACCAGACCCATCTCAGCCGCCGTCTGTGCGACCGCCCGGAGCCAGTAGCCGTTCCCGCAGCCGATCTCCAGGACCCGGAAGGGAGGAGTTGAGGTGACCTGCGACAGCGCCGCCCGCAGGACCGACTCGAAGAAGGCGTGGGACTCCGGCGGATGCCGGTAGGCCGGGCCGTAGACTGTGTCGGCCACGGCGCTGAAGGCGGAGGCGATTTTTTTTACGTCTGTTTTCACGAGTCGGCCTGTGAGGTAGGGCGAAGACTCGGCGACCGGAAAGGTATTTGTCTCAGCGTCCTTTTTGCCACTTTCTTTAAAAGAAAGTGGCGCAAAGAATTCCACCCCGCCTAACGCTCCTGTCCGTCGCGTTCCACCACCCTGCTCAGGCGCCGCGCGGGCTTGGCGCGCCGTACTCTGTTCCGTGGTGTAATCTGGATTCTGTGGCAGGGCGAACCCCTTCCACCTCTCCCCCGCGCAGCATAGCTGCGCTCGTACCCCATCTTGCCTGAACGAACATCCTGCTTGAAAGTCGGGACGGCGCGCCCTCTTATCCTTATTGATAAGGCTGTTCCCCCTCTCCCTTCGGGGGAGGGGGGTGGGGGGAGGGGTCTGAAAGTCGGGACGGCGCATCTTTCACCTTTCTGCGATCCCTTTCTTCATAACCTTCTCCTCCAGCATCAGCGCATCCACGAAGAACTTGGCCGCCCAGTTGGGGTACCGGAACGGGAGGTACGCGCCCCACAGGGGCTGCGATCCCTTGACGCCTCCCCGGATGCCGGGGTTGCGGGAGGTCAGGTCCTGAGTCGATTTGACGAGGACGTTCATCCGGAGCGCCGCGTTCAGGAACCGGCCACCCCCTCCGACCTCGAACAGCCGCAGGCAGAGGTGGGCGAACTGGGCGCAGCCGGTCAGGCAGGCGAATCGGTCCCGCGTCTGCCAGGAGGCGTCGCAGGTCCCCCCCAGAAAACCGTCCGCCTCGAACCGGCGCATCAGCGCCTCCGCCGGCCCTTTCGCCCGCGCCACGAGGTCCTCGTCCCCCAGGATCAACCCGCACTCCAGGAATCCGCGAAGGGCATAGACGAGGGTGTGCGTGAACGGTGGGGAGGTCTCGTCAAAGGCGCAGAGGGACAGCCAGCCGTTCTGTTGCTGCTGCCCGGAGGCCCACCGGAGGTTGCGGACCGCCGCCTCCCGATACGCCTTCTCCGGCGCAACGCCGTGAAGGTCGAGCAGGGCCCAGGCGACCCGCGTGTGGTAGGTGTGCGGGATGTCTCCAAACGAGTGGCGACGCCACGCCCCGTCCGTGTCCTGAACCTCGACCAGCCAGGCCCCGGCCCGCGCCGCCTCCTCCCGGTAGGCCTCCTGCCCGGTCCTCCGGAATGCCTCGATCAGGCCGAAGAGGATCATGCCGGTGTTGAAGACCTCCGGACGGGGCGGGTCGTCCACCGTCCCGCCGGAGTAAGCGCCAGAGGGCATCTGGAGGCCGAGCAGCCATTCTGCCATCCGCCCCGCGCGGTCTGCGTACAGGGGTTCGCCGAGATGGTCGGCGGCGGCGTAAAAGGTGGGGATGAGGTAGCCCGTGGTCTCGGGGTAGGGGGGGTGCCATCCCCGTTTCAGGCCGTAGGCGTAGGACACGCCCCCGCAGCCGGTGGCGTCCTGGGCGCGGCAGAGCCAGTCGAGGGCCGCGAGCAGGTGGGTTCGGGTGGGTCGGAGGGGATGACGGAGGCGCAGGGCGTCGCGCAGGAGGGCGATGCCGAAGCTGAGGGGACGGAATAGGGTCTTAGAGCGCACGGCGGAGGCCGGATTTCATCCGTCTGAAGTCGTGGCGGACCTTTGCCCAGAGCCTGTCCGTGATCCGCGCCGGCCGCGCCCGGAGCAGGCGCAGGCTCAGGTCCCACAGGCCCCGGGCGTCGATCAGGAGCAGGGAGCTGTTCCCCACCCGCGCCCGCCGGAGCAGCCCCTCGTTCTCCAGGACCCCCTCCATCGCCGCCCGGTCGGACACCGCACCCTCGTAGGACCGGTGAAGGCGCAGATAGACCGTGCGCTCCCCCGCCCCGGTCACGACCCGGCACGGGGTGGGCGGCGTGCATCGGGCGTCCGGCTCGGCCTCCTCCTCAGGGCCGTGGAACATGGTGCAGTAGAAGGTCCCGACGCCGATCATGAGCACGTGGCCGCCCGCGCGGGCGATGCGCCCCCAGGGGGAGTCCGGGCCGCAGGGCGTGGGTGAGTGCTCGTGGCCCTTCAGCAGCTCCTCCGCCCGCGCCCCGAAGGCGGCCAGGGAGTGGGTGGGGTGGAGGCTCCGTCTCACGCCGGGCCGCCCCCGGAACCGCTCCGGGATGCGCCCCACGATGCCGGGCGTGGCGCGGGGGTCGAATGGCGGAGGGGGACGCCTGGGGCCGTAGTCGCCGTAGGAGAGGGTCGGCATGCAGACCGTGCCCGTTGGTCCGACCACGGCGATCAGGGCGTCGATCACGGCGTCCTCCCCCCCCTCCACCCAGCCGAAGCTCCTGAGGGCGCTGTGCGCGACCACGACGGCGCCGGCCCTCAACCCCACCTCGCGCAGCCCCTCCTCAATCATCGCCTGCGTGACCACCGGGCGGCCATCCGGGAGAGACCGGCTCATCGAGTCCCCTCGCCCTATGCCATATTCCTGCCGTGGCATTTCTTATATTTTTTTCCGCTCCCGCAGGGGCAGGGGTCGTTCCGGCCCACCTTCGGCCCCACGCGCACGGGCTGGGTCACGACGGGCCCCTCCTCCGGGGCGTTGGTGGTCATTCCCTCCCGCGAGGGGACCTCGGGCGCGTCCCCGAACCCCCCGATCTCCTGGTGGATCGCCGTGATGCGCTCCGGGGCCCGGCGGCGGGAAGGCATCCGGGCCGGGGCCTCCTCCGCCATCGGGATGCGGAACAGCGCCCGGAGGGTCTCCCGGTTGATCTCGTCCAGCAGCCCCACGAACATGTTGAACGCCTCTTTCTTGTACTCCACGAGGGGGTCGCGCTGCCCGTAGGCCCGGAAGCTGATCCCCTCCTTGAGCTCGTCCATGTTGTAGAGGTGCTCTTTCCACTTGTCGTCGATCACGCTCAGGGTGACCCCCCGCTCGATCTGCCGCATCTGCTCCGCCCCGAAGGCCCGCTCGCGGCGGGCGTAGGCGTCCCGGACCACGGCCCTGACCCGCTCCTTCAGGTCGTCCACGCGCGTGATCTGCGCGTCCTCCCCCTGGAAGGTCGGCGCGACCAGGAAGACGCCCCGCAGGTCCGCCTTCAGCCCCTCGAAGTTCCACCCCTCCGGGTGGTCCTCCTCGTTCGTCTGCGCGTCCACGACGGCCTCGGCCACCTCGTCGATCATCTCCTGGACCTGGTCCGACAGGTCCGCCTGCTCCAGGGCGTAGCGCCGGCGGTCGTAGATCACCTCCCGCTGCTGGTTCATGACGTCGTCGTACTCCAGGAGGTGCTTCCGCATCTCGAAGTTGCGGGCCTCCACCCGGCGCTGCGCCCGGCTGATCGACTTGGTCACCATCGAGTGCTCGATGACCTCCCCCTCCTCCGCGCCCAGCCTGTCCATGATCGTGGCGATCCGGTCCGACCCGAACAGGCGCATCAGGTCGTCCTCCAGGGAGATGAAGAACCGGGACGAGCCGGGGTCCCCCTGCCTGCCGCTGCGCCCCCGGAGCTGCCGGTCGATCCGCCTGGCCTCGTGCCGCTCGGTCCCGATGATGTGCAGGCCGCACGGCACGTCCTCCCGACAGGTGTAGTCTCTCAGGTGGGGGCAGAGGGGGCGGCGGTCCTTCGCGTTGAGCACGAGGGCGCACATGTGGTCCTCCGGGGCCCTGACCACGCCGGGGCCCAGCTTGATGTCCGTGCCGCGCCCCGCCATGTTCGTGGCGATGGTCACCGCCCCGGCCTGCCCGGCCCGCGCCACGATCTGCGCCTCCTGCTGGTGGTAGCGGGCGTTCAGGACACTGTGCTGGATACCACGCTGCTTCAGAAGGCGGCTCAGGAGCTCCGACACCTCCACCGAGATCGTGCCCACCAGGACCGGGATGCCCTTCTCGTGCAGCCGGGCGATCTCCTCGACGATGGCGTTGTACTTCTCCCGCTTGGTCTTGTAGATGAGGTCGTCGTAGTCGATCCGCCGCACCGGCTGGTTGGTCGGGATGACCGTCACGTCCAGCTTGTAGATCTCGAACAGCTCCGCGCTCTCCGTCTCCGCCGTGCCCGTCATCCCGGCCAGCTTGTCGTAGAGCCGGAAGTAGTTCTGGAGGGTGACCGTGGCGATGGTCTGCGTCTCCTGCTCGATCTGGACGCTCTCTTTGGCCTCGATGGCCTGGTGGAGGCCGTCGGAGTAGCGGTGGCCCGGCTGCGGCCGGCCCGTGTATTCGTTGATGATGACCACGCGCCCGTTGTCCACGATGTACTGCACGTCCTTCTCGTAGAGGGCGTAGGCCTTCAGGAGCTGGTGGACGTTGTGGATGGCCTCGCTCTTCAGGGCGTAGGCCCGGTGCGCCTCGTCCTGCCGCTTGACCTTCTCCTCGTCCGGCAGGGCATCCTCCTCGATCTGCTGGAGGTCCACGCTCAGGTCGGGCAGCACGAAGGCGTCCTGCTCCTCCGGGGACAGGGACGCCCGCCCCCGCTCCGTCAGGTCCACGAGGTGGCTGCGCTCATCCACGCTGTAGTAGAGGGGATCGTCGATCTCCCCCATCCGCTTGTCCCGCAGGTAGTCCAGCTCCACGCGGGTGATCAGCTTCTTGATCCCCTCCTCCTGCAGGAGCTTCATGAACCGCCGGTTCCGGGGCGCGCCCCGCTGCACCTGGAGGAGTCTGATCCCGGTGTCGTAGTCGTCCTTCCCCTCCTGAATCATCCGCTCCGCCTCCGCCAGGATGCGGTTCACGACCTCGGTCTGGCGGCGGACCAGCTTCTGCACGAGGGGCTTCATCTCCTCGTAGCGGTGGGTCGATTCGGGGACCGGGCCGGAGATGATCAGCGGGGTGCGCGCCTCGTCGATCAGGATGCTGTCGGCCTCGTCCACGATCCCGAAGTGGTGCCCGCGCTGCATGATGTCCTCCACGCGGACGGCCATGTTGTCGTAGAGGTAGTCGAACCCGAACTGGTCCTTCGATCCATAGGTGATGTCCGCGGCGTAGGCGTCCTGGTGCTCGCAGGGGACGATCTGGAACCTCTCCCCCTCCTGCGTCAGCAGATAGGCGTCCGCCTGCTCCACGCGCCGGTCCTGGATGATCCCCACCGTCAGGCCCAGGAACAGGTAGATCGGCCCCACCCACATGGCGTCCCGCCGGGCCAGGTAGTTGTTCACCGTGACGAGGTGGACGCCGCGGGCTGTCAGGGCGTTCAGGTAGATCGGCATGGCGGCCACCAGGGTCTTCCCCTCGCCCGTGGCCATCTCCGCGATCTTCCCCTGGTGCAGCACGACCCCGCCGATGAGTTGCACGTCGTAGGGGACCTCCCGCCAGGTGACCTGCTCCCCGGCCCGCTCGAAGGTCAGCCCCCGGTCCCGGAATCGCCGGCAGACCTCCTTGACCACGGCATAGGCCTCGGGCAGGACCTCGTCCAGAACCTCCGCCTCGATCGACCGGATCTCCTGCTCGGTCTCCCCGACCTCCTCCATCAGCGCGGTCCGCTCCTCGGTGGACATCGGCTCCCGAAGACGCCCCTGCATCTCCGCGAGGTCCTTCCGGAGGTCCGCCGTCTCCTCCGTCAGCCTCGCCCTGAACGCCGCCGTCCTGGCCTTCAGGGCCTCATCGGGCAGCCCGCGCAGGGTCTCGCAGGTCGCGTTGATCTCCTCCACGATGGGCAGGACCTTTTTGATGTCCCGCTCGTGCTTGTTCCCGAAAACCTTCGTCAGCCAGCCTGTCGCGCTCATGGGTGATGATCTCCCGTCGTCGGAACTCAGCCGACCTAACCCCCTAACCCCCTTCCCTAAAGGGAAGGGGGAATATGCAAGTCTTCTCCCCTCTCCTTCAGGAGAGGGGACGGGGGAGAGGTCTCCTTTTTACCTCCCCAGCGCCAAGCGCTCCGCCAGGGAGGGCGGCAGCCCGGCCGCCACGATCCTGGCCTGAGCGCCCGCGATGTCGTACGCCACGCGGACGATCTGGACCTCCCGCCGGTCCTGATCCCACAGGGCGAACGCCGCACGGGGGTCGAGGTCGCGGGGCTGCCCCACGCTCCCCGCGTTGGTCACGTACCGGCATCCGTCTGAGATGGGCGATGAGGCGGCCATCTCCCGGCCGCGTCCCCTGGCGACGCAGATGAACGCCACGTGCGAGTGCCCGAGGAAACAGAGCTGCCAGCCCGTCTGCGCGAAGCACGCCTCCGCGTCGTAGGCGTCGAACACGTAATGCCACGCCTCCGGCTCGTGGGGGGTCGCGTGGACGAACAGGGTCATTTCCGTCGAGAGGGTCAGGGGGCGCTCCCGGAGGTAGTCGGCGTTCTCCGGGGTCAACTGCCCGGCGGTCCAGACCGCGGCGGCCCGCGCCAGGGGGTTGAAGGCGTCCAGGTCGGTCAGCCCCAGGGCGGCGTGGTCGTGGTTGCCTGCCACTGTCCGGTCCGTCAGCGCCCGCATCCGTTCCACGCACTCGTTCGGGCTGGCGCCGTAGCCCACCAGGTCGCCGAGGCACACATAGTCGTCCACACCGGACGCCCGACACGCAGCGAGGACCGCCTCCAGGGCCTCCAGGTTTCCGTGGATGTCCGAAAGCACCGCCGTCCGCATAGGCCGCCCCTACGGTTTCTTCACTATTCCCCGCTTCTTGACGATCGCGTCCAGGATGCCGTTGATGAAGCCGGGGGACTCCTCCCCGCCGAACCGCCGCCCCAGCTCGATGGCCTCGTCGATAGAGACCTTGACCGGGATGTCGTCGAAACAGAGCATCTCCGCCAGCGCCATCCGGATCACCGCGCGGTCCACGCGGGCGAGGCGCTGGACGTCCCAGTGCTCGGCCACCTCCGCGATCATCGCATCCAGGGCCTCCCTCCTGGCGAGCGTCTCCGCGCCCAGGCGGACGGCGAAGGCCCTGGAGGGGGCGTCGAGATGGGCCATCTCCGACGCGCCCTGCACGGCCTTCTCAAAGGGGTCGCCGGAGCTCTCGACCCAGTACAGGGCCTGCAGCGCAACCTCCCGCCCCCGCCTTCTGTCCGCAAAGCCCTTATTCACCGCTTTTCGATCTTTTTCACCAGGCTCGCCATCTCAATCGCCCCCAGCGCCGCGTCCCACCCCTTGTTCCCGGCCTTCGTCCCGGCCCGCTCGATGGCCTGCTCGATGGTGTCCGTCGTGAGCACCCCGAACAGGACCGGCACGCCGGAGGAGAGGGAGACGTGGGCGATCCCCTTGGAGACCTCGCTGGCCACGTAGTCGAAATGGGGCGTGGCCCCCCGGATGACGGCCCCCAGGCAGATCAGGGCGTCGTAGCGCCCGGACCCGGCCATCTTCTGCGCAATGGGCGGGATCTCGAAAGCCCCCGGCACCCAGGCCACGTCGATCTTCCCCTCGTCCGCGCCGTGACGGCGCAGGCAGTCGAGCGCCCCCTCCAGCAGCTTCGACCCGATCAGCTCGTTGAAGCGACTGACCACGATCCCGAACCGCATCTCTCCGGCGGAGAGAAAGTTGCCCTCGATGACGTTTGGCATAAATCCCTCACCTCTCGACCTTCAGGTCCCTCTCGCTGAACATATGCCCCATCTTCTCCCGCTTGGTCCGCAGGTAGCGCACGTTCCACCGGTTGGGCCGGATCTTGATCGGCACCCGCTCGACGATCTCGATGCCGTAGGCCTCCAGCCCCACCCGCTTGGCCGGGTTGTTCGTCAGCAGGCGCACCCGGCGGATGCCCAGGTCGCTCAGGATCTGCGCCCCGATCCCATAGTCCCGCTCGTCCATCTTGAACCCGAGCTTGAGGTTGGCGTCCACCGTGTCGTAGCCCTCGTCCTGAAGCTGATAGGCCTTGATCTTGTTGGCCAGGCCGATGCCGCGCCCCTCCTGCCGCATGTAGACGACCGCCCCGCACCCCTCCTTGACGATCATCCGAAGGGCGGTGTCGAGCTGCTCCCCGCACTCACACCGCTGCGACCCGAACACGTCTCCGGTCAGGCATTCCGAGTGCATGCGGACCAGGACGCCGTCCCGGCTCGACACATTCCCCCTGACGAGGGCGAGGTGATTCCGCTCGTCCACGTCGCTCTCGTAGAGGTGCAGCCGGAACTCCCCGTGGCGCGTGGGGAGGCGCACGGTGGACAGGCAGCGCACGAGCTTCTCAGACCGCCTCCGGTAGGCGATCAGGTCCTTGATCGTGATGAGCCTGAGGCCGAAGCGCCTGGCCAGTTTCATGAGGTCGGGCAGCCGGCTCATGGTCCCGTCCTCGTTCATGATCTCGCAGAGCACGCCCGCCGGAGACAGGCCCGCCAGGCGGGCCAGGTCCACCGCCGCCTCCGTGTGCCCGGCCCGCCGGAGCACCCCTCCGGGACGGGCCTGGAGCGGAAAGATGTGGCCGGGGCGGGCGAAGTCCTGCGGCTGCGCCTTCGGGCTCACGAACTTGCGGATCGTCGTGGCGCGGTCGTGCGCGGAGATGCCGGTCGTGGTCCCCTCCACGGCGTCGATGGTCACCGTGAACGGCGTGCCGTGCAGGGCCGTGTTCTCATTGACCATCAGGTCGAGCTTCAGTTCGCGCAGCCGCTCCGCCGTGGCCGGAAGGCAGACCATCCCCCGGCCGTAGCGGGCCATGAAGTTGATCGCTTTGGCCGTGGCCTTCTCCGCGGCCATGATGAGGTCGCCCTCGTTCTCCCGGTCCTCGTCATCCACGACAATGACCATCTTCCCCCGGCGGATGTCCCGGATCGCGTCCTCGATGGGGTCGAATCGAAAAGGCGTCTTTTTAGCAGACATCAACAGTATCCCAGGTCTTTTAGCCTTTGCTCACTCAGTCCTTCCTCTGCGCGGTCCCTGTGCGCCATCAGCCGCTCCACGTAGCGCGCCACCAGGTCCACCTCCACGTTCACGGGGTCCCCGGCGTGGCGCAGGGAGAGGGTCGTGGCCCTCAGCGTGTGCGGGATGATCGCGACCGTAAAGCGATGCCCGGCCACGCCCACGACTGTCAGGCTGATCCCGTCCACGGCCACGCTCCCCTTCTCCGCGATGTACTTTTCAAGCCCCTCCGGGAGCTCAAACTGGAAGACCGACTCCGCCGGCCCGTCTGACCGGTCCGCCACGCGCCCCACTCCGTCCACGTGTCCGGCCACGAGGTGCCCGCCCAGCCGGTCGCCAACGCGCAGGGACCGCTCTAAGTTCACCCGCTCCCCGGCCTTCAGACGGCCCAGCGTGGTGCGACGCAGCGTCTCCGCCACCGACTCAAACGCGAACCCCTCCCGGCCGCAGGCCACGACCGTCTGGCACGCCCCGTCGATGTTGACGCTGTCGCCGACCCGCAGGCTGTCCAGAAGACCCGCGCTCGCCGCCACGACCGTCCTCTGAAAATCCCCGCGGCGCTCCGCCCTCACGACCGCGCCGATCTCTTCGATCAGACCCGTGAACATAGCCCCTCTGCGGGAGCGACCGGCCTGTCGCCCCTACGGCGATACGACCCTCGCCGTGTACAACAGATCGTCCCCCACGCGCTCGATCTCCACGTCCGTCAGCCGGAGGCCCTCCGCAACCTTCTCAACCCTCAGGTCCCCGACCGCGCCGAGCCCGGCCCCGATCACCCTCGGCGCGATGAAGACCTGCGCCTGGTCTACCAGGCCCGCCTTCAGCGCCGACGCCGCCACCGCCGCGCCCCCTTCCACCATCACACTCAGGAAGCCCTGACGCCCCAGTTCGGCCATCAGCGCCCGCAGGTCCACGCGCCCCTTCGCAGAGGGGAGACGCCAGACCTCCGCGCCCCGCTCCCGCAACTTGCGGGCACGCCCCTCGTCCGCGCCCTCCGTCGTGGCCACAATGGCCCGGCCCGGCCCGAAGATGCGCGCCGTCTCCGGGACTCTCAGCGCGCTGTCCACGACGATCCGCGCCGGGTCGCGTCCAGCGACGCTCCGGACGGTCAGCAGCGGGTCGTCCGCGAGCACCGTCCCGACGCCGACCAGCACCGCGTCCACGCGGCTGCGCAGGAGGTGCGCCCGGCGGCGCGCGGCATCCCCCGTGATCCACCGGGAGTCGCCCGAGACGGTGGCGATGCGCCCGTCCAGCGACTGGGCCAGCTTCAGGATCACGAACGGCAGCCCCGTGGTCCGGTGCTTCACGTAGAAGACGTTCAGCCGCCGCGCCTCGGCCTCCAGGACCCCGACCGTCACCTCGACCCCGGCCCTCCGGAGCCGCTCGATGCCCCGGCCCGACACGCGGGGGTCCGGGTCGGCCATCGCGCAGACGACCCGGCAGACGCCCCGCGCCAGGACCAGGTCCGCGCAGGGGGGCGTGCGCCCGTGGTGCGAGCAGGGCTCCAGGGTCACGTAGAGCGTGGCTCCGGCCGCCCGGTCGCCCGCCTCGTCGAGCGCCCCCACCTCGGCGTGCGGCCCCCCGGCCCGTTCGTGAAACCCCTGCCCGATCACCGCGCGGTCCCGCACCATGACCGCGCCCACCATCGGGTTCGGGCTTGTGGTCCCCTCCCCCCGCCGGGCCAGGGCCAGGGCCAGGCGCATGTAGGTGTCGTCAGGCATCAAGAAAACGATGAAGTAGGAACGATGAACGATGAACTGAAAACCCGAACGCCTTTTGCTTTTCGTTCATCGTTCATCATTCATCGTTCTGCATTTATTTCGTCCCTGACCGGATCACGACCTTCCCCACGCCCACGTTGTCCAGGGCGTCCGTCACCCGCACCAGCACGACGTGGCCCCCCTCCGAAAGCCCCGTGACCCTGAACGAAAAAGGCTCGGTTCGGGAGTCGAAGATGCCGTCCGACGGGAAGAAGGCGTTCCAGTCGCCGGAGTCCACCGCATACTCCCCCCGCTTGAGCGGGCTCGTCTCGTCCGACGCCTCCCCCTCGACGCGGAAGGCCCCGCCGCCGTCCGGAAGGGCCTTCAGAGAGGTCAGGCGGGGAGGCGTGTTGTCCACCTCGAACGGCTCGCTCACCCGCTCGGCCGTCAGCGCGAGCGGCTCCGGGTTGTCGGGCCGGTCCGACGCCACCACCCGGATCAGGGTCGTGCCGTCCGGCGTCGACTCGGTGTTCCAGGGGTAAGAGGTCGCCTTCAGGTCCTTCTCGATCAGCCGCCACCCCGTCTCATCGATCCCCCGGACGTAGAGCGCGTAGGACAGCTCGTCCCCGTTGGGGTCGCCGGCCGCCCACTGGACGGTGGTGACGCCCTGCTTTGACGCCGGCCCCGGCTTGGGATTGCCCCCGCCTCCCCCCTGCGGGGCGCGCTGCGGGGGCGGCCCCCCCTCCGAGGGAGGCCGGCCCCGGCCCGGCGGAAGCAGGTCCAGCGAGGAGATCGTCGGCCTCAGGTTCTCCTGAAGCCCTGTGAGGGTGACCTCCCGCAGGACCGGCGCAACGCCCGGCGTTGTGGAACTCAGGCGGACGCGATACTGGAGGAACCGGGCCGGGGGGCTTGCGATGGGATTCCCCGACGAATCCCTGAGGTCCGCGGACCACTCGCTCCACCCGTCGTCCGACTTCTCGGCGTTGCCCGACCGGGTCTGAACGCTCACAGCGGTCCCCGCCGGCGTCTCCGCCCTCCAGACGAGCTTCCCCCACCGCGCCCCTGAGCCGAAGTCGTAGCGCCGGGAGATGTAGGTCCCCTCTGTCCCGGCCCCTTTCCACATCCGGTAGACCTTCCCGGCGCCCCCCATCCCCACGAAGACATCCCCCTCTCTCCCCGCGCAGACGGTTAGCGGCTGGGCCTCCTCGAACCGCGCCACGACCGCCGCTGCCCCGTCGTCCCCCACCCGGTAGAACAGCCCCTTGTCCCCCGTGGCCAGGAGGACCCGCCCGTCCCCGTCTATCAGCGCGGACAGCAGGAGCGGCTGGCCAGATTCCCACAGCTTGAGCACGGCCCCGGACGGGGAGATGCGGTAGAGGCTGGACCGCTCCTCCGTCGAGGCCCCCTCCGGCCTGGGCCGCGGAGGCTCCTCCTTCCCCTCCTCCAGCCGGATCGCTCCGGACATGGCCCCGGCATAGAGCGTCCCGTCCTTTCCCACGGCCAGGCCGCGCACTTCGCGCTCCGGGGCGTCGTAGAGGACCTGCATCCGCCCCCCGCTGACCCGGTAGACCAGCCCGCTCCCCTCCGTCCCGGCGTAGAGGGCCCCGTCCTGTCCCGCGGCCAGCGAGACGATGTGCTCGTCCGAGGACGCCCCCACCTCCGTTGCCTTCCCATCCGGCGAGATGCGGAGGACCTTTCCGCCCCCGCCCGTGGCGGCGTAGAGTTCCCCCTTCGGCGTGAGGGTTAGCGCCCAGACGTAGCGCGCCCCGGTGCTGCAGACCAGGGCGGGCGCCTTTCCCGGGGCGATCCGGTAGATCCGCCCGCCGGGCGAGGTCCCGGCGTAGACCGTCCCCTCCGCGTCCACGGTTAGGGCGTGGACGATCCTGGCGTCCGGCAGCGCGCCGGCCAGGTCCACCCTCCGATCCGGTCCGATCCGGAACACCTTCCCCTCGTTCCCGGTCCCGGCGTAGAGATTCCCCTGCGCGTCCCTCGCCAGCGCCCAGACGTGCAGGGCCTTCGTGTCCGCGTAGTCCTCCACGGCCTGCGAGAGGGTCACGCTTCCGTCGGCGGCAATGGCGACCCCCTTCGGATCCCCCTTCTCGAACTCCGCGAAGGTGTCGTCCCGCCAGACCGTGGGCGTCACGGCGGAAGCTGAACCACTCAACGCCAGTACCAGAGTCAATCCTGTGATCCAGATACGTTTCACAATCGCACTCTGCTTTCTAAGGTTTTCACCTACCAGATCTCCCGCACGTCAAAAACGAAGCCGGGCAGGACGGGATCGCCGCTGAGCGCCGCCGGACTTTCCAGACATTCCACAGGTTGTCCGGGGCGGTAGAGATAGACGCGCCGGTCGACGGGGTCGATCAGCCACCCCAGCCGGGCGCCGTTTTCGAGGTACTCCGACATCTTATCCTGCAAGGCGGACAGGCTGTCCCGGGGCGAGCGAAGCTCCACGACGAAGTCGGGACAGAGCGGGGCGAACCCCTCCTGCTGCTCCTCGCTCAACGCCTCCCAGCGCTCCCGCCGTATCCACGCCGCATCCGGGGCGCGCTTTGTCCCACCAGGCAGGGTGAAGCCGGTCGAGGAGTCGAAGGAGAGCCCGGTTCCGTCGCGCTCCGCCCAATTCGCCAGGCGCTGATTCAGCCTGCTGTTGCGCCAGCCGGTCTTTGAACCTGTCGGGGCCGTGATCACCAGCTCCCTCCGCGCGGTCAGTTCCAGCCGAAGGTCCGGGTTGTCCTGACACAGCCGGTAAAACTGCTCGTCCGTCAGCCCGGCGGATTGGACGCTGAGCGTGAGCAGATGCGACGTCTGTTCAGAGGTCACCGCTTCAACCATGACCTTCTCCTCGCGATGATTTCAACAGGCGCATGTACTCCCGCGCCACCTTCAGGTCCTCCAGCGCCTCCTCGCTGCCACAGGGAGGCGGGGCCTCGCCCCGGATCGCTCGCACGAAGCTCATCGCCTGCTGGCGCATGGCGTGCACCCAGGGGAGGTGCGGCCGGGTCGTCTCCGGCGCGGCCCCGTTCCCCGGATCGCGCAGGACCTCCACCTTCCCCGGACGGTTGGACGCCAGCGGCGCGGGCAGGTCCAGCCGCACGTAGCCCCGCTCGAACGCGATCAGCGCCGACTCCTGCCAGTCCACGGTCGTCCGGTAGGGGCTCATCTCAAGGACACACGGGACGCCGCTCTGGCTCTGCCCGGCCAGCACCACCCCCTTCGGGTCCGCGTAGGTCACCGAGTAGGGCTCGCCCAGCAGATGGCGCATCAGGTTGACCTGGTGGATGTAGTAGTTCACGAAGCTGACGTAGTCCCTGTGCGTGGCCTCGTCCGTGTCCGTCGGAGGTGGGTCGTAGTTTAGCTGGGGCTTCGGGTCGTCCTCCCGGATCAGGTCCGTGAACCCGCCCGCGATCCAGTCCCCCGCCGGCATCGTGATGCGGACGTAGGTCAGCCTCCCGACCTCCCCTGACGCCTTCAGCCGCTCGACCTCCGCCCTGGCCCAGGCCGTCGCCGGGTCGCTCCGTTTGTGGTAGCCCACCATGTGCCAGGTCCTCCCCTCCCGCGCGGCCCGCACGATCCGCTCCCCGGCCTCCACCGAGGCGGCCAGGGGCTTCTCGCTGAAGACCGGAATGCCCGCCCGCAGGAGTTCGGGGAGGATCACGCCGTGCCGGGTGAATGGCTGCGAGGCCACGATTCCGTCCAGCCGCTCGTCCGTCAGCATCTCCTCGTGCGTGCGGTAGACCTTCGGGACGCCGTAGCGCTCCGCCACGCGGCGGGCGGTCTTCTCGCGCAGCTCCGCGAGGGCCACCACCTCGCACCCCGGAAGCGTGACGTAGTTGCGCAGGTGCGCGCACTGCCCCATGCTCCCGACCCCGACAAACCCGATGCGGACACGCTGGTCAGACATTGAAACGTATCCTTTGGACGCGATCAATCGGGACGCGATCAATCGCGTCCCTACTACGGTTCATTCTCGTTCCACGGTCACCGTCGTCTGTTGCCCTCCGGCCAGGATGAACGCCGTGCGGATGCGGATGCGCGCCAGCACCGTCCCCTCCACCCGGTCCACGCCCCCGGTCTGCCGGGACATCCGCAGGATGGACAGCACGGAGGATGGGGGCGAGGGCAGCTCCTCTCCTGCCACGGTCACGCCGCGCTCCTGAGAGACCACCTCCACGATCAGGTCGTCGTTCCGCTCCGCCTGGGAGATCAACTCCAGGAGGTGGGCAAAGTCTTTGGGGGCGTAGCGGCCCGGCGCGCGCTTGACCTCGATCTTCTCCAGGGCCTGCGCGCCCCCGGCCCGCACCACGAGCGGCCCGGCGGGGACGTAGGGGGGGAGGGCCACCCGGCCGGAGACCACCTGCTCCCCCCCGTGGAACGGCCTGATCGTCACCTCGAACGGGACCGCCTCGCCCGGCTGGAACCGGCCCCTGGGGAGCCTCAGCCCCTCCACCGAGGCCGTGTGCAGGCTCTCGTCCACGGCCACCTCGAATTGCACCTCCTTCACCGGCGCGGCCAGGAACGGGTTGTCCATCAGCGCGTCCAGCGGCTTCACCAGGTCCAGCACCGTCAGGCCCAGGGCCTGCGCCCCGGAGTAGGCGTTCTCCAAGTGGATGTCGGGATACCCCTCCATCCGGATGACCGACCGGGTGCGCGTGGTGACATCCCCGCTCTGCTTCTCGGCGGAGATCAGCGCGCTCAGCAGCGTGCCACGGGCCAGGATGGGCGTCAGGTCCGGGTGCCGGATCATCTCGAAGCGATAGGCCTGCGTCCGGGCGTCGGATCGAACCGTCACCTCCACGGGGACCACGCTAGCGGCGCGTCCCACGACCCCCACGATGCCGGCGGCCCGGTCCTCCACGACGGCCCCCTGCTCCGCGGACGCCGCGCCCAGCTTGAACGAGATGAGCTGGCTGGGGATAATGCCGTAGATATGCGCAGAGGTCATCGGAAAGCTGCTCCGCCCGCCGTAGAGCATCGGATGGCCGAACGCCACCACCCGGCCCCTGTCCCGATACGTCAGCGTGCCGATGCCGGTCAGGCTCAGGTCCCCCCGGACAAGCTGCACGCCCAGGGCCGCCCCCGGCTCCAGGGGACCTGCGGCGAGCGTCGTGTCTGTTCCGCCTCCCCCCTGCACCGGCAGAAACCCGTAGGGCGCGAGATCGGCCCGCATCTGCTCCACGGCCCGGGGGGCAAACCCGCTGGCCGACAGGGGCACGGCCACCGGGCGCACCCCCTCCTGCCCGTGGTCCATCGGGAGATCCCTGGAGGACTCCCCCGCAGGACTGTTCAGACGTCCCCTGTCTGAAGGCAACGGAGAGGACCCAGGGGCCCGGTTCAGGGTCGCCAGCATGTCCGAGATCGGCGTGATCCCGCAGATCGGCTCCTTCGAGAACCCCCAGGCGTAGGCCACGGCCCCGATCAGTTTGCCGTCGATGTAGACCGGACTCCCGCTCATCCCCGCGATCACCCCCGTCTTCTCCAGAGGGCCCCCCGACAGCCGGGCGAGGATCACGTCCTCCCTGGGGCCGAATACGTTCCGCATCACATCCACGATTTCCACGCCGAACGTGTCGATCTTTGTCCCCCGGAACACCGTCTTTCCGAACCCCGCCATGCCCGGACGGATCTGGTCCACACTTAGCGTCGGGACCTCCCCGGCCGCGCCGGAGGAGAGCAGGGCTATCCAAATAAGACACAAACACGAAACAGACAGGCGTTTTCGCATAAAATCTCCGGATGAAGCGAGGACCTTGCCGCAAACTCAGTGGGGCCGTAATGAGGTAATATACCAAAAGAATTGTCGAATATCAAATCCCATGCAACTCCCCCCCTGCGCTCGCGAACATGAGGCTTGAATTTCGGCGGAAATTTGTTATCTTAAGAACTCGCCAGATCTGGATAACATTCAGAATATACTCTTTTTTCGGAGGTTGCGCGATGGCCTTCGTCGAGACCATGAAGCCCCGCGAGCGCGTCCTGGCGGCGCTCAACCGGCAGCCCGTGGACCGCACGCCCTGCTCCAACCCGACCTCGGTGGCCACGGTGGAGCTGATGGACCTGGTGGACGCCCCGTTCCCGGACGCCAACCGGGACCCGGAGAAGATGGCCCGGCTGGCCGCCACGGGCTACACGGAGCTCGGCTTCGACAGCATCATGCCCGTGTTCACGATCATCCAGGAGTCCTCGGCCCTCGGCTGCGACATCCAGTGGGAGGAGAAGGACAACTGGCCCACGGTGCGGATGAACCGGCCCATCTGGAAGGAGCCCGAGGACATCCGGATCCCGAAGGACCTCCTGACGCACAACGACACGAAGTGCGTCCTGGAGGCCATCCGCATCCTCAAGCGGGACTACGGCGACGAGGTCGCCATCATCGGCAAGACCATGGGCCCCTGGTCCCTCGGCTACCACTGCTTCGGCGTGGAGAACTTCCTGCTGATGTCCTACGACGACTCCGACAAGACCAGGCGCTGTCTCGACCTCATGAAGGAGGCCACGGTGATCTTCGGCAACGCCCAGGTCGAGGCCGGCGCCGACGCCCTGACCCTCCCCGACCACGCCACCGGAGACCTGGTCAGCGGGGAATATTACAAGGAGTACCTGCAGGACCTCCATGTGGAGTTCGCCGACCGGATCAGGTGTCCGCTCATCCTCCACATCTGCGGGAACACCCTGGACCGGATGGGCTACATCGCGCAGACCGGCATGCACTGCTTCCACTTCGACTCCAAGAACGACCCGCAGGAGGCCCGCAGGGTCGTGGAGGGCAAGATCTCCCTCGTGGGGAATGTGAACAACCCCTCGACCCTCTACGCGCGCGCGCCCGAGGAGGTGCGGAAGGAGGTCTATCGCTGCCTCGACGCGGGCGTGGAGCTGGTCGCCCCGGAGTGCGCCATCCCCCTCCGCACGCGCTTAGAGAACCTGACGGAGATCCCGAAGGCGGTCAAGGACTGGCATCAGGAGCACGCGAGCTAACCTATCCCCCCATCCCCCTTTCCTAAAGGAAAGGGGGAGCAGCCTTATGAGAGAAACCATGAGCAGGAATGGACTCTTAGACCGCCTGAAATCCGGCGAGATTCTCATCTCCGACGGCGCCACGGGGACCTATCTCCAGGCCAGGGGCCTGGAGCCGGGCGGATGCCCGGAGGAGTGGAACGCCTCCCACCCGGAGGTCGTGCGGGGCATGGCCGCCGACTACTTTGCCGCCGGCTCCGACGCGGTGGAGACCAACTCCTTCGGCGGCAGCCCCTTCATGCTCAAGAAGTACGGCCATGCCGACCGCGTCGAAGAGCTGAACCGCCTGGCCGCCCGGCACGCCCGGAGCGCCGCCCCCCCCGGCCGCTACGTCATCGGCTCCGTGGGCCCCACCGGCGAGTTCCTGGAGCCCGTCGGCCCCGTGAGCGTTGAAGAGATGTACGAGGGGTTCGTCCGGCAGGTCACGGCCCTGGCCGAAGGCGGCGCCGACGCGATCTGCGCCGAGACCATGACCGCCCTCGATGAGGCATGCTTAGTCGTCCGGGCCACGAAGGAGCGCACGGGCCTCGTGGCCGTGGCGACGATGACCTTTGACAAGGGCCCGCGCGGGAACTTCACCATGATGGGCGTGACCCCGGAGGACGCGGTCCGGGGCCTGTTGGACGCCGGGGCGGACGTGGTGGGGGCCAACTGCGGCAACGGCATCCTCTACATGGTCGAGATCTCCGCGGAGATGCGGAGGGTCACCGACGCCCCCATTTTGATCCACGCCAACGCGGGCATCCCGGCCATTCGGAAGGGGCAGATCATCTACCCCGAAGCCCCCGACTGGATGGGCCCGCACTACCGGGCGCTCGTGGATGCCGGGGCCACCTTCGTGGGCGGCTGCTGCGGCACGACGCCGGACCACATACGAGCCATCGTCAAGGCGTTACGTGGATAATAGAACGTGTAGGGGCGACCGGCCGGTCGCCCTTACCTTGCCCTCACGAGGTTGCGATCCATGCCGATTGTGAACGAAGGTATCCAGCAGGAGATCGACAAATACGTCACCCGTCCGGAGGAGAAGGAGAAGTTCACCGCCTGGTTCAGCGAGGTCTCCCCTCTGATGCAGGACATCGCCTACGCCCTGATCAAGGGCAAGCAGCACGACGTCAGCCGGCTGGTGAGACAGGCCCTCGACGAGGGCGTGGAGGCCCACGACGCGCTGGACGATGGCCTGATCTCCGGCATGGGCATCGTCGGGGTGAAGTTCCGGGACAACATCATCTTCGTCCCGGAGGTCCTGGTGGCCGCGCGGGCCATGAAGGCGGGCATGGCCCACATCGAGCCCATCCTCTCCGCCGCCGGCATCGAGCCGGTCGGAAAGGTCATCATGGGCACGGTGAAGGGGGACCTCCACGACATCGGCAAAAATCTCTGCATCATGATGCTGCGCGGGTCCGGCTTCGAGGTGATCGACTTAGGCGTGGACACGAAGTCCGACCAGTTCATCGCGGCGGTGGAGGAGCACAGCGCCCGCATCGTGGGCATGTCCGCGCTTCTGACGACCACCATGCCCAACATGGGGAAGACCATCCAGGCGTTCATCGACGCCGGGCTGCGGGACGACGTCAAGATCATGGTCGGGGGCGCGCCCGTGACGCAGGAGTTTGCGGACGAGATGGGGGCCGACGGCTACGGCAAGGACGCCCTCGCCTGCGTGGCGAAGGCCAAGGAGTTCATCGCGGAGCTGGGCGTGGCCGTGGAGGCGTGAGCCGATGGCAGGACCGGACAGGGCGCGATTTCGGCGGAGCCTCGACCGGCTCAACGAGATCATGGCCGGGATCGTCAGGAAGGCGGAGGAGGTCTCGCTCCGGCGCTGCCCCTACAAGAACGCCGAGGATCGGTGCACCGCCCACTTCGGGTGCCGCTACCAGAGGCCACCCACGGCGCCGGGCGGCCTGAAGGTCTGCACGAGCGACGACAAGCTGGACTACCGGAAGGCGTGGGAGGTCGATCCCGCGCCCCTCATCCCCCCCGATAAGGCCTGATCCCTGCCCATGGCCACCATCTCCCACGGCAACAAGACCGCCGAACTCTCCGCAGGAAAGACCCTCTTCGACTACGCGGACGACCTGCGGGTGAAGGTCCCCACCTCCTGCCGCAGGACCGGTCGGTGCCACGAGTGCATCGTCGAGGTCGCATCGGGCGCGGAGGCCCTCTCCCCGCCCACAGAGGCGGAGCAGTTTCTGAGGCCCCCCTACCGGCTCGCCTGCCAGACGGTCGTGGTCGACCCGGACCGCGACATCCGATTCTCCGTCCTCAAGCGCACCCCCCAGATCCTCACCCGGGGCAGGGAGACCGGCTTCGACCTCGACCCCTTCGTCCGGCGGCAGGGGGACCGGGTCTTTTGCGGCGACCGGGAGGTGGACGCCTACCGGGGGCGCATCCTGGGCCTCGCCGTGGACGCGGGCACGACCACGGTCGTGCTGAACCTGGTGGACTTAGAGGCCGGGGCCTGCCTCTGCACGAGCGCCTTCGAGAACCCTCAGCGGTTCGGGGGCAGCGACATCATGCACCGCATCTCCTACGATGCGGGGCCCTACCGGGGGGAGCTGCACAAGGCGATCCTCAGCGCGCTCAACTACGAGGTCCGGGAGATGTGCCGGAGGCTCCGCCTCCCCCGCAGGGCGATCTACGAGGTCGTGGTCGTGGGCAACGCCACGATGCGCGACATCTTCTTTAACTTAGACGTCCAGACCATCGGCGAGAAGCCCTACAAGTCCATCATCGAGCACGAGCTGGACGCGGGCAGGCGGACGACCACGGCCCTGACGACCACGGCCCGCGCCCTCGGCCTGCGCATCCACCCGAAGGCGAACGTCTACGGAGGCCCTCTGATCGGCTGTCACGTGGGCGCGGACGTGGCCGCCGATCTCCTGGCCGTCGGGATGGACCGGGAGCAGGGCGTGGTCATGCTCGTGGACATCGGCACCAACACGGAGGTGGTCGTCGGAAACGCCGGCCGGATGATGGCCGCCTCCTGCCCGGCGGGCCCGGCGTTTGAGGGGGGGCTGATCACCTACGGCATGCCGGGCTACGACGGGGCCATCCAGTCCGTGGCCATCCAGAACGGCTGCGTCCGCTATCGCACCGTCGGCGACGCCCCCGCCCAGGGCATCTGCGGGTCGGGGCTGATCGACCTCCTGGCCGAGCTGCGGCGCGCCGGGAAGATGGACGAGCTGGGGGTCTTCCCGGAGGAGATGGACAGGTTCGTCGTGGCCCCGGACCGGGGCATCACCTTCTCGCGGGAGGATGTCAGCCACCTCGCCCAGGCCAAGGCGGCCAACTATTGCGGGCAGCGGATCGTCCTGCAAAATTACGGCGTCGGCCTGGAGGAGGTCCAGAAGCTCTACCTGGCCGGGGGGTTCGCCAACTACATCGACGTCCGGCACGCCGTGGAGATCGGGTTCATCCCCAACTTCCCGGAGGAGAAGATCGAGAAGGTGGGCAACGCCTCCCTCCAGGGGGCCACGGCCATGCTCCTGTCCAGGGCGAAGCGGGAGGCCCTGGAGCGCCTCGTGCGCCGCGTCGAGCACGTGGAGCTGGAGACCACACCGGACTTCTTCGATGTGTTCGTCGAAGGCTGCATGTTCAAGCCGATGTACGAATAA
>CAYRZX010000003.1:58198-65563 GCA_964428665.1 uncultured Gemmatimonas sp.
CCCATGGACCTCTCCTTCCGCGAAGCCCTCACCGAGACCGACGACTTCGTTTTTTGCGTAGAGCTGGTCACGAGCCGGGGGATCATCATCGAGAAGCACGGGAAGAAGGTTCTGGAACTGGCCCGCCGGCTGGTGGAGTGGGACCGCATCCACGCCCTGAGCATCACCGACAACCCCGGCGGCAACGCCATGCTCAGCCCCGACACCCTGGGCACGGACCTCATCTCGCGAGGACAGGAGATCATCATCCACCTCTCCTGCAAGGACTGGAACCGGAACGCCCTCCAGAGCCGGGCCTGGGAGCTGGCCAGCGCGGGGTTTCACAACATCCTGACCCTCTCCGGGGACTATCCCACGGGCGGCTACCGGGGGCAGGCTGCCCCGGTGTTCGACATCGACTCCGTCGGCCTGCTGGAGATGCTCAGCGACATGAACCGCGGCCTGAAGGTCCAGGGCCTCAGGCCGGGGAGCGTCGAGCGCCTCAGCCGGACGGGGTTCTTCCTCGGCGCGGTCGTCTCCCCCTTCAAGCTCCAGGAGCGGGAGCTGATCCCCCAGTACCTCAAGCTCGCCCGCAAGGTCGAGAGCGGGGCGGCGTTCATCATCACGCAGCTCGGTTACGACTCCCGAAAGTTCGACGAGTTGCTGCGCTACATAGCCCTCCAGGGCCTGAACGTCCCGGCCATCGCCAATGTCTACGTCCTGAACCCTGCCGCGGCCCGCTACTTCCACCGGGGGGACATGCCCGGCTGCGTCGTGACCTCCGACCTCCTCCGCCTGGTCGAAAGGCAGGCGGCCTCCCCGGACAGGGGCAAGGGCTTCTTCCTGGAGCTGGCGGCCAGGCAGGTCGCCGTCGCCAGGGGGCTGGGCTACCGGGGGGCCTACCTCGGCGGCCACCTCGTTTTTGAGGACTACCGGAAGATCCTTGAGACGGAGGCCTCCTTCGGCCCGGACGACTGGCGGGCATTCGCGAAGGAGATCGCCTTCTCCCAGCCGGGGGAGTTCTACTGCTTTGAGCCCGACCCGGAGACCGGCCTGAACACCCCTCAGGTCAACCGCGCCTACCTGGCGTCGAAGGAGGAAGGGGCGCGGCGCAGGACCCGGTGGGACCTCCCGGCGAGCTACAAGCTCAACCGTCTCATCCACAACGGCGTGTTCGAGAAAGGCTCCCCCGGTTTCAAGCTCGGCCAGGAGGTCTATCAGAGGATCGAGAAGGCCGGGGGGAGGGTCAGGGCCGTGGCCCATGCCGTTGAGCACGCGGTCAAGGCCGTGGCCTTCGACTGCCGGGACTGCGGGGACTGCTCCCTCCCCGACATCGCCTACCTCTGCCCGGAGTCTCAGTGCGCCAAGAACCAGCGCAACGGCCCCTGCGGGGGCACCCGGCAGGGGAGGTGCGAGGTGGGCGAGAAGGAGTGCATCTGGTCCCTGGCCTATGACCGCCTGAAGGCCTACGGCGAGGAGGAGGCCATGCTCCAGCGCCCCGTGGTCTTCCGAGACGCGGCTCTGCGCGGGACTTCCGCCTGGGCGAACACGTTTCTGGGACGGGATCACCACGCAAAAAACAACGATGAACGCAGAACGCGGAACGATGAAAAGGCAACGCGGAACGCGGAACGCGGAACGCGGAACGAAAACCCATAGAGGCTATTTTGTTTTTCGTTCATCGTTCATCGTTCATACTTCATCGTTGTCTTTGTTCATCGTTCATCATTCATCGTTCATCGTTGAGGAATTATGCCACGCCCCTCCCGCTTCACCGTGGTCGGCGAGAACATCCACACCACCCGCGCCCTATCGAAGACCGGCAGGCGGATCAAGGTCCTGGAGGATGGGACCGAGGGCATCCGCTACCAGAATGCCGAGGGGAAGACCCGAACCCTCCGGGTGCCCCCGGCCTACCGGAAGAAGCACGACTACCAGGAGGGGCGGATCAAGCACCTGCAGATCGCCGTCCAGCAGGGCCTCTGGGGGGAGGGGGAGGACCGGAGGCGGGGCGTTGAATACATCCACTGCGAGGTCAGGCGGCAGGCGGAGGCCGGCGCGCACTTCCTGGACCTGAACGTGGACGAGGTCTCTCTGAAGCCGGAGGAGCAGCAGGAGGCGATGCGCTGGCTCGTCCCCGTGGTGCAGGCCGTCTCCCCGGTCCCGCCCAGCATCGACTCCTCCAACCCCGACACCATCCGGGCCGGACTGGAGGCCTACGACCGGAGGGCGGGCCGGCCCCTGCTCAACTCGGCGGCCCTTGAGCGCCCGGAGGCCCTCGACTTCGTCGGGCGATTCGACTGTCAGGTCATCCTGACCGCCGCCGGGCGGAGCGGCATGCCGGAGGACGACGCCGAGCGCGTGGCCAACGTCCGGGAGCTGATGGGCCTGGCCGAGGCGAGGGGCATCCCCAGGTCCGACATCTACATCGACGCCCTGGTCTTCCCCATCGCCGTGGACGCCCGCTACGGAAATCACTACCTCGACGCCGTCCGGCAGGTCCGGGGGCATTACGGCGACGAGATTCACATCCTGGGCGGCCTGAGCAACGTCTCCTTCGGCATCCCGCAGCGCAAGCTCGTCAACGAGGTGTTCATCGCCCTGGCCGTGGAGGCCGGGGCCGACGGGGCGATCATGGACCCGGTCCAGAACCGCCTTGACGAGGTGTTCGACTTCGACCCGACGACCGACGCCTACCGCTTTGCCCTCGACATGCTGACCGGCCAGGACCCCTTCTGCGAGCGCTACATCGAGGCGTGGCGAGAAGGCAAGCTGGGGTGAGGAATCGGATGGCTAAAGTGAGCATCATCTACTGGAAAGAGATCCCCGCCCAGGTCAGGGCCGAGGACGAGGGCGGGGAGATCACCCTGCCGCTGCCGGATCGCTTCCAGCAGGGCATCGACGCGGTGGCCATGTTCGACGGGAGTTACGGGGCAGACGCCTACCTGGAGGCGTGGGAGTGGGGGCCGGAGGTCGAGGTCCGCGGGGCGGCGAGGGAGGCCGCCGAGGCCCTGGCCCGGAAGATCGCGGCCCGGTTTCCCGCCGACTTCGTGGGCCGCATCCGGGCCCTGCACGAGGCCGGCAAACGCGACCCCAGGCCCGGCGCGGTGGACCACTGGATGGAGGAAGCGAAATAAGAATTTTACCGCAGAGACCGCAGAGACCGCAGAGACCGCAGAGACCGCAGAGTAAAAGGGGAGTCCATGCGAAACAAAATCTTGTTAGCAACGATCTTTCAGAACGCCGAGTTCGACTCCGAGCCTCGCCGAAAGGCCCTGGCGGACCTGGCGAAGCTGGCCGACCTGGAGCACTACACCGGGGACCTCACGGCGGAGAAGGCGAAGGGGGTCGTGGGGGTGATCGCCAACTCGGCCCTCATCCACCCCGAATTTTACGCGGAGGGGAGAGACCTCCGGATCGTCGCCCGGTGGGGCGTGGGTTACGAGAAGGTCAACCTGGCCGCCGCCACGCAGCAGGGCGTCCTGGTCACCGTCGCGCCGGAGCACATGGAGACGGTCGCGGAGTACACCATCGCCCAGTGGATGGCCACGCTCAAGCGGGTCTACACCCTGAACCGCCTCTCCCACGCCGGGGACTTTTCCATCATCCGGACCTATGAGGCCAGGGGGTCTTCGCTCGGGCTCTACGGCTTCGGGCGCATCGGACAGGCCGTGGCCGTGCGGGCCAGGCCGCTGCTGGGGGAAGAGGGCCGGCTGCTCGTCTACGACATCCGGCCTGACATCAAAGAGCTGGCCAAAAAATTCGGGGCCGTCGCCGTGGACGACCCCGTGACCCTGTTCCGGGAGTGCGACACGGTCTCCCTCCACGTGGCCGGGGACGACACCATCGTCACCTACGACCGCCTCTGCGCCATGAAGCCCCACGCCTCCCTGATCAATCCCTCGCGCGGCAACCTGGTGGATGACCGGGCGGTCAACCGCGCCATTCGCGAGGACCGGCTCTGTTACTACGTGGTGGACGACCCGGTGAACGGCCCGCGCGAGGTCCACAGGGACCATCCCCGCATCATCTGCACGAACCACAACGCCGGCATCACGGTTGAGTCCACGATCCGCCTCGACCGCCGGACCGTCGGGCAGGTGACGGACGCCATCCAGGGCCGGGAGCCGGCGCATATCCTGAACCGGGAGGCGCTGGGACATCCGAGGGTGAAGGAGTTTTTGAAGGGATAAGGGCTATTCTTTTTCCTTGACACCGATCACCCGATCTTGTATTTTTTCAGGCGCAATTCCTTTGACATTCCGGCGTAGCTCAGCTGGCAGAGCAGGTGGCTGTTAACCACCGGGCCGCAGGTTCGAGTCCTGCCGCCGGAGTTAGATAACGAAACTGACTGAACATTCCCTGAAGTGGTTAACAACTGTTCAGTCGGGCTTTCAAATAGAGCCAGGCGAATCTCCTGGGGAGTCCAGATAATCTGGTTGATGTGCAGCGCCAGAAGGTCTTTCTTCTCCTCGGAAGTCGCTTCGGCGAAAAGCTCGGTGAAGGTCGTGAGCGTGCAACTGCGCTCACGACCTTCTTTTTTGCCTCTTTCGTAGCTGAGGGGGGATTCATAGCCCAGAGCTGAGTGCCGGAGATGGGGGTTATACCAGCCCTCGATGTATCGGAAGATCGCCATTCGAGCTTCAGCCTGGTTACGGAAACAGCAGCGGTCGAGCAGTTCACATTCCAGGGTGGCAAAGAAGCTTTCACAAAGCGCGTTGTCAAAGCAATCCCTGACCGATCCCGTCGAAGGACGGTCCTGCCACGCATAATACCCACTGGTGGAGACATCCAGAGCTCGACATTGCGTGGTGACGGGACAAAAGGCCTGGTGAGCATTCACAAACTTGAATCCCGCGACGGGATCGTGTTGGTCTCCCTGGCAAACCAGGCTGCGGCTTTTGACAAGATCTCTCGCTCAAGGCGCAACTGCTTGACCTCGCGGCGCAGCCGTCTGAGTTCCTCGTGTTCGTCGGTAGTCAGACCATCCTGACGTTGGCCTTGATCCAAATCAGTCTGCTTGACCCAATTCCGAATGGCCTGAGCCGATGGCTCGAACTCACGTACCAACTCGTTTGGGCTGCAACCGGCTCTGACCAATTCGATGATCTGATGCTGAAACTCCGGAGGATAGAGGGGATGGGCCTTGGGCGTGATGGAATTCTTCTTTTTTTCTTGACATTGAAATAAGAAAATGTTATAATGGGACAAACTTATTTGGAATCGATTAGAAATTTATTTTTTTCCTTTCAAGTTAAAACGTTTTAAGTTAACTAAAAATTGAGACTTATCGTGTTTGAAATGTTAACCTATAATCAGATTGCGAAGCTCCACCCTGAGCATAGAGGAGGTCGCAATCCGAGATCTTTTCCTGCTTGAAGACAGGGCAGAAAGCGGTCCACTTACGTCTTGAGGATGATTGTCGTTGAAGAAAACAGTCGTTGATCAGTCGCCCGTCAAATACGATGCTACTTTATGTTGCCACTAGTTATGGGGACACGCCTCAAAACCATATGGGCTTCAAAAATGGCTTCTGCCTGCCTGAAAAAACCTTTATTTTTCTTTTAAGTTAAAACGTTTTAATCAATGGGTCTTCCTAAACCCCATGTCAACTACCATCAAAGATATTGCCAAGCTCACTGGAACTTCTCCTGCGGCTGTTTCTTTTGTGTTAAACAACAAAGATCATAAAAGGGTGAGTCCTGAAAAGCGCAAGGCAATACTCGATGCAATAAAAGAACATGGATACCGAAAAAATGTCGCGGCCAGAGGATTGGTGCTGAATCGGACTTTCAGGGTGGGTTTATGTATTCATGGATCTTTTCACGAGTATCCTGTGCACGGAAATTTCAGTCTCTATGAAACCATCAGTCTTGCGACTGGGAAGCTTAATGAATTGGGTTATGGTATCTATCTATTGCAAACGGATAAAACCTCTCCTTCTGAGGATATGGTAAAAACGTTGGTTCAGGAAAAATTAGATGGCATACTGTTTCTTAAATGGGAATCTCACTCGCTTAAGAAAATTCTCCCCCTGGTCAAAGAGACCAAAATTCCAACTTTTGCCCTCGATACCATTCTCGATTATGGCGATAATTGGGCTGCTATTGACAGAGAAGGGTCTGTTTATAAGGCCATATCCTATCTCTTGGATTGCGGGCTTACAAAAATTGGGATCTTGAATATAGGTCGGGGTCCGTATGAAAAACTCAAGCGTTCAGGGTATAAAAGAGCCATGGAAGAGCGGGGACAAAAGCCGTATCCTGTTTTTTCCGCGTCTCCGTCCGGCAAGTCTGTCTGTGCAACAACGAAAAAGATGCTGGATGTTTTCCCGGAAACTGAAGCCATATTTGTTTCGGCAAATATATTTGCCCCGGCCGTGGTGAATAGCATTTCAGAAAGGCGGAACCATAGGCGGATCCGGATCGTCGGGTTGGGCGACGCCTGTTTTACGGATCTGTGCGATTCGAAACTGTCTTACATGAGACTTCCTACCAAAGAGCTTGTGGATTTTAGCGTCGAAACCCTTGTGAACCATGTTGAATCCCCAGAAACACAATTGCCACAACACAGGATTATTGAATGTGACCTTGTAGTTCAGGAGACATAGATGATGCTGGGTAGCGGGGAGCGTGGGGGATATCATCCGTAAACGGCACATAAATAAAAAGAGCCGATAGCCACCAACTTGGCGGGAGGAAGCTAACGGCTCAGAAGGGTAAGCGCAAGGGCGTTACTGTCCCCTGCCCAGACCTTTTCTAATATAAACAATAGTTTGCTCTGTTGTCAAGAACAAAAGGAGGAATGATCTCAGACGGATTTTGAAATAGATACTCCCATCGGTTTACAGCACGGAACCCAAAATATCAGGGCGTCCACGATAACCTCTAAGATATGGTCAAGGAGGAGGGCAGTTATGAAAAAGCAAAAAGCCTTCGACTTTATCACAGCAGGCTTGTTTCTCCTGATATCAGCGTCGACGATTCAAAGCCAGGAGACGACGAGCCGTTGGGGGGTGGGCACGTTTGTGGACTACAACCGGGCGATGTTCAAGTTAAAGGATTGGTATGCGAGCGGGAGAAGCCAGGTGGGAGGGGTGTTCACCTACGCAGTCGGTTCTAAAGTGGCTGTGGAGGTGGAATACCACCGGTCAAAGTTCGATCACGGCAGCCTGGAGACGCGAACCTTCATCTGGACGGTGGACAACAAGCCTTATGCGTCGCCCAACGCGGTCAGCAAGATGAAGATCAACAGCGTTCTGGTGAATACCCTCATACGCAGAGGGGTATCGCAGGGCGCTGGCAGCGGGAATTACTCGCCGTATCTGACGGTATTGGACTTTGAACAAAGTGAGGGAATGAAAAGGGTTTAAAGGATCGGCGGAAT
>CAYRZX010000004.1:0-52806 GCA_964428665.1 uncultured Gemmatimonas sp.
GGGTCAGCCCCGTGATGACCGGGGTCCAGGTCTCCCCCCCGTTCGCGCTCTTGAGCACCCCCCCCCCGCCCGTCCCGGCGTAGACCACCTGCGGGTTCACCGGATCGATCGCCAGGGCGTTGACCGGGGCGTTCGCCAGCCCTGCGCCGGCCTCTGCCCACGCCCCCCCGCCGTCCCTGCTCAGGAACAGGCCCCTGCTCGTCCCGGCGTAGACCGCCTGCGGGTTCTTCGGGTCCACCGCGAGGGACAGGACGGTCAAATTGCCCAGCCCCCGGTTGACCTCCATCCACGACACCCCCCCATCCCCGCTCCTGAAGACACCCCCCCCGAACGTCCCCGCATACACCACCTGCGGGTTCAGCGGGTCCACCGCAAGGGCGTGCACGACGGCGCTCCCCAGCCCCCGGTTGACCCCCATCCACGACACCCCCCCATCCCCGCTCCTGAAGACGCCCCCCCCGAACGTCCCCGCATACACCACCTGCGGGTTCAGCGGGTCCACCGCCAGCGCCCGCACGTCCAGGCCCATCAGCCCCGCGCCGGCCTCCGTCCACTTTCCTCCGCCGTTCACGCTCTTGAACACCCCCCTCCCCGTCCCGGCGTACACGGTCAGCGGGTCCGACGGGACCACGGCGAGGGCGTTGACGGTCCCGCCGTAAGGCCCGTAGGTCATCCACGTGTCCAGCGCGTCTCCCCTGGGCGGCGGCGCCCCCGTCCCCGACAGGATCGCCTCAAACGGGCTCCCCGCCGCGTTGTGAGCCACGGACAGGGTGACCGATTTCACCCCCGACGAGGTCGGTGTGAACGTCACCGTCACCGCCTGGCTCCGCCCCGGCGGCAGGACCGTCCCCGTCGGGGAGACCCTGAACTGGGAGGCGTCCGCCCCCGCCAGGGCGATCCCCACGGATAGGCTGGCGTCCCCGGAGTTCGTGATCGAGAACGCCTTCTGCGATGACTGCCCGACCGTTGTCTCGCCGAACGAGAGAGACGCCCCGGAGGCGTTGAAGGCGGGACGGCGGAGGACGGAAGCGAACGTGGCCTCGAAGACCCCTCCGCCGGCCGTCCCGGCATAGACCCGCTGCGGATTTACGGGATGGATCGCCAGGGCGTAGACGTTCGTGCTGACCAACCCCTCATTGACCGCCGTCCACGAGTTCCCCCCGTCCCCGCTCCTGAAGACGCCCTCCCGCGTCCCGGCGTACAGCCGGTCGGGATCTGACGGATCGATCGCCAGCGCCCGCACGACATCGCCCGTCACCCCCTTGTTGACCCCTTCCCACAGGGCCCCTCCGCTGGCGCTCCTGAACACCCCTCTGCTGGTCCCGGCATAGATCGTCTGCGGGCGCGAGGCGGGGATCGCCAGGGCGTACACATACCCATTGTTGAGCGCAGTGCCGGCCCAGGAGGCCCCCCCGTCGGCGCTCCTGAAGGCGCCCCCGGTGGTCCCGGCATACACGACCAGCGGGTTCTTCGGGTCAAACGCAAACGACAGGACAAACACGCTCCCCAGCCCCGCATTGGCCTCCGCCCAGGTCGCTCCCCCGTTCACGCTCCTGACCACGCCCCTGCCCAGCACCCCGGCGTAGAGGACCTGCGGGTCCGACGGGTCCATCGCAAGGGCCTGGATGTTATAAGGGTTGGCCGGCCCCTCGTAGACCGCCTCCCAGGAGGCCCCGCCGTTCCCGCTCCTGAAAATACCCCGGTTCGTCCCGGCGTAGACCGTCTGCGGACTCGCAGGGTCGATTGCGATGGCATTGACGCCCACCTGCTCCAGCCCCGCGCCGGCCCTCGCCCAGGCATTTCCGCCGTCTGTGGTTTTGAAGACGCCTCTGGTCGTCCCGGCGTAGAGGATTTTCGGGTTCGAGGAGGAGATCGCAAGGGCGATGACCGCCTCTCGAAAAGACGCATCCCCGGACCAGGCGTTGTCCGCAGCGTCCGCTATGGATGCGACGAGCAGAAGCGTGGCTGATAAGGTAAAGAATGGGCCCGAAATCTTACTCATATCCCTTCTCGATGCGTCACCCGCCCCCCTAAAATAGTCGCCACGGCCTTCCCCCTCAATCGCCACCCCGCGAACGGCGTGTTGCGGGACTTCGACCGGAACTGCTCCGGATCGACCGTCCATTCGAGGCCCGGGTCGATCACCGTCACGTCGGCCACATCCCCCACCTGAAGCCTCCCGCCTGGAATGCCCATAATGCGCGCCGGAAGAGACGTCCATCTGGCGATGGCGTCGGAGAGCGAGAGGATGCCCGGCGCCACAAGATGCGTCAGCGTCAGCCCCAGGGCCGTCTCCAGCCCCACGATCCCGAACGGCGCGCGATCGAACGGCGCCCCCTTCTCATCCGCCGCGTGCGGGGCGTGGTCCGTGGCAAGGGCATCCAGCGTCCCGTCCGCCAGGCCCGCCCGGACGGCCTCCACGTCCTCCGGGGACCGGAGCGGGGGGCTCATCTTGGCCAGCGTGCCGTGCGCCCGCACCGCCTCATCCGTCAGGACGAAGTGGTGAGGGCACGCCTCGGCGGTCACCGACAGCCCCCGGCGCTTGGCGTCCCGGATCAGGCCCACCGCGCGGGCCACGCTCACGTGCAAAACGTGCAGCCGCCCGCCCGCGCGTTCGAGCAGGCGGAGGTCGCGCTCGATCATGCCCGCCTCCCCCTCCGCCGGCATGCCCCGGATGCCCAGAGACCGGGCCACCTCCCCGTCGTGCATGTGCCCCCCGGCGGTCAGCGCCTTCACCTCCTCGTGCGGCGCGATGGGGCAGCCGAGCCGCGCGGACCCTTCGAGCGCCCTCTCCATCAGGCCCTCATCCCCCACCGGAAACCCGTCGTCAGAGAAGGCCACGGCCCCCGCCCGGCGAAGGGCCGCGAGGTCGGCCAGCGCCTCCCCCTTCTGCGCGACCGTGACGCAGGCCACAGGGTAGACCCTGGCGTCCGCCCCGCGCCCCCTGTCGATGACCTCCCGCAGAAGCTCGGGACAATCGAGCGGAGGCGCGGTGTTGGGCATGCAGACCACGGACGTGAACCCCCCCGCCGCCGCGGACCGGCAGCCCGTCTGGATCGTCTCCTTGTGTTCCTGCCCCGGCTCCCGCAGGTGGACGTGGATGTCAACCAGACCGGGGACCACGACCTTTTCTGAAGCGTCCAGAACCTCTGCGGACGCGGCAATCCCCCGCCCCATCCGCGCGACCCGCCCGTCTGAGATCAGCACATCCGCGTCCTGATCGAACCCCCGCGACGGGTCAAGCACCCGCCCGCCTCGAATAAGAATGGAATTCAAACGCGCCTCCTGTGTGAGACCTCTCCCCCGGCCCCGCCCGGAAAGGTCGAATGTCGAATGTCGAACGTCGAATGTTGTCATTCGTAATTCGTCATTCGTAATTCGCACTTCTTTGGGTATGAATCTAAACCCTCCGCCCACCGTTGTCAACCTCTGCCCAAAAAAGGCTTGACTTCAGGCGGTCAAAACGATATAATTGGATACCTTTTTGGCAACGAACCTCTCTCTGAGGACACCCCCGTGACGAAGGTCCGCCGCACATCCTGGCCTCTGGCGACGCTGCCAAGCGCAGAGGGCGTCGTACGTCCTGTCGTAGGGGTCGCGGTACGCGATGCCGACGGAATTCGACGGTGGGGATAGTCGCCAGGTCAGATCAAGATCGTGGAAGCTGAGGCCCGCCGTTGAGTCCCATCGAGGCGGGTTTTTTGTTTCCGTCAAATGTCAAACGTCAAACGTCAAACGTGAAAGCCTCTTTTGCCTTTTCGTTTCACGTTTCACGTCTCACGTCTCACTTTTAAACGCTCAAGAGGTCGATATGGATTCCAGCCCCATCCAGATGGACAAGGTCTACAACCCGAAGGCCGTCGAGTCCCGCTGGTATGAATTCTGGGAGCGGAAGGGCTATTTCCGGGCCGAGCGAAGGCCCGGCGCCCCGCGCTTCTGCATCACCATCCCGCCCCCCAACGTCACCGGCGAGCTCCACATGGGCCACGCCCTTCAGCACACCATCCACGACACGGTCACGCGCCACAGGCGGATGCAGGGGTTCGTCACACTGACCCTGCCCGGCACGGACCACGCCGGCATCGCCACGCAGATGAGGGTGGAGCAGCTGCTCCACAAAGAGGAGCGGAAAAACAGGTTCGACCTGGGCCGCGACGAGATGCTCAAGCGCATCTGGGCCTGGCGGGAGAAGTACGGGGGACTCATTATGCAGCAGTTCCGCGCCCTGGGGTGCAGCTACGACTGGAGCCGGGAGCGGTTCACCCTGGACGAGGGCTATGCCCGCGCCGTGCTGGAGGCCTTCGTCCGATTTTACAAGAAGGGTTGGATCTACCGGGGCCGGCGCATGGTGAACTGGTGCCCCTCCTGCCAGACCGTGATCTCCGACCTGGAGGTGGAGGAGGAGACGGCGCAGGGCCATCTCTGGCACATCCGCTACCCCGGCGCGGACGGCGGGCCGGACGTGGTCGTGGCCACGACCCGCCCCGAGACGATGCTGGGGGACACCGGCGTGGCCGTGCATCCGACGGATGAAAGGTGGAGAAATGCCGTGGGCAAAAAGGTCTGCCTGCCCCTGATGGACCGCCTCATCCCCATCGTCGCGGACGAGTATGCGGACCCGGAGATGGGGAGCGGGGCCGTGAAGGTCACGCCCGCCCACGACCCGAACGACCACGAGGTGGGACAGCGCCACGGCCTGCCGGAGGTTCAGGTGATCGGCCTGGACGCCCGGATGACCCCGGAGGCCGGCCCCTACGCCGGGATGGACCGCTCCGACTGCCGGAAGGCCGTCGTGCAGGCCCTTCAGGGCCAGGGCCTCCTCGTCAAGATAGACGACTACGAGCACATGGTCCCGCGCCACGACAAGTGCAAGACCGTCATCGAGCCGCTCCCGATGGAGCAGTGGTTTGTGAGCATGCGCGACCTGGCGGACCACTCCCTGCCCGTCCTGGAGCGGAATGAGATCGCCTACGTCCCCGACCGGTTCCGGGGCTACTCCATCGACTGGCTCAGGAACATCCGGGACTGGTGCATCTCCCGGCAGATCTGGTGGGGGCACCGCATCCCGGTCTGGACCTGCAAGGGGTGCGGCGAGGTCATCGTCCAGGTGGACCCGCCTGCGGCCTGCCCGAAGTGTAAAAATGTCGACCTGGACCAGGACCCCGACGTGCTCGACACCTGGTTCTCCTCCGCCCTCTGGCCGTTCGCCACGCTCGGCTGGCCGGAGAAGACCCAGGACCTGCGCACCTTCCACCCCACGGACCTGATGATCACCGGCCGCGACATCCTCTACCTCTGGGTGGCGCGGATGATCATGACCGCCGTGGAGTTCAGGGACGAGGTCCCCTTTCGGGCCGTGCTCGTCCACCCCACCGTGCAGACGAAGGACGGAAGGCGCATGAGCAAGTCCCTCGGCACCGGCATAGACCCGATGGACCTGGTCTCGAAGTACGGCACCGACGCCACGCGCTTCAGCCTCCTGTTGCAGTGCGGCAGCTCGCAGGACATCCGCTTCGACGCCGACGTGGTGGACAACGTCGTGCAGGACTCCCCCATCGCCGAGTCCTGCCGGAACTTCTGCAACAAGGTCTGGAACGCCACCCGCTTCGTCCTGATGAACTTAGACGGCACGCCCGACCTGAGCCTGGCCGACGGGCCGACGGAGCTGACGGACCGCTGGCTCCTCAGCCGCTACAACCGCACCGTCCAGCGCGTGACCGGGGCGCTGGACGCCTACCGGTTCGACGACGCCGCCCGGACCGTCTACGACTTCATCTGGAGCGAGTGGTGCGACTGGTACCTGGAGATGGTCAAGGGGAGGTTGAATGGGGATGATGCGCAGAGCAAGGCCGTGGCCCGGGCCGTCCTCGTCCGCGTCCTGGAGGGCACGCTCCGCCTGCTCCACCCCCTGATGCCGTTCATCTCCGAGGAGCTCTGGCAGCAGGTCCCGCATGAAGGAGAATCCCTAATTGTGGCGACCTGGCCGAAGGCCGACGAGACCAGGTTCGATGCGGAGGCCGAGGCGCAGATGGGGCTGGTGCAGGAGATCGTGGGGGCCGTGCGGAACATTCGGGGGGAGATGCGCGTGCCCCCCGCGCGGAGGGCGGACCTGCTGATCCGCGCGGAGTCGCCGGAGGTGCGGCAGGTGGTCGAGACAAACCGCGCCATCATCGCCGACCTGGCCCGCGTCGGGGCGCTCACCGTCGGCGCGGACGTGGCCCGGCCCCCGGAATCCGCCTCGGCGGTCTTGAAGGACGCCGAACTCTACGTCCCTCTGAAGGGGCTGATCGACCTCGACCTGGAGCGGGCGCGGCTCAAAAAGGAGAGCGACCGGCTGACCGGCGTCATCGCCGGGATCGACAAAAAGCTCGCCAGCGCCGGGTTCATCGCCAAGGCCCCGCCCGACGTAATCGAGCGTGAGCGCCAGAAACGCGCGGAGTGCGAGGTCAGCCTGTCCCGCCTGCGGGAGAACCTGAAGGCGCTGACAGTATAGACGTAAGGGTAAGGGCGGGTTTGAAACCCGCCCTTACACCCGCCCTTACACCCGCCCTTACACCCGCCCCTGCGCTATTTCCGCTTCATATACAGGTCCGTCACAGTCCCTAAGAACACCTCCGCCGCCCCGCCCAGCGTCTCCGACAGCGTCGGGTGCGGGTGGATGCTCAGCGCCAGGTCCCGCGCCACCGCCGCCATCTCCACGGCCAGGGCACCTTCCGCGATCAGCTCCCCGGCCCCCGCGCCCACGACCCCGACCCCCAGCACCCGCTCCGTCTGCGGGTCGATCACCAGCTTGGTCATCCCCTCGTTCCGTCCCAGCGTGCTCGCCCGGCCCGACGCGGCCCACGGGAAGCGGGCCACCTTCACCTCGACCCCCCTCCGCCGCGCCTCCGTCTCCGTCAGCCCGCACCAGGCGATCTCCGGGTCCGTGAACACCACCGCCGGCACCACCCCGTCGGACGCCGCCGGCTCCCCGGCCAGGGCCTCCGCCGCCACCTTCCCCTCGTGCGCGGCCTTGTGCGCCAGCATCGGCTCCCCGGCCACGTCCCCGATCGCCAGAATACGCTCGTCCCGCGTCCGCTGCTGCGCGTCCACCAGCGCCATCCCCCTCCGGTCCACCTCCGCCTTCGTCCGCTCCAATCCGATCCCTGCGCTGTTCGGACGCCGCCCGACGGCCACCAGCGCCCGGTCGAACGCCTGCTCCGTCTTCTGGCCATCCCTCTCAAAACCCACCGCGATCCCCCCGCCCGCCTCCCGCATCCCGGCCACCTTCGTGTTGAGATGGATCGCCTCGAAAATCTTCTCCACGCGGGCGCTCAGCGGCCTCACTAAGTCCCGGTCCGCCCCCGGCAGCAGCCCGTCCGTCAGCTCCACCACCGTCACCCGGCTCCCCAGCTCCGCGTAGACCGTCCCCAGCTCCAGCCCGATGTATCCGCCCCCCACCACTAAGAGCGTCTTCGGGACCTCCTCCAGCCTCAGGGCCGACGTGGAGTCCATCACGCGGGGACTCTGAAGGTCCAGCCCCGGAACCGTGGCCGGGCGCGACCCCGTGGCCAGGATGGCGTGCCCGAAGGCTACGCGGGGGCCCCCCTCCACGCGCACGCTTCCGGAATCCTCGAAGACCGCGCGCCCCCGGATCAGCGCCACCCCCCGCCGCTTGCAGAGGTCCATCAGCCCGTTCACGTGCCGGCTGACAATCCCATCCTTCCACCCCCGGAGGGCGTCCAGGTCGATCTTGGGCCTCTGAAACGAGAGCCCCCACGCCTTCGCCTCGCGCGCCTCCGCGATCAGCCTCGCCGCGTGCAGCAGCGCCTTGGACGGGATGCACCCCCGCTGCAGGCAGACCCCCCCCGGCCTCTCGTCCGCCTCCACGAGCGCGACGCGCATCCCCAGGTCCGCCGCCCGGAACGCCGCCGTGTACCCCCCCGGCCCCCCGCCGATGACCAGAACGTCCGCCCTGTGCGTCTCACCCGCCATGGTATCCTCACACAATGCGAAACGGAGAAACGGTGAACCGGTGAACCGGAGAGGTTTTTCCCCGATTCCCCGTTTCTCCGATTCCCCGTTTCGGTCATCCTCCCAGCAGCAGCTTCTCCGGGCTCTCCAGAGACTCCGCGACCCTGCGCGCGAACCGCGCCCCGTCCGCCCCGTCCACCACCCGGTGGTCGTAGGACAGACAGAGCGGCATGATCAGGCGCGGCTCGACCTGCCCGTTCCGCACCACCGCCTCCTCCCGGCTCCGGGCCACGCCTAAGATGGCCACCTCCGGGTGGTTCACGATGGGCGTGAACCCCGTCCCCCCGATAGTCCCCAGGTTCGTGATCGTGAACGTCCCCCCCTGCAGGTCCTCCAGGCCCACCTTCCCCTGCCGGGTGCGCTCCGCCAGGTCCACCAGCTCCTTCGCCAGCTCAAAGACCCCCTTCCGGTCCGCATCCCGGAGGACCGGCACCAGCAGCCCCCGCTCCGTGTCCACGGCCAGGCCGATGTGGTAGTAGCGCTTCAGCACCAGCTCCTCCGCCTGCGCGTCCAGGCTGGCGTTGAACTGCGGAAACGCCTTCAGCGCCGTCACGACCGCCTTGATCACAAAGGCCGTCGGCGTCAGCTTGCCCCCCATCGCCTCGGCCTCGGCGGTGTGCCGCTTCCGGAGCGCCTCCAGCTCGGTCACGTCGGCCCGGTCGAACTGCGTCACGTGGGGGATCAGCCGCCACGCCAGCCCCACGTGCTCGGCGGTCTTCCGCCGCACCGACCGGAGCGGCTGCCGCTCCACGGCCCCCCACCGGCTGAAATCGGGCAAAGCCGGGGCCTCAACGCCCGGCCCGGCTGCGGTCCCCGACATCGCCTTCCGGACGTAGGCCTGCACGTCCTCCGCCGTCACCCGCCCGCCCGCCTCGCTCCCCTGCACCCGCCTCAGGTCCACCCCCAGCTCCCGCGCCAGCCGCCGCGTGGCCGGCCCGGCCGGCGCCGGCGCGCCCGTCTCCTCCTGGGCCGACGGGACAGGCGCAGGGGATGGGATCGGCGGGGCCTCTGCCCTGGGCAGGGTGGCGGGTCGCGACCTCATGGGAGCGACAGGTGGAGGGGAAACAGGTTCCATCTTGGGAGGGGCGGCCACTTCCGCCTTCGGCAGGGCCGGAGTCTCCTTCGCCTCGATCCCTCTCGAATCCGTCTCCTCCACCGTGAGCAGAACGGTCCCCGCCGGAACGCGGTCCCCCGGCTTGACGTGCACCTTCTCCACCCGGCCGGCGAATGGACAGGGCACCTCAAACATGGCCTTTTCGGTCTCCATCTCCAGGACCGCCTGCTCCGCCTCCACCCGGTCCCCCTCGGCCACCAGCACCCGGACCACCTCCGCGGCCTCGATGTTTTCACCCAGATCAGGGAGCTTGAACGCCTTGCCCACGCTGCCTCCTTCCAAAAGACAGTGCTGAGTCCTGAGTCCTGAGTGAAAAGCAAAAGGGATTTGTCTTTACTCAGCACTCAGGACTCGTTACTCAGGACTGAACAGGATCGGGCTTCTCCGGGTCGATTCCGAGCGCGCGGATGGCCTCCTCCACGCGCTCCTTCTTGAGCTTGCCCTGCCTCCAGAGCGCGTGGAACGCCGCCACGGCGATGGACTCGGCGTCCACCTCAAAGTGCCGGCGCAGGGCCGCCCGCGAATCGCTCCTGCCGAATCCATCCGTGCCCAGCGCCCGCAGGCCCCCGGGGACCCAGGGCGCGATCAGGTCGGGCAGGGCCTTCATGTAGTCGGAGGCGGCCACCACCGGCCCCTCCTCCTTTTCGAGCAGCCGCGTCACGTAGGGCTTCCGGGGGCGCTTCGTCGGATGCAGGACATTCCACCGCTCCACGGCCAGCGCGTCCCGCCGCAATTCCTTATAGCTCGTGGCGCTCCAGACATCGGCGGAGACCCCGAACTGCTCCGTCAGAATCGTCTGCGCCCGCAGCGCCTCCCGGAGGATGGCCCCGCTCCCGAACAGGTGGACGCGCGGCCAGCCCGGCCGCCGCTCGTCGGCCCTGAACTTGTACAGCCCCTTCAGGATGCCCTCGGCCACCCCTTCCGGCACGGCCGGCATCGGATAGGGCTCGTTCCCCAGCGTGATGTAGTAGAAGACATCCTCCTGCGCCTCGTACATCCGCCGGATGCCCTCCTGCACGATCACGGCGATCTCATAGGCGAAGGCCGGGTCGTAGGCCAGCAGGTTCGGGACCGAGCAGGCCAGCAGGTGGCTGTGCCCGTCCTCGTGCTGCAGCCCCTCCCCGTTGAGCGTGGTCCTCCCCGACGTCCCGCCCAGCAGGAACCCCTTGCAGCGCATGTCCGCCGCGGCCCAGATCAGGTCCCCGATCCGCTGAAACCCGAACATGGAGTAGTAGATAAAAAAGGGGATCGTGTTCACCCCGTGCGTCGCGTAGGCCGTCCCCGCCGCGATGAACGACGACATCGCGCCCGCCTCCGTGATCCCCTCCTCCAGGATCTGCCCATCCTTCACCTCCCGGTAGTAGAGGAGGGTGTCCTTGTCCACAGGCTCGTAGAGCTGCCCCACGTGCGAGTAGATGCCGCACTGCCGGAACAGGGGCTCCATCCCGAACGTCCTGGCCTCGTCGGGGATGATCGGGACGATCAGCCTGCCGACCTCGGGGTCCCGGAGCAGTTTGGAGAGCATGCGCACAAAGGCCGCGGTGGTCGCCAGGTCCCGGTCTCCGGTGCCCTTCAGGAACTCCTCAAAGCCCTCCAGGGCCGGGGCCTTCAGCGGCCTGGCCCGCCGCTCCCGGCTCGGCACGCCCCCCCCCAGCTCCCTCCGCCGCTCCAGCATGTATTTGATCTCCCGGCTCTCCTCCGGAGGCCGGTAGAACGGAGTCTGAGCCAGCTCTTCATCAGAGATCGGGATCCCGAAGCGGGCCCGGAACTCCCAGAGTTCATCCTCGTTCAGCTTCTTCTGCTGATGGGTCACGTTCCGCCCCTCCCCACCCTCACCCAGGCCATATCCCTTGATGGTCTTGGCCAGGATGACCGTCGGCGCGCCCTCGTGTTCCACGGCGGCCCTGTAGGCCGCATAGACCTTTTCGGGGTCGTGCCCGCCCCGGCGCAGCTTGCGGATCTCCTCGTCGGACAGATTCTCCACCATCTGGAGCAGCCTGGGGTGCGCCCCGAAGAAGTCCCTTCTCGTGTAGTCGCCCGGCTCCACGACATACTTCTGGTACTGCCCGTCCACCACCTCGCCCATGCGCTGCGCCAGGAGCCCCTCCTCGTCCCTGGCCAGGAGGGGGTCCCAGTCCCCGCCCCAGACCACCTTGATCACGTTCCACCCCGCGCCCCGGAAGGCCGCCTCCAGCTCCTGGATGATCTTGCCGTTCCCCCGCACCGGCCCGTCCAGCCGCTGCATGTTGCAGTTGATCACGAAGATCAGGTTGTCTAACTTCTCGCGGGCCGCCAGCGTGATCGCCCCCAGGGCCTCCGGCTCGTCCGTCTCCCCGTCCCCCATAAAGACCCAGACGTGCGACCCGGACGTGTCCTTGATCCCCCGGTCCTCCAGGTAGCGGTTGAACCGGGCCTGGTAGATGCCCATGATCGGCGACAGCCCCATCGACACCGTCGGAAACTCCCAGAAATCGGGCATCAGCCAGGGATGGGGGTAGGACGAGAGCCCGCCCGGCGATCTCAGCTCGCGCCGGAAATTCTCCAGGTGCTCCACGCTCAGCCGGCCCTCCAGAAAGGCGCGGGCGTAGACCCCCGGAGAGGCGTGCCCCTGAAAATAGACCTGGTCGCCGGAGAAGTCCTCCCCCTTGCCCCGGAAGAAGTGGTTGAACCCCACCTCGAACAGCGTGGCCGCAGAGGCATACGTCGAGATGTGCCCCCCGATGCCCGCCTCCTCCCGGTTGGCGCGGACCACCATGGCCATCGCGTTCCACCGGACGAAACTCTTGATCCGCCGCTCGATCTCCCGGTCGCCCGGGTAGGGGGGCTGCCGCTCCACCGGAATCGTGTTGACATAGGGCGTGTTCGCGCTGAAAGGGATCTCTACGTCGTGCCAACGCGCCCGCTCTTGCAGCTTGTCCAAGAGAAACCGCACCCGGTCAGACCCGTGCTTCTGCAGGGCGAAGTCCAGCGACTCCATCCATTCCTGGGTCTCGGCGGGATTGATGTCTATAGCCGGCGTTCTGAGCACTTTATCTGACATGGAACTCCCTCTTTTCAGGTTGCGGACAAAGACCAACGGTCAGACCTCCTTTCTTCGTAAGCATTCAGCGATCAGCTTAATTTACCAGCAGAAGACCAAAATGTCAACAAAAGAAGGCCCCCGGGAATCATCCCAGGGGCCTTCAGGTAAAAGATATCGACGATGATGTGCGAAAAAAACAGAACCTTCTTGAACTTGGACCCCCTTGCGCCAGGGACCTTACACCAGTTCGGCCATCAGCTCGTCGAACAGCGCCCGGCTCAGGCCCAGGGGCTGATCGACCAGCGGGCCGTTCCTGAACGCCGGTTCGCTGTCCTCATAGATGGGCTGCTCATCCTTGTAGAAGAGGCCTACGGGAATGCGCTCACCCCACTCGTGCGATCGCTCTATCGCCGCCGTCACGTCCGCCGGATCGTATCCCGCTTCGTCCTCCAGCTTATAGACGCGCTCCTTGAACCAGGGATAGGTGTTCACCTTGTTGAAGGTGACGCACGGGCTGAACACGTCGATCAGGGCGAAGCCGCGATGGGCGATGCCCCCGGCAAAGAGCCTCGTCAGCTGCGCCGGGTCGCCGGAGAAACCGCGCGCCACATAGGTGGCGCCAGCCGAAATCCCCAGGGCCATGGGATTGATGGGCAGTTCAACATTGCCCCGCGGCGTGGTCAGGGTGCGCATCTCCTTCATCGTCGTCGGCGACGCCTGGCCGGTGGTCAGGCCGTAGATCTGGTTGTTCATCACGATGTAGGTCAGGTTGAGGTTGCGACGCATGGCGTGGATGAAATGGCACATGCCGATGCCGTAGCCGTCGCCGTCACCCCCGGTGACCACCACGTGCAGGTTGTGGTTGGCCAGCTTGGCGCCCGTGGCCACAGGCAGCGCGCGCCCGTGGAGGCTGTGAACGCCGTAAGCGTGGATGAACCCCGGCAGGTTCGACGAACAGCCGATGCCGGATACGACGAGCACTTCGTGGGGCCGAATGCCCAGTTCGATCAGGGCCATCTTCAGCGACTTCAGGACGCCGAAGTCGCCACAGCCTGGGCACCAGTCCGGGTCTACCAGACCTTCGTAGGTGTCAAGCGTCAGGTTTTCCAGTTTCTCAGCTGCGATTGCCATCGGAAAACTCCTTATCGTTTACAGGAGGTGCTGTGCGTTGTCTTCTCCCTTCAGCCGCTCACGCCCCAACGGCATCCGCTTTCCACTCGTGGATGGAACCGGTCTCCAGGCCGATGAACAGCTCCCCAAGGGGTTCGCCCTTTTCCCGGCCTGCGATCTGGACCTGCCACACCGGCTCGCGGTAGCCGTTTTCCGAGACCTGTTCAAAGCGGACAGGCCGGGCGTCTTCCTTAAGATAGACGCGAATGTAGTGGTAGGCCATCTCGCGGGCCTCGGCCTGCGTCACCTGGCCGTTGTACGGACGGCCTTCGAGGATGGCCTTCACGCGCCCGGCCACGTCGCCCGGCTCAAAGGGCTCTCCGTCGTACCTCAAGACCAGGTCGTTGACCGAGAAGCCCGTCTCGGCCCGCAGGTGGCGGGCAAACTGGCCGGTGGAGTTGACCTCCACCACAACCGTGCGCCGGCAGGCCTGCAAGATCTCGAGCGCCTCCCGGCTGTGGAAGGGGAAGAGATACCGGACGTGCAGGTGATTGGCGCGAACGCAGGCTTCGTTCAGTTGGCCGACGGCTTCGTGGATCACGCCCCAGGTGGAACCCCAGCCGATGAGGGTGACGTCGGCGTCGGCCGGGCCCTCCAGGCGGGGGGGCGGCAGTTGGGCCAGCACGCCCTCTAACTTGCGCATGCGCTTTTCTTGACTCTTGCGGCGCAGCGCTGCGTTGGTGTGCTCGTCGCTGATCAGCACGCCCGTCTCGTCGTGGTCATCGGTGGCCGCCACATAGGCGACCCCCTCGGTGCCCGGCAACACGCGGGGGGAGACCCCGGAGGGGGTAAAGGTGTAGCGTTTAAAGTCACCGTTCACCGAGGCGGCGGAGGCGTCCCGTATCAACTCACCCCGTTCGATGGGCACGTCGGGCGTCAGGGCATCGGCCTCAACCGTCTCCACGTGCTGTCCCAGCAACAGGTCAGAGATCATGATCACCGGGAGCTGAAACTTCTCGGCCAGGTTAAAGGCCTCGGCCGTCATGTAGTAGCAGTCGGTCACAGTGGCCGGGGCCACAATCACGCGCGGATAGTCACCCTGCGAAGCGCCGAAGGCCTGATTCAGGTCACCCTGCTCGGTCTTGGTCGGAAGCCCGGTGGAGGGGCCCCCACGTTGCACATTGATGAAGACCGCCGGCGCCTCGATGATGCTGGCCATGCCGATCGCCTCGGTCATCAGGGCGAACCCGCCGCCCGACGTGGCGCACATGGCTCGTACGCCCGCGTGGCCTGCGCCGATGGTCATGTTGGCCACACAGATCTCATCCTCCGCCTGTTTGACCGCCACGCCGCACCGCTCGCCGTGAGCCATAAACCAGTGCAGGATGCTGGAGGCAGGGCTCATCGGATAGGCCGCATAGAATTTGCAGCCACCGGCCACAGCGCCCAAAGCCATGGCCTCATTGCCGGTGAGGACAGGCAGCCGGGTGCGGGTAAAGTTCCATTTGTAGCCCATCGGTTCAATGTTCTGCCTGGCGTAGTCGTAGCCCACGCGCGCCACGCCGACGTTTTGCTCGATGATCTGAGGCCCCTTGTGTGCGAAGGTGTCGGCCAGCATGCTGGCCACAACGTCGAATTCGAGGCCGATCACGTGCATCAGCGCGCCCAGAGACACGGTATTCTGCATCACCGGCAACAGCTTGCCCAGGTCTTTGGTCAGCTTTTTAAACGGCAACTCCAGGACCCGCACCCCGTCGCGCATCAGAAATGGATCGCACTTCAACTTGTCGCTGTTGTAGAGAATCACGCCGCCCGACTCCACCTCCGGCGCGTGTCGCTCCAGGCTGTCTTCGTTGAGGGCGATCAGCACGTTCAGATGGTCCCCATGGTTGGTGACCTTCTCCTCGGAGATGCGAAGGCGCAGCCAGGTGTGCCCCCCCCGGATGAGCGACTGGTAGCTGTTGTAGGCGTAGACGTGTAACCCCAGGCGGGAGGCCGTGTGAGCCAGGGTATCGCCCGTCTTATCCAACCCGTCGCCCGCCGCTCCGGCGATGCCGACGGTGACTTCTAGCTGCCCACTGCTTTCGGTCGACATTCGATCAACTCCTTTCTACGGAAGGCAACAGGATGAAATGCTCAGAACCGTTACCTTGTGAAATCTCACATACAATATTAACAATATAATATATCAAAATCCACCCTCTCCTGCAACAAGTTTAGTAGTCTCAGCCATGCCTTTCTCGACCGGAAGCGGGCAGAAGGGGCCTTTTGTCGAGCGGATCATTCGGCGTCAAGCATCATAAGTATATAAAAATCGTAAAGTAGCGCCATCGGCTTCTTTGACGGTCCCCAAAACAGAAGGCCCCCGCTCGTCGGATCGGGGGCCTTCCTGCCGGCCGTCGCGCTCGAAGGATCGCGCCGGCCAAAACACGCGTTTTTTTCAGCCAGTGAAAAGATAACCAGAGACGCTGGGGATGTCAAGGGCAAAAAGCAAAAATTTCGGCCTTACCCCCAGAGCCAGTGCCGAAAAATCGTGTATAAAATTTTATACCCCGCCCGGACCGTCCCTGACACCGTCCCCGTGATCTTGGAGACCCCCTTTCTCCGGCGGTAGCTGACCGGCGCCTCCGTCGTCCGCAACCTCAGGCGGGCCGCCTTCACCTGCATCTCTACCGTCCATCCGAACGTCGTATCCCGCATGCCCATCCGCTCCAGGGCCTCCCGGCGCACCGCCCGGAACGGCCCCAGGTCCGTGAACCGCACGCCGAACAACAGCCAGGTCAGCCGGGTCGCCAGCCAGTTCCCGAGCCGCGCCTGCGGAAGCAGCGCGCCGGGCTCTCGCCTCCCCAGCATTCGGGAGCCGATGACCAGGTCCGCCTCCCCGCGCAGGATCGGGTCCAGGAGCAGCGGCATCTCGTCCGGGTGGTCGCTGTAGTCCCCGTCCAGGAACACGAGGATGTCCGGCCGATCCGCCGCCGCGATGCCCGCCAGACACGCCGACCCGTATCCCCGGCGCGACTCCCGGACCACCCGCGCCCCGGCCTGCGCCGCAAGCTGCGCGGTCCGGTCCGTGGACCCGTTGTCCACAACGATGACCTCCGAAACCAGCCCCTTCGGGATGTCGCGCAGGACGGAGACGATGCCCTCCTGCTCGTTGAAGACCGGGATGATGACGGAGACGCGCGGGCCGGGCATCAGACCCCTCCCCGTCCCCTCCCCGACGCGGGGAGGGGAGAGAAAAATCTGCTGTATTCTCAGCCGTCGAAGAAGACCCAGCGGATCACGGCTTCAGTTCCAGACCGAACGTATTCTCCATCACGCCGGGCAGGACGTTGTAGATGGACCTTCCGATGGCCTTCTCAAACGCCTGCTGAATGTCCAGGGTCGCCCGCCACTTGGGAACAACGTGCTCGTTGATCCCGTGCCTCAGGGCTGCGTCCACCAGTCGCTTTTCGATCAGACAGAAGCCGGACGGCAGGGCCAGCGCGTCGCAGAGCTGGAACAGCCTGTCATAGTCCGTGTATTCCACCTGAGCCAGATAGCCTTTCACAAACTGGGTCTCTTCTTCAGAACAATCCCACTGGCTGAGGATCACCCTCACATCCTTGACCGGAAACGAGTGAGTGAGACAGATCCGGGCCGCGTCGTCGAAACCTCTGCCCTGTAGAAAATGGTATCCATCCACGATATGACGCACGCCCGTCACCCCCTCCCGCCGGCCGATATCGTGAAGAAGTCCCATGATATAGGAGTCGTAAGGGTCCAGGTCGGAATGGTACGTCGCGATCGCCTCCGCCGCGCGGGCCACGTGAATCGAATGGTCCACCCAGGCGCCGGGGTTGCGCTCGTTCGCCTCGGCGAGAAAGGCCCTCGCCTCCTTGAGGGTCGGCAATGTCACGGATTCCTCCGAGCTGAATGGCGTGGATGATGCCTCTCCAAGAGGCTTGCTTTATGCGTCTCGCATCGTATATTCTAACGCGATGAACGACCGGACCTCGTATTCCACCACAGGGGGAGGGCCGCCATGAAGCCCCGCGAAAGAATCCTCACGACGCTGCGCCGGCAGACGCCGGACCGGATGCCCTGGATGCTCGGCATGACCCCTGTCATCCAGAAGACCTTTGCGCAGAAGACCGGCGCGAAGAGCGTCGAGACCTTCTACGACTTCGACGTTCGAGGAGTCGGCCCCCGCCCGGCCCTGAACCCTCCAGACTTTTCAAAATACTATGAGGGCCGCGCCTTTGCCGGCCCCGTGTCCCTGAACCCCGAATGGGGCTTCGCCCAGGTCTCCCCCGACTCCAACAGCCACTTTGCGCACTGGGAGAGCCCCTTCGGGGACCGGCCCTTCACCCTGGAGGATGCGGAGACCTATCCCCTGCCGGACTACGAGTCCCCCTCCCGGTATGAAGGCGTTGAGGAGGCCGTCCGGGCCTGGCGCGACAGGGGCTACGCCGTCCGTTACATCCAGGGATTCGGCACCTTCGATTACTCCTGGCTCATCCGGGGATACGAACCCCTCCTGGCCGACCTGGCGACGGAGGAGGAGGCCGCCCTCAGACTCATGGACCGCGTGAGCGACGCCATCGCCTCCGTCCTGAAGCACACGGCCGCGCGCGGCGCGGACATCGTGGGCTTCGGGGAGGACGTGGGGACCCAGAAGAATCTGATCGTAAGCCCGGGCTGCTGGCGGAGACAGTTCAAGCCCCGCTTCAAGAAGATCGTGGACGCGGCCAAAAACGCCAGCCCGGATGTCCTCTTTTTCTACCACAGCGACGGCCAGATCCGCGAGATCATCCCGGACCTGATCGAGATCGGCGTGGACATCCTGAACCCCATCCAGCCGGAGTGCATGGACCCCGCGGAGATCAAGGAGACCTTCGGCGACCGGCTCGCCCTCTGGGGCGGCGTCGGGACCCAGACCGTCATGCCCTTCGGGACCCCGGAGGAGGTCCGCGCCTGCGTCCAGCGCCTCTTCCGGACCGCCGGCAGAGGCGGCGGCTTCGTCTGCGCCCCCAGCCACGTCCTCGAACCCGAAGTGCCCTGGGAGAACGTCGAGGCCTTCGTGACCGCCTGCCAGGAGTGCGTGTACGGATTCCGTTAGGAGGGCTTCTATTTCTCTTTCTTCACCCCCCCGCTCACCAGCACCCCGTGAGCCTCCCGCGTCACGCGCACCTCCGCAAACCCCGCCTCCTCAAACAGCCGCCTCAGTTCCCGGCGCGAGTACAGGTAGAACCTGGCCCCCCCGCTCGTCAGCGGGAAGGCCAGCCGGAGGATTTGCCCCGACAATCCCCTGCCCCGCGTCCAGAGCAGGGCGCGCCCTCCGGGCCGGAGAACCCGCCGCATCTCGCGGACCGCGCCCCCCGCGTCCGCCGTGTGGCAGAGCACCCCGAACGACATCGCCAGATCGAACGCCCCGTCCCGCGCCGGAAGGGCCACCGCGCTCCCCTGCACAAACCCCACACGGCCCCCCTCCGCGCCTCGCCGCGCCCCGGCCAGGAACTCCGCCGACAGGTCCAGGGCCACGACCCGCGCCCCCGGATACACCTCCGCCGTCACGCGGGCCGCGACTCCGGTCCCCGTGCCCACGTCCAGGATGTCCCGCGGGGGGTCCGGCAGACACGCAATGGCCCGCCGCATCATTCGGCCGTAGCCCATCCAGCCGATCAGCCTCAGCCAGGCCGGATAGGCCCCTGCCTGCCTCTGCGCCCACGCCCGGACGCGAGATTCCTGCTCCCTGTCCTCCATCGCTGGCGATAAGATACGGCAGGCCCCCCGAACGGACAATAAAAAAACCGGAGGGATATCCCGTCGCCCCTGCCAGAAACAATTTTCACCTTGACACGGACCCAAATAGATGCTATTTTGTGCAGGCATTGGTTTCGCGATAATATATTGAACCCTTTCGGAGCCTTCTTCATGGAAACCCGCAACCTGACCGTGCGCGGGGCGCGCGTCCACAACCTCCGCAACGTCAGCCTCGAACTCCCCCGCAACCGCCTGATCTGCTTCACCGGCGTGAGCGGGTCCGGCAAGTCCTCCCTCGCCTTCGACACCATTTACGCCGAGGGCCAGCGCCGCTACGTCGAGTCCCTCTCCGCCTACGCCCGGCAGTTCCTGGGCCAGATGGAGAAGCCCGACGTGGACGCCATCACGGGCCTCTCCCCCACCATCTCCATCGAGCAGAAGACCGCCGGCCGGAACCCCCGCTCCACGGTCGGGACCATGACCGAGATCTTCGACTACCTCCGGGTGCTGTTCGCCCGCGTCGGGACCGTCCACTGCGCCCGGTGCGGAAGGCCCATCGGCGCGCAGACCCGGGAGGGCATCGTGGAGCGCATCCTGGGCCTGCCGGAGGGGGCGCGCATCCACCTCCTGGCCCCCCTCGTGCGCAAGCGGAAGGGGGAGTACGCCGACCTCTTCCAGGACCTCCAGCGCGACGGCTACGTCCGGGCGCGCGTGGACGGGAAAATCGTCAACCTGACCGAGACCCCGAAGCTGGGCCGCTACATCAAGCACGACATCGACGTCGTGATCGACCGGCTCGTCATCCGGCCCGACGCCCGGCCCCGCATCGCCGAGGCCGTGGACGCGGCCCTCCGCCTGGGCCAGGGCACGGTGATCGTCAATACAGAGAAGTCAGAAGTCAGAAGTCAGAAGTCAGAAGAAAACCCGCGAATCACGAACCGCGAACCACGAACCACGCGCCTTAAGACTCAGGACTCAGCACTCAGCGCTCAGGACTTGCTGTTGAGCTGCAACTTCGCCTGCCCCGACTGCGGGGTCAGCGCGGAGGAGCCCACGCCGCAGATGTTCTCCTTCAACAACCCTCAGGGGATGTGCCCGGAGTGCCACGGCCTGGGGACCTGCTTCGCCATGGACCTCTCCCTCGTCGTGCCGGACGACGGCCTCTCCGTCAATCAGGGGGCCATCGCCCCCATCGGCATCCCCCAGAACCGGTGGAAGGCGCACTACTACGAGGGCGTCCTGACGCACTTCGGGTTCCACTGCAGCACCCCCTGGCGGCTGATCAGCCAGGAGGCGCGGAGGGCCCTGCTCTACGGCCTGGGGCATCAGAAGATCTGGTTCTCCTGGCGCCGGCGGGACGGGTCCATCTTCCGGCACCGGGACGCCTTCGAGGGCATCCTGACCCCCCTGGAACGGAAGTTCGCGGAGGGCCGGTCCGGCCCCTGGATGCGCAGGATCGGGGCCTTCATGCGCACCGGCCCCTGTACGGCCTGCGGCGGGGCGCGCCTCAGGCCGGAGGCCCTGTCCGTCAAGATCGCCGGCCGCTCCATCGCGCAGGCCGTCTCCATGTCCGTCGAAGAGGCCCACGCCTTTTTCACCGGCCTGGACCTGACCCCGGCGCAGCAGGCCATCGCCTCGGAGGCCCTCAAGGAGATCGTGGGCCGGCTGAAGTTCCTGTTGGACGTGGGCCTCGGCTATCTGGCACTCTCCCGCACGGCCCCCACCCTGTCCGGCGGCGAGGCCCAGCGCATCCGCCTGGCCGGGCAGATCGGCAGCGGCCTGGTGGGCGTGACCTACGTCTTGGACGAGCCCTCCATCGGCCTCCACCACCGGGACAACCGGAGACTCCTGAACGCCCTCGGCAGGCTGCGGGACGCGGGGAACACGGTCATCGTGGTGGAGCACGATGAGGAGACCATGCGGGACGCGGACCTGATCGTGGACTTCGGGCCGGGGCCGGGGCATCGGGGGGGAGAGGTGACCGCCGTGGGCCGGTGGGACGAGGTGGCCGGGACCCCCGGCTCCCTCACCGGCGACTACCTGGCCGGCCGGCGGAGGATCGCCATCCCGGAGCGCCGGAGGCCCCTCAACGGGGAGTGGCTGGGGGTTTGCGGGGCGCGGCAGAACAACCTGAAGGCCGTCGACGCCCGCATCCCCATCGGCCTGTTCACCTGCGTCACCGGCGTCTCCGGCTCAGGCAAGAGTTCTCTGATCAACGACGTCCTCTACGCCACCCTGGCGCGCGACCTGAACGGCGCCCAGACCGAGCCGGGGAGGTGTCGAAAGATCCTCGGCGTCGAGCGCCTGGACAAGGTGATCAAGATCGACCAGCAGCCCATCGGCCGCACCCCCCGGAGCAATCCCGCCACCTACACCGGCGTGTTCGACCCCATCCGCCGCCTCTTCGCGGAGCTCCCCGACTCGAAGGTCCGGGGCTATCGTCCTGGCCGGTTCAGCTTCAACGTGCGGGGCGGGCGCTGCGAGGCCTGCGAGGGGAACGGGGCCAATCTGGTCGAGATGGACTTCCTGGCCGACGTCTGGGTACAGTGTCCCGTCTGCGAGGGGAGGCGATTCAACCGCGAGACCCTGGAGGTCCGGTTCAAAGGCAAATCCATCTCCGACGTGCTCGACCTGGAGGTGGAGGAGGCCCTCGCCTTCTTCCGGGACCTCCCGCAAATTCGGCGGACGCTCCAGACCCTCCAGGACGTCGGCATGGGCTACGTCAAACTCGGCCAGCCCGCGCCCACCCTGTCCGGCGGCGAGGCCCAGCGCGTCAAGCTCGCCTCCGAGCTCTGCCGGAGGAGCACCGGCCGCACCCTCTACATCCTGGACGAGCCCACCACCGGCCTCCACTTCGCGGACATCCAGAACCTCCTGAACGTCCTCCACCGGTTCGCGGACGAGGGGAACACCGTGGTCGTGATCGAGCACAACATGGAGGTCATCAAGACTGCGGATTACATCATTGACCTGGGGCCGGAGGGTGGCGAGGCCGGGGGCGAGGTCATCGCCGTCGGCGCGCCCGAGGAGGTCGCCCGGGTCGAGGCCTCGCACACAGGCCGGGTGCTGAGGATAATTTTGAGACAGAAAGAGGACGGCAGACAGGGGTCTCAGCCCTCACCCCGTCAGGCTACGCCTGCCACCCCTCTCCCACATGTGGGAGAGGGGAAGCCGAGCGAAGCGAGGCGGGGTGAGGGCCTGCCTTCCGGCAACGGCGCCATCACCCACATCGAAGTCATCGGCGCGCGGGAGAACAACCTCCGGAACGTCAGCGTGCGCATCCCGAGGGAGCGGATGACCGTCGTGTCCGGCGTCAGCGGGTCCGGCAAGTCCTCCTTCGCCCTCGACACGGTCTACGCCGAGGGCCAGCGCCGCTACGTCGAGTCCCTCTCCACCTATGCCCGGCAGTTCCTGGGCCAGATGCAGAAACCCAGAGTGGACCGGGTGATCGGCCTCTCCCCGGCCATCTCCATCGAGCAGAAGGCCGTCAGCAAGAACCCCCGCTCCACCGTCGGGACCGTCACGGAGGTCTACGACTACCTGCGCGCCCTGATGGCCACCGTGGGCGTGCCCCACTGCCCGGACTGCAACGTCCCCGTGGGCGCGCAGACCGTCCAGGAGATGGTGGACCGCATCCTGGCCCTGCCCCAGGGCCGTCGCATCCTGCTGCTCGCCCCGGTCTCCCCCGGCAGGGGGGAGGACTACGCCACGATCCTGGGCCGGGTGCGCCGGGCGGGGTTCGTGCGGGCGCGGCTCGACGGCCAGACCTTCGACCTGAAGAGAGAGGTCGAGATCGACCACCGGCAGGCCCACCGCCTCGAAATCGTCGTGGACCGTCTCTCAGTATCCCCTGACACCTCTAAACGACTGGCCGACTCAGTGTCCATCGCCCTCGACCTGTCGGGCGGGACCCTGCTCATCGCCTCCCCCGACGACCCGGAGGAGCTGCGCCTGAGCCAGCGCCTCTCCTGTCCCGCCTGCGGCCGGGGGTTCGAGCCCCTCACCCCCCAGAGCCTCTCGTTCAACCACCACGACGGCTGGTGCCCCACCTGCGAGGGCCTGGGCGTCCAGGAGGGCCTCGACCCTCAGACCGTCGTGCCCGACACCCGAAAATCCCTCCGCCAGGGCGCGGTGGCGGTCTGGGGACCCTTCCACAGAGGGCTGCTCACGGACGCCCTGAGGGCCGTGGGCCAGGTCGCCGGGTTCGACCTGGACGCCCCGTTCAGGGAGCTGCGCCCGGAGGCGCAGCGCGTCCTGCTGCACGGGACCGGGGGGGCGTGGATCGACGGGCCCAACGGCCTCCAGCTCCGCTACAAGGGCATCTTTCCGACCGTCGAGGAGATGGTGCGGGCCTCGCGGAGACTCCGGGACGCCATCGGCCAGGAGGTGCGGGAGGTCCCCTGCTCCGCGTGCGCCGGGAGCCGCATCCGCCCGGAGGGCCGGGCCGCCAGGCTGCGCGACCGCACCCTCGCGGACCTCTGCCGGATGCCCATCTCCGAGTGCCGGGCCTTCTTTGAGGCCCTCGCCCTGAGCCGCCGCGAGCGCCAGGCCGCCGGCGAGGTCCTCCACGAGGTCCGCAGCCGCCTCCGCTTTCTGGACGAGGTCGGCCTCGGCTACCTGACGCTGGACCGCCGGGCCCCCACCCTCTCCGGCGGCGAGGCCCAGCGCATCCGCCTGGCCGGACAGATCGGCAGCGGCCTCACCGGCGTGCTCTACGTGTTAGACGAGCCGACCATCGGCCTCCACCCGAGGGACAACCGCCGCCTCCTGAACGCCCTGAAACGCCTGCGCGACCTGGGCAACACCCTCCTCGTCGTGGAGCACGACCGGGAGACATTGACCTCCGCGGACCACCTGATCGACTTCGGGCCGGGGGCCGGCGTCCAGGGCGGATGCCTGGTGGCAGAAGGTCCTCCTGCGCGCCTGAACGGGGAGGACGGCTCCCTGACCGCCCGCTACCTGCGGGACAGCCTGCGCATCGAGACCCCCCGCGCGCGGCGGAAGGCCAGGGCGTGGCTGACCGTGATCGGCGCCCGGCACAACAACCTGAAGGGCATCGACGTCCGGATCCCGGCCGGCGTCTTCACCTGCGTCACCGGCGTCTCCGGCTCCGGCAAGTCCTCCCTCGTCAACGACGTGATCTACGCCGCCCTGGCCGCCTCGGTGGAAGGCGCCCGCGTCCCCGTGGGCGCGCACGACGAACTCCTGGGCGCGGAGAACTTCGACAAGGTCATCGCCATCGACCAGACCCCCATCGGCTACTCCCCCCGCAGCAACCCCGCCACCTACGTCGGGGCCTTCGACGCCGTCCGGGGCCTGTTCGCGCAGCTCCCGGAGGCCCGCAAGAGGGGCTACGCGGCCAGGCAGTTCAGCTTCAACGCCAGGGGCGGGCGCTGCGAGGCCTGCGAGGGCATCGGGTCGCGCCGGATCGAGATGCACTTCCTCCCGGACGTCTGGGTGACCTGCGAGGCCTGCGGCGGAAGGCGCTTCCACAGAGAGACCCTCGACATCCGGTACAAGGGATGGTCCATCGCCGACGTCCTGGACCGCACCATCTCCGAGGCCCTGGAGCACTTCAAAGACATCCCCAAGATCCGGCGGACGCTCCGGACCCTCGACGACGTGGGCCTGGGCTACACGGCGATGGGCCAGTCCTCCACGACCCTGTCGGGCGGCGAGGCCCAGCGCGTGAAGCTCGCCTCCGAACTCTCCCGCCCCAGCACCGGCCGCACCGCCTACTTCCTGGACGAGCCCACCACCGGCCTCCACTTCGCGGACGTCGAGAAACTGCTCCAGGTCCTCAACCGGCTCGTGGACGCCGGAAACACCGTCGTCGTGATCGAGCACAACACGGACGTCATCAAGACCGCGGACCACGTGATCGACCTGGGGCCGGAGGGCGGGGACGAGGGGGGGCTGGTCGTGGCCGCCGGGACGCCGGAGCAGGTGGCCCGCGTCCCCGCGTCGCACACGGGGAGGGTCTTGAAGAGGGCGCTCAGGCCTTAGACGCTTTGTAAGCCGTACTCCCGCATCTTCCGCCTGAGCGTGGGCCGGGTGATCCCCAGCAGGTCGCAGGCCCGGCCCCGGTTGCCCTGAGTGACCCTGAGCATCCGCTCGATGTGGACCCGCTCCACCTCGGCCAGCGTCCTGGGCCGGAGGTCGTCCCCTCCGGGTCGCTCCTCCGGCGCTGCAAGAAGGGGCAGGTCGTCGCGCCCCACGACCCCTCCGCCCGTGCGGATCACCGCCCGCGTCAGGACATTCTCCAGTTCCCGGACATTCCCCGGCCAGGGGTATTCCACCAGCCGCAGAAGGGCGCTCCGGGACACCCCCTCGGCGCGGCGTCCCACGCGCAGGGCGACCCGGTGGAGGAGATGCCGGACGAGCAGAGGGATGTCCTCCGGCCGCTCCCGCAGCGCCGGGAGCGAGATCGTCACCACGCTCAGGCGGTAGTAGAGGTCCGCCCGGAACCCCCCTTCCCGCACCATCCCCTCCAGGTCCCGATTCGTGGCGGCCACGATCCGGGCCTGGGCGCGCAGGGTCTCCCGCCCCCCCACCCGCTCGAACTCCCCCCGGTCCAGCGCCCGCAGCAGCTTGGCCTGCACGGACGCGGGGGCGTCCCCGATCTCATCTAAGAAGAGCGTCCCCCCGGCGGCCAGCTCGAACCGCCCCCGCCGCCGCTCCACCGCCCCCGTGAAGGCCCCCCGCTCGTGCCCGAACAGCTCCGACTCGGCCAGCGTCTCCACCACGGCCGAGCAGTTGACGGCCACGAACGGCCCTGACCGGCCCGAATGCCGATGGATGGCCCTGGCCACCGGCTCCTTCCCCGTCCCGCTCTCCCCCCGCAGCAGGACCGGCGCCCCGGTCGGGGCCGCGCGTCCGACGGCCTTGAAGACCTCCACCATGCCGGGGCTCTGCCCGACGAGCAACTCGTCCTCCGGCGCTTCCACTTCGCCGCCCGACGCCTGAGCGCGGGCGTCGGGACGCCGGCAGAGCCGGCGGGCCAGCTCGATCAGCGACTCCGAAGGGATGGGCTTGCTCAGGTAGTCGGTCGCGCCCATCCTCAGGGCGTCGATGGCCGTGTCCGACGACGGGAAGCCGGTCATCACGACCACCGGCGCAGGGACCTCCCGCCTCTGAAGCTCCCGCAGCACCGACAGACCCGAGCCGTCGGGCAGCTTGACGTCCAGCAGGATGAGCCCCGGCGCCCCCCCGCACGCCGCCCGGAGCCCCTCCTCCGCGCTCCCCGCCGCCTCCACCGCGAAACCTCGCGCCTCCAGGCAGAGCCCGACGCTCTCCCGGAAGGCCGCGTTGTCGTCAATCACCAGCACCCTCTGCACGGCCGACCTCCTCCTGATAGACCCGGAACCAGACCGTCACCGTCGTCCCCCGCCCCGGCTCGCTCTCCAGCCGGACGCGCCCCCCCTGGCGCTCCGCCACGGCCTTGACCACCGCCAGCCCCACGCCCATCCCATCCGGCCTCGTCGTGAAAAAAGGGTCCCACACGCGGTCGATGTCCGACGCCGGGATGCCGCGCCCCGTGTCCTGCACCCCCATCTCCACCCAGCCCCACGCCCCCGAACCGGAGAAGGGGAGAGGGGGAGAATCGAAGAGGGATTCTCTCCCCGTTTCTCCGCTTCTCCGCTTCTCCGCTTCGGTCTCCTCATGCGACACGCGGCGGGTCCAGACCCGCAGGACCCCCGCCCGATCCATGGCCTGAATCCCGTTGCGGCAGAGATTGACCAGGATGCACCTCATCGGACCCCGCCCGGCCGCGGCGCGCGGAAGCCCTTCGGCGCAGCGCGCGCAGACCCGGACCCCTCTGCCCGACGCCATCTCCTCCATCTCCTTCGCAACCCCGCGCACCACGTCGTTGAGGTCCGTGGGATCGGGCGCGGGCGCGCAGGGGGCCGAGAGGAACCGCAACGGATCGACAATCCGATGCATCTGGTCCGTCAGGTACTCCAGGTGATCGATCTGCCCCAGGGCCAGCTCCGCGCGCCGCCGGTCCCGCCCCGACAGCCCTTCGGCGCAGACGAGACCCTCGATGCACAGGCGCAGGGAAGAGAGGGGCGTCCGGACCTCGTGAACCACCGTGGCCGCAAATGCGCGAAGCCCCTCGGAAGAATCGGACACCACGAACATGCCGGAACCTCCCCGTGAAATGAGAGATGAAGGGGTGATAAAGGGAATCTACAGGATATTGAGTCACCTTGCATGTTCTGTGCCAGCGCCCACGCGCGCGCCTGCGTCTCTCTATGACATTCTCCTCCTTCAGAATATGGACCTCCGTAGAGACGCGGCCTCCGATGGACGCGCCCCGGAGCGCCCGGCCGCATCGGGCGCTCCGATGCCTCTCATCCCTTGAAATGCCCTCTCGATGGGCCATCTCACGCCATCCCGAGCAGATGCCTGTGGCCGTGAGGCGCAGCGCCCCCACTTCACAGGCATCTAAAGCAAAAACGCGAAAAACGCGAAAGAAACGAAAAACGCGAAACCACCCCACATCAACCCCGGAGGGGAAGAGGGGCTTCGCGTCTTTCGGTCTTTCTTTCGCGCCCTTCGCGTTACAGGAACTTGAACGTCTTCAGGATGCTTGCATACTCCTCGGTGGGGTAGTAGCCTTCAATGCCGGTGCCCTGGAGGATGTAGGCCAGTCTTCCGTTGATCAGCAGCGTCACCGTGAATCGGTCGCCCCGGCCTGTCGTCTGCGTCCTGAAGGTCCACTGTTCCGCCGGCCCCCCCGCCACCTGGATCACCTGATGGGCCGTCTCCCGGTAGTTCCCGTAACTTTGCGCAAAATCCTTTGCCGCCCGGGACCCGAGGTCGGACAGCTTCTCATTCTGGCTCACGGGAAACGGGTCGATGCTGAAGGTCGGCTGAAACCCGCCCCGCCCCTGCGGGGCCGTGATGAAGACCGAGAGGCTCGTCCCGTCCGACAGAACGCCCGTGTGATGGAGCGTCTGAATGCTCATGCCCCACGACTGGTCGAGGGGCTTGGGGAGCGTGACCTGAAAACCGAGGCTCCGGTTGGTGTACGTCCGCCCCGCAGGCCCGTCCGTGATCGGATGATCGTCAGGGCTGTTGGGGGATCGGGCGCACGCCAGCGCCATCCCCGCCAGAACAGCCAGCGCCGCAGCGCAACGGGATCTCATGGAACGCACCCCCTTCTCACAACAGGACGAAGATACCCGGCTTCAGCGTGAAATCATAATCAATTTGGTCAAAATGTCAACAAATATTATGCACAGTTTGACCCCTCCTCCAACCCCTGCTACCCCGCCAGCCTCTCTTTCAGCATCTCGTTCACCATGCCCGGATTGGCCTTCCCCCGGGTCGCCTTCATCACCTGCCCCACGAAGAAGGCCAGGAGCTTCTGCTCCCCGTTGCGGTAGCGCTCCGCCTCCTTCGGGTGGGCCGCGATCACCTGCTCAACGGACGCCCCCAGCGCCCCCGCGTCCGAGATCTGCGTCAGCCCCTGCGCCTCGACGATCTTCCGGGCGTCCTTCCCGGTCTTCGCCATCTCCTCGAACACCGTCCTGGCTATCTTCCCGCTGATCGTCCCGGCCTCCACCAGCCGGATCATCTCCGCGAGTTGCCCCGCCCTCACCGGGAAGTCCGCGACCCCGACCTGCCGGGCGTTCAACTCCCGCAGCACGTCCCCCGTCACCCAGTTGGCCGCCTGTCGGGCGTCCCCCCCGGCCTTCACGACCGCCTCGAAATAGTCCGCCACCCCCCGGTCGAGCGTCAGGACCTCCGCCGCGCTCAGAGGGATGCCATACGACCGGACCAGCCGCTCCCGCTTGGCCTCCGGCAACTCCGGGATCTCCGCCCGCACCCGCTCGACCCACGCGGCATCCACCTCGATGGGGACCAGGTCCGGCTCCGGGAAGTAGCGGTAGTCGTGCGACTCCTCCTTGCTGCGCATCGGCGACACGACCCCGGCCTCGGCGTCGAACAGCAGCGTCTCCTGCTCGACCCTGCCGCCCCCCTCCAGGGTCTCGACCTGGCGGGTGATCTCCACCGCCAGCGCCCGCTGCGTGTGCCGGAAGGAGTTCAGGTTCTTGATCTCGACCTTCGTGCCCAGCCCCCTCGTCCCCCTGGGCCGCACCGAGACATTGGCGTCGATCCGGACGTTCCCCTCCTCCATGTTCCCCGCGCTGACCTCCGTGTACACCAGGATCTGCCGGAGCTTCGTCACGAAGAGATACGCCTCCTCCGGCGACGCCAGGTCCGGCTCGCTCACGATCTCGATCAGCGGCACCCCGCACCGGTTCACGTCGAACAGCGACTCGTCCCTCGCCACGAACGCCTCGTCGTGGATCTGCTTGCCCGCGTCCTCCTCCATGTGGATGCGCACGAGCCGGATCGTCTTGCGCGCGCCGTCCCGCTCGATCTCCACCCCCCCGCCCGTGGCCAGGGGCATCTCGTCCTGAGACTGGTACTGCGAGATCTGGTAGCCCTTCGGCAGGTCCGGGTAAAAATAGTTTTTCCGCAGGAACCGGCTCCGGGGCTGGACGGCGCACCCCACCGATAGAGCGATCCGCATCGCCAGGTCCACCGCCCGCCGGTTCAGGACCGGCAGCGCCCCCGGCATGCCCAGGCAGACCGGACACCCGTGCGTGTTCGGCGCCGCCCCGAACGCCGCCGAGCACCCGCAGAAGATCTTGCTCCGCGTCGCGAGCTGCGCGTGGACCTCCAGGCCGATCACCGGCTCATATTCAACGGGCATGCTCGCCTCCTCCCATCCCCTGTTCCACCGCATACGCCGCGCGCAGGACCAATTCCTCCTCGAACGGCCGTCCCAGGATTTGCGCCCCGATGGGCAACCCGGCCCTCGACCCCCCGCACGGCACGGAGACGCCGGGGATGCCCGCCAGGTTGATCGCCACGGTGTAGATGTCCGAGAGGTACATCTGGAGCGGGTCCGAGACCTTCTCACCGGCACGGAACGCCGGCGTCGGGGCCACCGGCGACAGGAGCAGGTCGCACGCCTCAAACGCCCGCTCGAAGTCCCGCCGGATCAGCGTCCGCACCCTCTGCGCCTTCAGGTAGTAGGCGTCGTAGTAGCCCGCGCTCAGGGCGTAGGTCCCCAGCATGATCCGGCGCTTGACCTCCGCCCCGAACCCCTCGCTGCGCGTCTTGCAGTACATCTCCAGCAGGTCCCTGAACCCCTCCGCCCGGTGGCCGTACTTCACCCCGTCGAACCGGGCCAGGTTGGCCGACGCCTCGGCCACGGCCACGACGTAGTAAGCCGAGATCGCATACTCGGGGTGGCCCGCCACCGGCAGGGACACATCGCACAGCCTCGCCCCGGCCCGTTCCAGGACCCCCGCCGCCCGCGTCACCGCCGCCTTCACCTCCGGGTCCAGCCCCTCCGCGAAGTACTCCTTCGGCAGCCCCACCCGCAGGCCCTCCACCCCCCGCGACAGCGCCCCGACGTAATCCCCCACCGGCACGTCCGCCGACGTGGCGTCCTGCGCGTCCCGCCCGGCGATCACGGACAGCAGCAGCGCCGCGTCCCGCACGTCCCCCGTCATCGGCCCCGCCTGGTCCAGCGAACAGGCGTAGGCCACCAGGCCGTAGCGCGAGACCCGCCCGTAGGTCGGCTTGAGCCCCACCACCCCGCAGAACGACGCAGGCTGCCGGATCGACCCCCCGGTGTCCGTGCCCAGCGCCGCCAGCGCCTCCCCCGCCGCCACCGCCGCCGCCGACCCTCCGCTCGACCCGCCCGGCACCCGCTCCAGGTCGTGCGGGTTGCGCGTCGGGAAGAACCCGGAGTTCTCCGTGGACGACCCCATGGCGAACTCATCGCAGTTCGTCTTCCCCACGATCACCCCGTCGGCGGCCCGGATGCGGGCCACGCAGGTCGCATCGTAGGGCGGGATGAAGTGGCGCAGGATCCTGGAGCCGCAGGTCGTCCGTAGCCCCTTCGTACACAGGACATCCTTGACCGCCACCGGGACGCCGGCCAGGGCGCCGGGCCGCTCCCCCTGCCGCACCCGCCGGTCGATCTCCGCCCCCTGCCGCAGGGCCCCCTCCCGGTCCACCGTCAGATACGCCCGCACCTCGCCGTCCCTCTCCCCGATGCAGTCCAGCGCGTCCCACACGGCGCCCTCGGCGGACGCCTCGCCGTTCAGGACCTTCTCGCGCAACTCGTAGGCAGTGAGCTTGTAAACGCCCATGAACGACCGTCGAAAAGCGAGAGTAGGGGCGGTTCGCGAACCGCCCCTACTCACCCGTCAAGGCTGAAAAACGAACATCAATATGAATACTTGAAGTAGTACCACGTCAGCCCCATGCCCAGCAGGCTGAACAGGCTGAAGTTCAGCGTGAACCCGAAGGTGAACGTCAGGAAGATCAGATTGACGCGGGAGGGGAAAAACTCGTACCGGACGAGCGGCTCCACGAGGACCTTCTCAACCACGCTCTGGGAAAGCCCCACGGCCTGGAAGAGGAGTTTAAGGACCTCTCCGGCCATGTTTCCGATCAAAACCCCGACAAACAGGGCGACGATCAGGCGACCAACCCCCCGCCTCCCCATGCGCTGTCTCCCAGGATAAGGAACGTCAGACCGACGAACTCACGTCGTCCAGGCTCTGGACCTCCGTCACCGCGCGATGCCGGAAGACCTGGAACGCCCGGCGGACCAGCCCCGACATCACATAGACGATCGCCAGAGGGAAGAACACCGCCTCTGCATACAGGACCGTCAGCACGGCCCCGATCAGGAAATAGGCCAGCTTCACCCGGTTCCAGAAGGAGCCCGGCGCAAAGTTGGGGAAGGTGTCGTACTTGACGGTGCTGACCATCAGGAACGACAGCAACACGGTCAGCAGGATCGAGGCCTCCAGAGACCTGGGGCCCTCCCAGACCTTCTCACTGAAGATCACGAAAGAGACGAGGGTGGCCGAGGCCGAGGGGATCGGCAGACCGGAGAAGTTCTTCTTGTCGGACCCCTTCAGTTGCACGTTGAACCGCGCCAGACGAAGCGCCCCGCACAGCAGGAACAGAAAACTCAGCGCCACCCCCCACACGTCGTCCAGGGCGCAGGCGCGACAGTGGTAGTGGAAGATGAGCACCGCCGGCGCCAGCCCGAACGAGCAGACATCGGCCAGGGAATCGAACTCCACGCCGAACCGGCTGGGCATCTTCATGGCGCGGGCGACCTTGCCGTCCATCGCATCCAGGAAGGCGGCGATCACGATCAGCCATCCCGCCGGGACCAGCCTCCCCTCCATCGCGTAATAGATCGCCAGAAATCCGCAAAAAAGGTTGCCAATCGTGAACAGGTTGGGAACTGCCTCTCTCTTTTTCATGTCCTCATCACTCCGATGATGGTCTCTCCCGCCCTCACCCGATCCCCCACCTGGACTCGAACCTCCGAGCCTGCGGGCAGGATCAGATCCACCCGCGATCCAAACTTGATCAGGCCGAACCGTTCCCCCCGCCTGACCTGCGCCCCCTCCGTCGCGTGACAGACGATGCGACGGGCGACAAACCCCGCGATCTGCCTGACGGCCAGCGTGCGCCCGGCGCCCTCGATCTCCACCGCCACCTGCGCGTTCTCGACAGAGGCGCGCTCCCGAAACGCCAGCAGAAAACGCCCCGGCCGCCTCTGAACCACCCTGACCCGGCCAGAAAACGGGATGCGATTGACGTGGACGTCAAAAATCGACAAAAAGACACTCACCTGGATGCCGCTCAGGCCCCCCTTGCGATCCCCGTTCACCTCCCGGATGCCCACCACCCTGCCGTCCGCCGCAGAGACCACCACCCCTTCCCCCGCCGGAATCACGCGCTCCGGGTCCCGAAAGAAAAAGCAGACCGCCAGAAAACAGACCCCCGTGACCCCTCCCAGGTAGGCCAGCACGCTCAGGCCGGACGCGCTGAACAGCGTAAACAGAAGAACCGAGACAAGACCTGTGACAATCAGAAAGGGGAACCCTTCTTTCGCCATGCGTAACCGTAAAAAAAGTGCTGAGTCCTGAGTGCTGAGTGCTGAGTAAAAGCAAAGAACCGCTCTTTTGCCTTACTCAGGACTCAGGACTCATTACTCTGGACTGTCTTTTACCCCCTCCGGGGGTCCTGCTCCAGCACCAGACGCATCTGCATCCGGTGTCCGTTCCGCAAAACAGTGACCTGAAAGGCCTCCCCGACGCTCCCCCCCTGGAAGGCATTCAGGGCATCTTCGTCATCTTTGATCGGCTTTCCGTTCACCTCGACGATCACATCTCCGGGTCTCAGGCCGGCGCGTCTCCCGGGGCTGTCGCCCTCCACCTCGTCGACCAGAGCGCCCTCCGTGGAGCCCAGCCCCAGACGGGCCGCGATCCACGGGGTCATCCGCATCACGGAGAACCCCGTCCAGAACTCCCGCGGGCGGCCATATCGGAGCAACTCCTCCATCACCCGCCGGGCCTTGTTGGACGGGATGGCGAACCCGACGCCGATCGAGCCTCCCCCGCCCTCCGTGAAAATGAACGTGTTGATCCCGACTACCTCGCCGGCGCCGTTCACCAGCGGCCCCCCGCTGTTGCCCCGGTTGATGGCCGCGTCCGTCTGAATCATCTTCTTGTACGTCCTGTAGGACCTCGCGTCCTCCTGCGACTGAAAATCCCGGTCCTTGGCGCTGATGACCCCCACGGTCACCGTCGGCTGCGAATCGCCTATGTCGAGGCCAAAAGGGTTCCCGATGGCGATAGCCCACTCCCCGATGATGACATCGTCGGAGTCTCCGAAACGGACGGTGGGGAGCTTCTCGACGCCGCCGAGACGGATCAGCGCCACGTCCGACTCCGAGTCCTTCAGGACCTGACGCTGGATATCCCTGACCTCGAACTTCCGCCGGTCCGGCAGCGTGACCGAGATGGCGTCCGCGCCCTCCACGACGTGGGCGTTCGTCAGGACCAGCCCGTCCTCCCGGACGACGAACCCCGACCCGATGCCGGGGACCTTCTGCCGGAGGACGGCAAAGGGGTAGAAAAAATCGAAGAAAGGGTCCCGAAACCGGACAGGCCGCTCCTCCACAGAAGACGTGTTGACGCTCACCACTGCCGGCTCCACCGCCTCCACCGCCCGCACGATGGCGTTTCGGCGGGACTCGGCGATGTCGTCGGCAAACGCCCGGCCGCCCTGTGCAGCGGGGACTCTCGCCCTCGGCCCCGAAACCGCCTCCTCTCGCCGCGCCGGACGAAGTTGATCCCACAGAAGCGCGCCCAGCGCGATCCCCGCGACGAGAATGAGGGCCAGCCGAACCCTTGTCATAACGATGAATTCAGAACGATGAACGATGAACAAAAGGCAGCGATGAAGTATGAAGTCAGAACGATGAACGAAAACCCAAATTGCCTTCGAGGTTCTTATTCCGCGTTCATCGTTCCGCGTTCCGCGTTGCTCTTTCTGCGTTCATCGTTCCGCGTTCCGCGTTGTCGTAATCCACCCGCACCAGGAAGAGTCCGTGCGCCGGGGCCGTGAGGCGCGAGGCCCGGCGGTCCTGCGCATTCAGGGCGTCCCGGACGGCGTCGATGGACATCTTCCCCCGCCCCACATCCAGCAGAACCCCGACCATTGTGCGCACCATCCCCCTCAAAAAACGGTCCGCCGCCACCTCAAAGAACAGGTCCTCTTCGTGCGCCGACCAGGAGCAGGACGTCACGCAACAGACATACCCGGAGCGCTCGGAGGCGGCGTTGCAGAAAGAGGCGAAGTCCTGCCTGCCCAGGAAGACCCTCGCGGCCCCCTGCATGGCCTCCACGTCCAGCCGGTAGGGCACGAACCAGGCGTACCCCCGGCCCACCGCCCGTCGGCGCGTGGAGATGCGATAGCGGTAGCGCCGGCTCCGGGCGTCGAAACGGGCGTGAAAGGCATCCGGGACCGTCTCCGCCCTCAGGGCCGTCACATCGGGGGGCAGGAGCGCGTTGAGCCCCCGCTGAATCACGTCCGGCGAGAGCCTCGACCCGGTGTGAAAATGGGCGACCTGGCCCAGCGCGTGAACGCCCGCGTCCGTGCGCCCCGCGCCGATCAGGCGGACCCCCTCGCCAAGCATCCCCCCCAGCCGCTCCTCGATGACGCCCTGCACGGTCCGCAGTCCGGGCTGAGACTGCCATCCGTGAAAATCTGTCCCGTCATACTCGAGAACCAGCTTGACGTTCACTTCCAGCACCACATGCCGGCGACCGCCAGCGCGACAGCCACGGCGGCCACGGCGTCTATCCCCCTGAAACCCGCCTGGGCGTAATGGGTCCGGCCCTCCTCCCCCCGATAGCAGCGCGCCTCCATCGCCACGGCCAGCCGATCCGCCCGGCGAAACGCCGACAGAAAAAGCGGCACGAGCAGAGAGGTCAACCCCCTGATCCGCCTGAGAAGCCCCCCCTCGATATCCGCCCCTCGCGACAGCTGCGCCCGCCTCAACCGCTCGGCCTCCTCCGCCAGCGTGGGCACGAACCGGAGGGCAATGGTCATCGTCATCGCCAGTTCATGCGCGGGGACCCCAACCCTTTTCGCCGGACGCAGCAGGCGCTCCATCCCGTCCGCCAGGTCCAGCGGAGAGGTCGTGAGCGTGAGGAGCGACGCCGTCAGAACAAGCCCCGTCAGTCGCAGCGCCAGAAAAAGACCCTGGCGGACCCCCTCCTCCGTGAACGCCCCCCCGAACGCTTCCCCTCGCCCCGGCGTGAGGACGGCGTTGAGCAGGACCGTCAGGGCCAGCAGCCAGGCCATAGGCCTCAGATTGCTCAGGACCAGGGTCAGGCGCAGGTGGGCCAGCCCCGCGACCGCAAAGACCAGCAGGAACATCCCTGCCAGAGGCGCAAGCGACTGCCCCGATACGTTGGCGGACAGCAGCGCAAGGGCGGAGATCAGTTTGGTGCGGGCGTCCAGCCGGTGGACGACGGACCCCGTCGGGACGTACCTCCCGAACGTGATGCTGCTCAGATAACTCATCCCAAAAGCAGGAAGTTAGTGAATCATCGCACAATATACTATGCTTCCTCTATATTGTCAAATGAATATTCGGTTGAAAGCCCGTCCTGTCTCAGGGCAAAAAATCGTTCTATCGCGTGAAAATCTTGATCTCCATCCTCGCGTCTTCCGAGGCCCATCTGCCGCTGCACACGGCCCTTCACGCCCCGGCACGTGGATTGCATACAGAAATCTTGTGCATGGAACGACGTCGCCTGTCGCACAGGCCCTCACCCCGCCTCGCTGACGCTCGGCTTCCCCTCTCCCGTTTACGGGAGAGGGGTGGTGAACGCAGTGAACCGGGGTGAGGGCCAGAGCCGCAGCGATTTTTTATCAGGCTCTCGATATAGCCCCCTGCGCAGGAGCGGTAAAGATTTTAGAACCTTTTCATGGGGGGCCTCCCGTGCGCCGTCCCGCGCTCCTCACGGCCATCTGCTTCATCCTCGGCCTGCTCAGCGCCCACGCCCTGGAGGAGATCCCCCTCGGGCCCCTCCTGGCGTCGCACCTCGGACTGATCGGAATCGCTGCCCTCGCCGTCCGGTTCGGACGGCCCGGGGCAAAACTGGCGCAGGGCCTCACCGTGTTGGCCATCCTCACCTCCGGGTGCGTGCGCTACGCCTGCGAAACCCAGGTCGGCGGCGACGACCTGCGAAGGCGCGGCTGTTTCGAGCGGGAGGCCCGCTTCACGGGCGTCATCTCCGACGAGCCCTTCGAGCGGGACGACCTCACCCACGCGACCGTCCGCGTGGAGGCGCAGCGATGCGAGGGCGTCAACGCGGCCGTCAGCGGGTCCATCCTGCTCCGCGTCCAGGGGACCGGCCTGGACCTGCACTACGGCGACCGCGTGGCCTTCTCCGGCGTCCTGCGCGCCCCCCGCCCCCCCCGCAACCCCGGCGCGTTCGACAGCCGGGCCTACGCGGCGCGGCGCGGCATCGCCGGGACCGTCTTCCTGCCCGGCCCGGACGATGCGGAGGTCCTCGCCCGAAATCAGGGCCACCCCCTCCTGTCGTGGGTCGTGCTCCCGGTGCGCCGCGCGACCCGCGCCACCATCGAGCGGGACCTGTCGGGAAACCCCGCCGCCCTGCTCAAGGGCATCCTCCTCGGCGACCGGGGGGCCTTTCCGCAGGGCCTGCTCAATGACTTCGCCGCCACCGGCCTGACCCACACCCTGGCCGTCTCCGGGTTCAACGTCGGCATCGTGGCGCTGGTGGGATTCACCCTCCTGCGCGCCCTCGCCCTGCGCCGTCTCCCCACGGCCGTGGCCGTGATCCTCCTGCTCACCCTCTACGCCTTCGTGACCGGCCTGAGCCCGTCCGTCGTGCGGGCCACGCTCATGGCGTGCGCCCTGATCGTCGGGGCCACGCTCGAACGGGACGCGGACGCCCTCAACACCCTCGGCCTGTCCGCCGCCATCCTTCTGACGATCTGGCCCCTCAGCCTGTTCGATCCGGGCTTTCATCTCTCATTCATGGCCACCCTCGCCCTGCTCGTCCTGTCCCGCCCGCTGCTCAACCTCCTCCCCCCCGACGCCCCCCGGTGGAAGTCGTGGGCCTGGCCCCCCCTCGCCGCCCTGCTGGCAGCGCAGATCGGCAGCCTCCCCGTCGTGGCCTATCACTTTCAGACCCTCTCCCTGGCCTCGTTCATCGCCAACCTGCCCGCCGCCCCACTCGTCAGCGCAGCCACGGTCCTGGGCGTGCTGTCAGCGATGTCAGGCCCGCTCTCTCCGGCCCTCTCCACCCTGATCAACGGAGCCAACTATCTCCTCCTGAAGGCCCTCCTCGCCGTTGTGCACCTCTTTGCACAGGTCCCCTGCGCCACTCTCGCCGTGCCGCGCCCCCCCCTCGCAGCGCTCTGCGTCTACTTCCTCGCCGTGGGCCTCTGCCTGCCCGGCGCGCGACAGTCCAGGCTGGGAAAACCCTGCCTCTTCGCCGCCCTGCTCCTGGCCAATGCCCTCGCCTGGAAAGACATCACCGGACCCGGACCCGGCCTGGACGCCGTCTTCCTCGACGTCGGCCAGGGCGACGGTCTGTTCCTCCGTTTCCCGGACGGCAAGACGATGCTCATCGACGGAGGGATGCGCTCGGAGCGATTCGACGCCGGACGCCAGGTCATCCTCCCCTTCCTGAAATATCACAACGTCCGTCGCCTCGACGTCGTCGTGGCATCCCACCCGCACGACGACCACATCGGAGGGCTGGTGGAGGTCCTGCAACAGGTTCAGATCGGACATTACGTGGACAGCGGCCAGGCCTCCAGCGCCTGGACCTCCGGGCGCATCCGGGATCTCATCCAGCAAAAGGACATCTCCTACCACGCCGTGGCCGCCGGAGACAGCCTGACCGGGCTGGGCGGAGTCGGCGCCCTGGTCCTCCACCCCATCCCCGGCTTCGTCCGCAGGGACACCGCCTCTGCCCCACCTCTGGGCCTCAACAACGGGTCTGTCGTCCTCCGGCTCACCTACCGGGGAAAAACCCTGCTCCTGACCGGCGACGCGGAGCGACAGGCCGAATCCTGCCTCCTGACCTGGGCCTCCCGCCTGAAAGGGGACATCCTGAAAGTGGCCCACCACGGCTCCAACACCTCATCGACCCGCGACTTTCTAAGCGCCGTCTCCCCATCCATCGCCGTGATCTCCGCCGGAGAGCGAAATCGGTTCGGACACCCTGCGCCCGAGGTGATCGCACGCTACGAATCCTCAGGCGTCCGGGTCTGTCGGACGGATCGGCACGGGGCCATCGTGGTGAGAGTGGATCAGGAAGGTCTTTACATCAGGACCTTACTTCCATAGAGATAGGCCACGGCAATAAAAAACCCCCACGCAAGGCGTGAGGTTTTTTTAATAAAAAATAATCAGCGCGTTTCCGTGGCAAAAAAAAGAGGCTCCGCAAATCGCTGCTGATGCCCTGCCGGTGCAAGAAAGGATCGAAAAACGTCCCAGCGCAGTGAGTACACAGTCTCCCCCAACCGTGTCACACACCTGCCAGGGGTAACCCCTTCTCCCCGGGCCAGCAGAAAGAATCAGGCGAAAATACGGAGCCCCAAATTCCTGTTCGGTTTCAATGCCTTTGAGGCAATGAAACCGCCACCCCAACCCCACCTCTCAGTCGTAATAAAAAAAACTCAAAGGGCTTTAAAAAAAGCCCCCTCTAATGCATTATAATCATATCCAAAATCAATATGTTACATTGAGTCTGCGCTTTCGCAAAACATTTAAAATATAGGTCGTGACGAGAGTCAAGTCAAGGACTATTTTGAAGGATGTTCGTGAAACAACCGGAAACAATATCTAAGACGTTGAAAGATAGAAGAATCGTGTTCCAGAAAATAAATGTTCCACATTAAAATCTTCCACTGTTCGGATAGAATCGTCCACGCTCAACCGGAGATACACGGTATTTTTGTCCACGCTCCGTCAGTCGCGCGATGCATTCCGTTCACCTGCAACACGTTCGGGGACGATGTGCCATTTCAAACGCATCCGCGTTACTCCTCCCAGACACCCATGCGACAGAACTTCTCCACGCGCTGTTCCACCAATTTTTCTACCGGGAAAGCGCGGAGTTCGAGCAAGGTGTCTGCCACGGCAGCTTTCAAACTCTCACCGGCCCGATCCGGGTCTCGGTGAGCGCCCCCGAACGGTTCGGGGACGATCCGGTCGACGATGCCCAGCTCCAGCAGATCAGCGGCCGTCAGCTTGAGCGCCTCTGCGGCATCCTCCTTCTGGTCCCGATTTCGCCACAGGATCAGCGAACAACCCTCCGGGTTGATGACCGAGTACCACGCGTTTTCCATCATCAGGAGGCGATCCCCCACGCCGATCCCCAGCGCCCCTCCGCTCGCCCCCTCCCCGATGATCGCCACCACGATCGGCGTCGGCAGGTGTGACATTTCAAACAGATTTCGCGCGATGGACTCCGCCTGCCCGCGCTCCTCTGCCCCGACGCCGGGGTAGGCCCCTGGCGTGTCGATCAGACAGACGACGGGCCTCCGAAACTTGGCCGCCATCTTCATCAGCCGCAGCGCCTTGCGGTAGCCCTCCGGATGGGCCATCCCGAAGTTCCGGTACAGGCTCTCCTTTGTGTTTCTCCCCTTCTGATGTCCGATGACCACGACCGGCTCGCCGTTCAGTCGGGCCAGTCCCCCCACCACCGCATGATCGTCCCCGAACAGCCGGTCCCCGTGCAACTCCACGAAATCGGTCATCGTCATCTGGATATAGTCCAGCGTGTAGGGCCGTTTGGGGTGCCGCGCGACCTGCACCCGCTGCCATCGTGACAGATTCGAGTAGATCTCCTTCTCCAGCTTCCGAAGCCTCTCCTCCATCCGCCTCACCTCTTCCGACATGTCCATCCCCTCGGAGGAGGCGTAGGTCTTGATCTCCTCGATCTTTTTCTCCATCTCCGCGATCGGTCGCTCGAAGTCCAGATAGAAGTTCTGATTCATCTCCCTAACCCCTGTTCTTTCACCTGGACAGCTTCCCGACCCCCTCCTCCACCCGGTCCAGCGCCTTCCGGATGTTCTCCATCGACGTGGCGTAAGACATTCGGACATGCCCGTCCATCCCGAACCCGCTGCCCGGCACGCAGGAGACCTTCATCTCCTCCAGCAGAAAGTTGCACAGATCGAGGGAGTTCTGGACCTTCCGGTCCTTGTAGCGCGACCCGTAGAGCGCCGACGTGTTCGGGAACACATAGAAGGCCCCGTCCGGTTTCATGCAGGTGATGCCCGGAATGGCATTCAGCCGCCCGACGATAGTGTCCCTCCGCTCCTCGAACGCCCTCCGCATCTGCTCCACGCCCTCCTGGGGGCCGTTCAGCGCCGCCAGCGCCGCCATTTGCGAGATCGAAGCCGGGTTGGACGTCTCCTGGCTCTGCAGCTTGGCCATCAGCGAGATGACCTCCTTCGGCCCGGCGGCGTAGCCGATCCGCCAGCCCGTCATCGCGTAGGACTTCGACACCCCGTTCACCAGGATCGTCCGGGCCTTCAGCGCCTCCCCCATCTGCGCGATGGAGTGGCACTTCACCCCGTAGATGATCTTCTCGTAGATCTCGTCGGAGATGATGTAGGCATCGGTGTTCGCCAGAACCCTGGCCAGGGCCGCCAGCTCCGCCTCCGAGTAGACCGCCCCGTGCGGGTTGGAGGGGCTGTTCAGGAGCAGGAACTTGGTCCGGGGGGACAGCGCCCCCCTCAGCTCGTCCGCCGTCATCTTCAGCCCGTTCTCCGGCCTCGTCTGCACGACGACCGGTTTCCCCCCCATGAGCTTGACCTGGTCCGCGTAGCTCACCCAGTAGGGGGCCGGGATGATCGCCTCATCCCCCTCGTTGACCAGCGCCATCGTCGCGTCGAACAGGGTGTGCTTGGCCCCGCACCCCACGACGACCTGAGAGGGGTCGTACTTCAGCCCGCTGTCCCGCTCCAGCTTGTCGCAGATCGCCCGCTTGAGCTCCGGGATGCCCGTGGCCACGGTATATTTCGTGAACCCGTCCTGGATCGCCCGGATCGCCGCCTCCTTGATGTGCTGCGGCGTGTCGAAATCCGGCTCCCCGGCGTCCATCGACACCACGTCGATCCCCTGGGCACGCATCGTCTTGGCCTTCGCCGACACCGCCATCGTGATCGACTCTTCGATCCCCATGACGCGCCTGGATAGGGTCATATCTTGGATCTCCTCACGTTGTATACTCCGCATTGATCTTCACGTAGTCGTAGCTGAAATCGCACGTGTAGGCCTCGACGGCCTCTGACCCATCCCCCAGGTCGATCTCGATCAGCACCTCCTTGGCGGACAGGGCCTCGACGGCCTTCGGCTTGTCGAACGGGACCGGCGTGCCGTTCGCGAAGATCGGGATGCCCACCATCGACACCTTTACGCGGTTCGGGTCCAGCTCCGCGCCCGAATACCCGGCGGCGCACAGGATGCGCCCCCAGTTGGGGTCCCGCCCGAAGATCGCCGTCTTGACCAGGTTGGAGTTCGCCACGCTCAGCGCCACCGTCTTCGCGTCCTCAAAATTCCGGGCCGACGTCACCCGCACCGTCACGAACTTCGTCGCCCCCTCCCCGTCGCGGGCGATCTGCCTGGCCAGGTCGAGCGTCAGCGCCGCCAGCGCCTGCCGGAACAGACCCTCCGCCGTTGCCCCCTCCACCCGGACCCCGGACGCCCCGTTGGCCATCAGGATCACCGTGTCGTTCGTGCTCGTGTCCCCGTCCACGGTCACCACGTTGTAGGACCTGTCCACCGCCCCCTTGAGCAGCGACCTCAGTAGCCCCGGCTCGACCTCCGCGTCCGTCGTCAGGAACGACAGCATCGTCCCCATGTTCGGCGCGATCATCCCGGCCCCCTTGGCCATCCCCCCCAGCGTGACCGTCCCCCCCCCGACCTCTGCCCGCACCGCGGCCTTCTTCGGGACCGTGTCCGTGGTCATGATCGCCTCCGCCGCGTCGTCCCCCCCCGTCGGGCTGAGCGCCAGGACAACCCGCCGGATGCCCTTCTCCACCACACCCATCGGCAGCGGGACCCCGATCACCCCCGTGGACCCCACGAGCACATCCTCCGCCCTCAGCTTCAGCGCCTCCGCCGTGACCTCTGCCATCCGGCGGGCGTCGGCCATCCCCTGGGCCCCGGTGCAGCAGTTGGCGTTCCCGCTGTTGACCACGACGGCCTGCGCCCGCCCGTCCCGCAGGCGCTCCTGCGTCACGAACACCGGCGCGGCCTTCACCCGGTTCAGCGTGAAGACCCCCGCCGCGCTGCACGGCGTCTCCGAGAAGATCAGCGCCAGGTCCTTGTTGCCCGACGCCTTGATCCCCGCCGCAATCCCTGCGGCCTGGAACCCTTTAGGCGATGTCACCGAGCCGGGAATGGTGTTCAAGTTCGTCCTCCGCCTTAAAGTTTCAGACACTTCTTGATATTCCGCACCGCCTGCTGGATGCGCTGGTCATTCTCCACCAGCGAGATGCGCACGTAGCCCTCCCCCATGTCCCCGAACCCGACCCCCGGCGACACGGCCACCTCCGCCTCGTTCATCAGCTTCATCGCAAACGCCATCGACCCCATCTCCCGGTACCGGCCAGGGATCGGCGCCCAGACGAACATCGACGCCCTCGGCTTCAGGACCGGCCATCCGATCCGGTTCAGGCCCCGCACGAGCGCGTCCCGCCGCTTCTGGTAGAGCTTCGCAGCCGCCCTCACGCAGTCCTGCGGCCCGTCCAGCGCCGCGACGGCCGCCACCTGGACCGGCGTGAAGATGCCGTAGTCCATGTAGCCCTTGATCTTGGCCAGGGCGTCGATCACGTCGGGATTGCCCGCGCAGAACCCCACCCGCCACCCGGCCATGTTGTAGGACTTGGACATCGTAAAGAACTCGACCCCCACCTCCCTGGCCCCCGGCACCTGCATGAAACTCGGCGCGACGTAGCCGTCGAAGGCGATGTCCGAGTAGGCCAGGTCGTGGATGACGATGATATCCCGCTTCCGGGCGAACGCCACCACCTCCTCGAAGAAGCCCACCTCCACCGTGGCCGTCGTCGGGTTGTGCGGGAAATTGAAAATCATGACCTTCGGCCTCGGCCAGACCTCCCGCGTGATCATCTCCATCTCCGGCACGAACTCCTTCTCGGGTCGGAGGGGGATGCTCAGCACGTTCCCCCCCGCGATGGCCACCCCGTAGATATGGATCGGATAGGCCGGGTTCGGGACGACCGCCAGGTCCCCCGGGTCGAGCAGGGCCAGGCAGATGTGCGCCAGCCCCTCCTTCGACCCGATGGTGGTGATGACCTCCCGCTGCCAGTCCAGCTCCACCCCGAACCGCCGCTGGTAGTGCCGGCAGATCGCCTTTCGTAGCGCCGGAATCCCCCGCGAGGAGGAATAGCGATGCGCCTTCTCGTCGCGCGCCACCTCGCACAGCTTCTCGATGATGTGCGGCGGGGCCGGCTGGTCGGGGTTCCCCATGCCCAGGTCGATGACGTCCACCCCCTGCTGCCGGAGCCTCAGCTTCTGCTCGTTGATCTGGGCGAACACGTAGGGCGGCAGCCGTTGGAGTCGCTTTGTGTCGATGACCATACCACAGTCCTTCCTCAAAGCCGTAGGGGCGGTTCGCGAACCGCCCCTACTTCGCCACGTGCGCGGCCTGCCCCGCCCCCACCGCGCCGTCCTTCAGCAGCTTGTAGCTCAGGCTGTCCACCAGCGCGACCCAGCTCGCCTCGATCAGGTTCTCCGAGACCCCCACCGTGCCCCAGACGTCCTTCCCGTCCGACGACTCGATCAGCACCCGCACCTTCGCCGCCGTCCCGTCCCCGCTCGACAGGACGCGGACCTTGTAGTCCTCCAGGTGGACCTGCCGGAGGGACGGATAGGCCCCCTCCAGCGCCTTGCGCAGCGCGCGGTCCAGGGCGTTCACCGGCCCGTCCCCCTCCGCGACCGTGTGCTGGACCTCGCCGTTCACCCGGAGCTTCACGATCGCCTCGATCTGCATCTGCCGGTCGTCCTTCAGCACCACGGTCCGGTAGTTGATCAGCTCGAAAGGGTCCCGATAAAGGCCCATCGCCTTGCGGGCCAGGACCTCGAACGACCCCTCGGCGGCCTCGAACACGTAGCCCTCACTCTCCCTCGCCTTCACGGCCGCCAGGACCGCCGCCACCTCCGGGTCGGACTTCTTCAGCCCCGGCCTCAGCTTCCGAAGCTTATCCACCATCGTCCCGCCCCCCGACTGGTCCGACACCAGAAACCGCCGCGAGTTGCCCACCAGCTCCGGGTCGATGTGCTCGTAACAGGCCGGATTTTTCATCATGGCGTCCACGTGCACCCCCCCCTTGTGGGCGAAGGCGCTCTCCCCCACGTAGGGCTGCCGGTGGTCGTGGTAGACATTGGCCAGCTCGCTCACAAAGCGCGAGACCTCCATCAGCTCGCGCAACTTCCCGCGACCGATGCAGGTCTTTCGGAGCTTCAGCTCCACCGTCGGGATGATCGCGCAGAGATTGGCGTTCCCGCACCGCTCGCCGTAGCCGTTGACCGTCCCCTGCACCTGGGCGGCCCCCAATTCCACCGCCGCGACGGTGTTGGCGACCCCCAGCCCGGCGTCGTTGTGGGTGTGGATGCCGAACGGGACGCCGATCCCCTGTTTCACCGCCTTCACGATCTCGTACACCCCGGAGGTCAGAGTCCCGCCGTTCGTGTCGCACAGGACCAGGATGTCCGCCCCCCCCTCCTGCGCGGCCAGGAGCGTCGCCATCGCGTACTTCGGGTCGTTCTTGTACCCGTCGAAGAAGTGCTCGGCGTCGTAGACCACCTCCCTGCCGTGCCCCTTCAGGTAGGCCACGGAGTCCTCGATCAGCCGGAGGTTCTCGTCGGGCGTCGTCCGCAGGACCTCCGTGACGTGCAGGTCCCAGCTCTTCCCGAAAATGGTGACGACCTGCGTGTCCGCCCTCAGCAGCGTGTTCAGCGTGGGGTCGTCCTCCGGCCGGTTGCCCGCCCGGCGCGTGCTCCCGAAGGCCGCGACCCGCGCGTGCCTGAACCTCTGCCCCTTCGCCCGCACGAAGAACTCCAGGTCCTTCGGGTTCGTCGGGTTGGGCCACCCCCCCTCGACGGTGTGGACGCCCAGGTCGTCCAGCCGGTGGGCGATCATCAGCTTGTCCTCGACCGAGAAGGAGATCCCCTCGGCCTGCGCCCCGTCCCGGAGCGTGGAATCGTAGACCTGTACAACGTCGGGCATAAATGCCTCCTTACGCCCTCGCCACCGCCTCGGCCACCAGGTCCCCCACCTGGCTGGTGGAGTAGCCCATCCTGCCCGCGGACATGCTCTTCAGCCTCTTGCTCACCACCTCGATGATCGCCCCCTCCAGAATCCTTGCGCCCTTCGCCTCCCCCAGCGCGTCGATCATCATCTGGCAGGCCGCGATGGCCGCGACCGGGTTGATCACATTCTGGCCGGTGTACTTCGGCGCGGACCCCCCGATCGGCTCGAACATCGAGGTCCCCTCCGGGTTGATGTTCCCCCCTGCGGCCACCCCCATCCCCCCCTGGATCATCGCGCCCAGGTCCGTGATGATGTCCCCGAACATGTTGTCCGTCACGATCACGTCGAACCACTCCGGGTTCTTCACCATCCACATGCAGGTCGCGTCCACGTGCGCGTAGTCCCGCTGCACGTCCGGGTAGTCCCTCTCCCCCACCTCGTGAAAGGTGCGCTCCCACAGGTCGAACGCGAACGTCAGCACGTTCGTCTTGCCGCACAGCGTCAGTTTTTTATTCTTGCCCCGCCTCCGCGTCAGCTCAAACGCGTACCGGAGACATCGCTCCACCCCCTTGCGGGTGTTGATCGACTCCTGCACCGCGATCTCGTCCGGCGTCCCCTTCTTCAAGAATCCGCCGCTCCCCGTGTAGAGCCCCTCCGTGTTCTCCCGCACGACCACGAAGTCGATCTCCTCCGGCCCCTTGTCCTTCAGCGGACAGTCCACGCCGGGGTAGAGCTTCACCGGGCGCAGGTTGATGTACTGGTCCAGTTCAAACCGTGTCCGGAGCAGGATGCCCTTCTCCAGGATGCCCGGCTTCACGTCCGGGTGGCCGATGGCCCCCAGGTAGATGGCATCGAACTTCCGGAACTCCTCCAGCGCGGAGTCGGGCAGCGTCTCCCCCGTCCGCTTGTAGCGCTCCCCCCCGAAGTCGAAGCGCGTCAGCTCGTACTTGAACCCCACCTTCTCGCTGACCGCCCTCAGGCACTTGAGCCCCTCGGCCACCACCTCCGGCCCCGTCCCGTCCCCCGGAATGACTGCGATCTTATAGGACAATGGAACCTCCGTGATGAAAGAACGAAGTAAAATTACGCGGGAATCAACGTGATCTGCGAAAAGCCATGCCGCTCTCCAGGAGATGTTTCAACCTCAATATGATACGACTTCTTCATCAGATCGCCCATCCCATCTATTGTCCGGGATACAGTGTCAACTACATCCCCGGCGATCTCCCCCGGCACGTACCGCTCCCCACATTTAGGGCATACCATCGCCGGGACGCCGGATACAGCCGCTTTAACGCCTTTCCGCTCGAAGTCGATGGTGACTTCTTGAAACACGGTGGCCGTGCCGCACTCCGAGCAGATCGTCCTGAGTCCTTTCATGATGCTATGCAGAATACCGAGTTCACGAGTAGTGCTCTGTCAAAGTTAAAATGAGCGGTTGTCATTCTGAGCCGGAGCGCAGCGGAGGCGAAGAATCTCTTTGACTCGAAAGACGAGATTCTTCGGGCGCTGTGCGCCCTCAGAATGACAACCTATCAAAACTTCCTTGACAGAACAGTAGCCCTGTCCCTCGACGCGGCTTTTGGCCGCTACTCGGGACTACGGGGCGTATCGAGGGAACGGGGACATTCCGGGTCAAGCGTCACCCGTCGCCTGCGCTTGGCCCTCACCTCAAATTCGACTTCGTGGGTCTGGTCCCAGTAGTCAGCCAGGCTGTGCGTGTCCCAGAACTCCGCAATCTCTTCCGGCGTACGAGCCTTCGAGATGCTGGTAGCTGGTCTATGTGGATTTCCAGTCTGCGCCATCGAGCAAACCCGCAACCGAAATATCTTCGTCAATCTCAGGCCAATGTAGGCTTATGCCGCCGCCGTCGATCTCGTAGTTCTCTCTCTGTTGAGGTGTAGCCTCATGGAGCAGAGGGAACCAGATGATCGGCACGCTGACAATGCGCCCATCGGTCAGTGAGACATGCATCATCTCGTCATCAAAACGCACGGACTTTGCAAGGGCTGTGGTCGGCCTGTAAGACCTACGGAGTTTCACCTTTGGCTTTGCCCAGGTTAAAAAAAGGCGCGGCGTCGGAATCCCCCTCCTCTGAAGCCCAATGGAGGCAAGAAACCTATAATGGCCACCGATACTCTGATTTAGCCACTGGAGCAATTACGCCGCGCCAAGCCTCTCGCGGCGCTTGAGCGAGCGCCCTTTCTTTTCTCCCACTTTTCTTTGGGCGAGCAAAGAAAAGTGGGAATATCGCTCGCCGGAAGCACGGCTTCCGGCAGCGAAAGCGCAAGCATGGCTTGCGCACTCCAAACCTTCTTTTTATCAGTTACACCGCAATGCTAACCACATAGTTTTTCGGAATTACAATTACCTTCTTCGGCGTCTTCCCGTCCAGGAACCGCTTCACGTTGTCGATCTCCAGCGCGACCCGCTTCATCTCCCCCTCCGGCAGCCCGGCCTCCACCTCGACGCGCCCGCGCACCTTCCCGTTGACCTGCACCACCATCGTGACCCGGTCCTCCGCGGCGACCGCGGCGTCGAACCCCGGCCACGTCGCCTCGTAGGTCGTCCCCTCCCTCCCCATCCGCTCCCACAGCTCGTCCGCAACGTGCGGCGTGAACGGGGCCATCAGCAGGACCAGCCCCTCCAGCGCCTCGGACAGGACCGCGGGATCGGCGCCCCCCTGAGCCGCGTCCCCCTCGACCGGACGATAGGCATACAGCTCATTGATCAACTCCATCAGCGCGGCGACCGCCGTGTTGAACCGGAAGCCCTCCAGGTCCTCCCCCACCTTCCGGATCGTCTGGTGCAGCTTGCGGCGGACCCTCTGCGCCTCCGGCCCTGTCGCCCGCCCGGCCAGCCTCCCCCGCCAGCCGGGGTCAAAGACCGGCAGGACGCCCGTCGCCCACCTCCAGACCCGGTTGACGAACCTGAACGCCCCGTGCATCCCCTCCTCCGTCCACTGCACGTCGTCCTCGAACGGCGCCACGAACATCTCGTACACGCGCAGGCTGTCCGCCCCGTACTTCTCCGCGATCTCGTCCGGCGTGACCACATTCCCCTTCGACTTGGACATCCGCGCCCAGCGCCAGACGACCTGATCCTCCGGGAACGTCGCCCGCTCCTCCGGCCTCAGCACGACCCAGTCCACGATCCGCTCCTCCTCCTCCTCTTCGCTGGCCACCTCCTCCCCCGCGCGCGGCCTTCGTCCGGGCGTGTAGGCCAGGAGGGACCCCTGGTTGCGCAGCACCATAAACGGCTCCGTGAACCCGACCAGGCCGGCGTCGAACAGCACCTTCGTCCAGAACCGCGCGTAGAGCAGGTGCGAGCGCGCGTGCTCCACCCCGCCCGCGTAGTGGTCCACCGGCAGCCAGGCGTCGATCTTCTCCCGCGCCGCCAACGCCTCGTCGTTGTGTGGGTCCACAAACCGCAGAAAATACCAGGACGAGCAGGCATAGCCCCCCATCGTGTCCGTCTCCCGCCGCGCCGGGCCGTTGCACTTCGGGCAGGTGGTGTTCACGAACTCCGGGATCGTCGCCAGCGGCGACTCCCCCGTGCCCGACGGCTGGTAGTGCTCCACCTCCGGCAGCAGCACCGGCAGCCGGTCCTCCGGCACCGGCACCTCCCCGCACCGCTCACAGTGGACGATGGGGATGGGCGCGCCCCAGTAGCGCTGCCGGCTGATCAGCCAGTCCCGCAGCCGGTAGGTGACCGTCCCCTTCCCCTTGCCCTTCTCCTCCAGCCAGGCGGTGAATTTTTGAACGGTCTCCCGGTCGTTCGGCAGGCCGTCGAACTTCCCGGAGTTGATCACCGCCCCCCCCTCCGGCAGGGCCTGCGTCATCTCCTCCGGCCGGGTCGGCCCTCCGGGGACCTGGTAGACCAGGCGGATCGGGATGCCGAACCTCCGGGCAAACTCAAAGTCCCGCTGGTCGTGCGCCGGCACGGCCATGATCGCGCCCGTGCCGTAGCCCATCAGCACGTAGTCCGCGGTCCAGATCGGGATCGGCGCCTCCGTCGCCGGGTTGATCGCGTAAGCCCCGATGAACACGCCCGTCTTGGCGCGCTCCGCGCTCATGCGCTCGATCTCCGTCTCCCCCTGCGCCCTCCGCGCGTAGGCCTCCACCTCCGCCCGCCGCTCCGGCGCGGTCAGCTTCGCCACCAGCGGGTGCTCCGGGGCCAGCACCATGAACGTCGCCCCGAACAGCGTGTCGGGCCGGGTCGTGAACACGCGGATGACGTCCCCCGTCCCCTGCACCGGGAAGTCCACCTCCGCCCCCTCGCTCCGCCCGATCCAGTCCCGCTGCATCTCCTTCAGCCCCTCCGACCAGTCGATCCGGTCCAGGTCGTTCAGCAGACGGTCGGCGTAGGCCGTGATCCGGAAGAACCACTGCGGCATGGGCCGCTTCTCCACCGGCGTGTCGCAGCGCCAGCAGCGCCCCTCCTTCACCTCCTCGTTCGCCAGGCCCGTCTTGCAGGAGGGGCACCAGTTGATCGGAGCCGTGGCCCGGTAGGCCAGGCCGCGCCGGTGGAGCAGCAGGAAGACCCACTGCGTCCATTTGTAGTAGTCCGGCAGACTGGAGTTGATCTCCCGGTCCCAGTCGTAGCTCGCCCCGATCAGCTTCAGCGTCCGCCGGTAGTTGGCCGCGTACTCCGGCACCATCTCGCGGGGGTTGCGCCCCCGCTTGATCGCCTCGTTCTCGGCGGGCTGCCCGAACGCGTCCCACCCCATCGGGTGCAGGACATTGAACCCCTTCATGCGCTTGTAGCGGCAGAAGGCGTCCATCGGCACGTAGTTTTTGCCGTGCCCTACTGAAAGGCCCGCGCCGGAGGGGTAGGGGAACATCTCCAGCGCGTAGAACTTGGGCCGGTCTGAGCAATCGGGGGCGCGGAACGTCTTCTCCCGTTCCCACCGCGCCTGCCACCTGGCCTCGATCTCCCGAAAGTTGTAGCGTTCGTCCATAGGTGTTGCCTCACTTAAACCCGCTCACATACGGCAACCGCCCCGCCGTCGCGCGCACGGCGTCCGTGCCTTCTAAGAGCTGCCCTGTGGCGTCCCACGCCCCCTCCAGGAGCTGGGACCGCGCGCTGTTCGGCATCTGGACCTTCACGGCCCTGTCGCCGTACGTCACCGTCTTCGCCCTGAGGTCCACGACCACCGCCTGCCCCGGCTCGGCCTCCACGGCCTCCATCATCAGCAGCACATCCGCCTCCGCCGCCGTCACGCACGGGATGCCCATCGCCGTGCAGTTCCCCCGGAAGATCTCCGCGAAGGACTCCCCGACCACCGCCCTGATCCCCCACCGCATCAGCGACTGCGGGGCGTGCTCCCGCGACGAGCCACACCCGAAGTTCCGGTTGACCACCAGGATCGACGCCCCCTGAAAGCGCGGGTCGTCGAACGGATGGCCCCCCGCCTTCCGGTCGTCCTCAAAGGCGTGCTCCCCCAGCCCGTCGAACGTCACGCACCGCAAATAGCGCGCGGGGATGACCCGGTCCGTGTCGATGTCGTTCCCCCGGACCGGCACGGCCCGCCCCTCGATCCGGGTCACAGATGATGCGCTCATGAAAAAATCCTTTCAGATCATCCCCCTGACATCCACGACCTCCCCCGCCACCGCCGCCGCGGCGACCATCGCCGGGCTCATCAGCAGCGTCCGCCCGGTCGGGCTCCCCTGCCGGCCCTTGAAGTTCCGGTTGCTCGAAGACGCGCAGACCTGCCTCCCCACCAGCTTGTCCGGGTTCATGGCCAGGCACATCGAGCACCCCGCCCCCCGCCACTCGAACCCCGCCTCCCGGAAGACCTCGTGCAGCCCCTCGGCCTCGGCGGCCCTCCGCACGGCCTGCGACCCCGGAACCACCAGGGCCTTGACCCCCCCGGCGACCCTCCGCCCCTTCGCGATCCGCGCCGCCTCCCGCAGGTCGCTCAGCCGGCCGTTCGTGCAGGACCCGATGAACGCCACGTCGATCCGGGTGCCCGCGATCGGCGCGTTGGGCCTGAAGTCCATGAACTCCAGCGCCTCCCTCGCCGAGCCCCGGTCCTCCTCCGGCAGCGACGCCGGGTCCGGTATCCTCTCCGTCACGTAGACCGACTGCCCCGGCGTGATCCCCCACGTCACCGTCGGCTCCATCGCGCCCCCGTCCAGCGCCACCGCGTCGTCGTAGGCCGCGTCCGCGTCCGACGCCATCGACCGCCACCAGGCCACGGCCCGGTCGAACGCCCCCTCCTTCGGCGCGCAGGGCCGGCCCCTCAGGTAATCGAACGTCGTCCGGTCCGGGTTGACGTAGCCCGCGCGCGCCCCCCCCTCGATCGACATGTTGCAGAGCGACATCCGCTCCTCCATGGTCATGGCGTCGATCACCGGGCCGCCGTACTCGTAGGCGTATCCCACGCCCCCCTTGACCCCCAGGTGGCGGATGACGTTCAGCGTCACGTCCTTGGCATAGACCCCCTTCGACAGCCTCCCGGTCACGTTGATCCGGCGCACCTTCAGCGGGTCCATCGCCAGGCACTGCGTCGCCAGCACGTCCCGCACCTGGCTCGTCCCGATCCCGAACGCCACGGCCCCGAACGCCCCGTGCGTGGAGGTGTGGCTGTCCCCGCACGCGATCGTCATCCCCGGTTGCGTCAGCCCCAGCTCCGGCCCCACCACGTGGACGATCCCCTGCCGCGAGTCGTCGAGGTTGAACAGGGGGAGACTGAACTCCTTCGCGTTCTGCTCGATGGCCCGCATCATCTCCTCGGCCAGGCCGTCCTGGAACGGCCTGGCCTGGAGGTCCGTCGGGACGATGTGGTCCACGGTCGCGAACGTTCGGTCCGGGAAGGCCACCTTCAGCCCCCGGTCGCGCATCTCCGAGAACGCCTGCGGGCTGGTCACCTCGTGGACCAGGTGCAGCCCGATGAAGAGCTGCGTCTGCCCGGACGGCAGCCGGCGCACCGTGTGCGCGTCCCAGACTTTATGGAACAGGCTTTTGCCCATGAAAAGAACCCTTAATTCGTGATTCGTGATTCGTGATTCGTGGCTGGTTTTTTCGATCCACGATCCACGATCCACGTTGTCTTTTTTACACCCCCGCGCCAGGCCCCATCCCCTTCTTCATCCGCTCCTGCACGGCCAGGCGGT
>CAYRZX010000004.1:52906-56687 GCA_964428665.1 uncultured Gemmatimonas sp.
ACCCCCGCGCCAGGCCCCATCCCCTTCTTCATCCGCTCCTGCACGGCCAGGCGGTTCAGCCCGTCGATGAACGCCTTCGCCCCGGCCTCGATCAGGTCCGTGGACGCCCCGCGCCCGATCGCCGTGTGCCCGTTGCTCGACAGCCTCACCGTCACCTCCCCCACCGCGTCCTGCCCCCGCGTCACCGACCGGCTGGCGTAGTCCTCGAGCTGCACCGGCGTCTCCACGGCCTTCATGATGGCGTTGTAAGTCGCGTCGATGGGGCCGTCCCCCCACGCCGCCTCCTGCACGACCCGCTCCCCGTCGATGCGGAGCTTGATCGTGGACGTCGGGATCGTCCCCGTCCCGCTCGACGTGTGGAGGTATTCGAGCTGGTACTTCTGCGGCACCTCGCGCAGCTCATCCGACACGATGGCCGCCAGGTCCTCGTCGAAGATCTCCTTCTTCTTGTCCGCGATGTCCAGGAACCGCTGGTAGGCCTTGTCCAGCTCCTCCTTGGAAAGATGGTAGCCCAGCTCCTCCAGCCGGTGCCGCAGGGCGTGCCGGCCCGACCGGGCCGTGAGCACGATCTGGCTCTCGTCCAGGCCCACGTCGCGCGGGTCTATGATCTCGAAGTTCTGGCGGTCCTTCAAGACCCCGTCCTGGTGGATGCCCGAGCTGTGCGCAAACGCATTGGCCCCCACGATGGCCTTGTTGGGCGCGACGGCGATGCCCATCAGACGGCTCACCAGACGGCTCGTCGGGCAGATCTGCCTGGTCTCCACCTGCGTGTGGAACCCGAAGTAGTCCTGGCGCGTGCGCAGGGCCATCACGATCTCCTCCAGGGAGGCGTTGCCCGCCCGCTCGCCCAGCCCGTTGATCGTGCACTCCGCCTGACGCGCCCCGTTCTTGAGCGCCGCCAGGGTGTTGATCACCGCCATGCCCAGGTCGTCGTGACAGTGCACGCTCAGGACGGCCTCCCCGGCGTTGGACACATTCTCCAGAATGCCCTGGATCAGGCCGCCGAACTGCTCCGGCACGGCGTAGCCGACCGTGTCCGGGATGTTGACCGTCGTGGCCCCGGCCCGGATCACCCCCTCGATGACCTCGTAGAGATAGGCCGGCTCCGTGCGCGCGGCGTCCATCGGGGAGAACTCCACGTCCTCACAGAACGACCTGGCGCGCTCCACGGCCGCCACGGCCATCTTCAGGACCTGCTCGGGGGGTTTGCCGATCATGGCGATGTGCTGGGGCGAGGTCCCGATGAACGTGTGAATCCTGGGCCTGGGCGCCCCCCGGAGCGCCTCTCCGGCCCGGTCCACGTCCTGGGGGAGCGCCCTGGACAGGCCGCAGACGATGGGCCCCTCCACCTCGTGCGCGATCCGGCGGACCGCCTCGAAGTCCTCGTTCGAAGAGATCGGGAACCCGGCCTCGATCACGTCCACCCTCAGCCTGGCCAGCTGGTGCGCGATCTCCATCTTTTCGCGCACGGACAGCTTGGCGCCGGGCGTCTGTTCAGCGTCCCTCAATGTCGTGTCGAAGATGACGACCCGGTTCGATTGACTCGCATCCATGGTCAGGATGACCTCCTCTGCCGGAGCCTCCGGTGGATTGCAGATGGAACCCTCCGGCCAAATCGCTCCACCTGCTCGAATAGACACAGCTCGCTATCCTGCTTTCCCCCGTCAAGACCGGGTTCCATCTGAATCACCTCCTCAAAGAGCAACGATGAAGTCGGAACGATGAACGCGGAACAAAAGCCAACAGGCCACCTTGCTTTTCGTTCATCGTTCATCGTTCTGCGTTCCGCGTTATTTCCTCTTCAACCACGGCATCATGCCCCGCAGCTTCGCGCCGACCTCCTCGATCAGGTGCGCCTGGTCCTGCCGCTTGCGGGCGTTGAACACCGGCCGCCCCACCCGGTTCTCCAGCAGCCAGTCCTTGGCGAACGTCCCGTCCTGGATCTCCGCCAGGAGTTTCTTCATCGCCCTCCGCGTCTCTTCGGTGACGATCCGCTTGCCCCGCGTCAGGTCCCCGAACTCCGCCGTGTCGGAGATCGACCAGCGCATGTTGGCGATCCCCCCCTCGTAGATCAGGTCCACGATCAGCTTCACCTCGTGCAGGCACTCGAAGTAGGCGACCTCCGGCTGATAGCCCGCCTCCACCAGCGTGTCGAACCCCGCCCGGATCAGCTCCGTCAGCCCGCCGCAGAGCACCGCCTGCTCCCCGAACAGGTCGGTCTCCGTCTCCTCCTTGAACGTCGTCTCGAGCACCCCGGCCCGCGTCGCGCCCAGCCCCTTGGCGTAGGCCAGCGCCGTCTGCCTGGCCTTCCCCGTCGCGTCCTGATGGATGGCCACCAGCGCCGGCACCCCGCCCCCCTCCACGAACACCCGCCGGACGAGGTGCCCCGGCCCCTTCGGCGCGATCATAAAGCAGTCCACGTCCCTGGGCGGCACGACCTGCTGAAAGTGGATGTTGAACCCGTGCGCGAACGCCACCGCGTTGCCCGCGTCCAGCCCCGGCTCGATGGACTCCCGGTACACGGCCCCCTGGTGCTCGTCGTTGATCAGCATCATGACGATGTCGCCGGCCTTCGCCGCGTCCGCCACCGCCATAACCTCCAGCCCCTCCTGCGCCGCCGCCTTCCGGCTCGCGCTCCCCTCCCGCAGCCCCACCACGACCCGCACCCCGCTGTCGTGCAGGTTGAGCGCGTGCGCGTGCCCCTGGCTGCCGTAGCCGATGATGGCCACCGTCTTGTCGCGCAGCAGGTTCAGGTCCGCATCTTTGTCATAATACATCTGCATGAGCTATATCCTCCCGTTTACACTTCTCCCTGGTACTCCCTCAGCAGCGCCACGACCCCTGTACGAGCCATCTCCCTGATCCCGAACGGGTTCAGCATCCCGACCATGGCGTTGATCTTGTCGTCGTTCCCCGTGACCTCAATCGTCATGGAGTTGGGGCTCAGGTCCACGATCTTGGCCCGGAAGACCTCGGCGATCTGGATGATCTCCGACCGCGTCGCCTTGTCCGCCGACACCTTGATCAGGGCCAGCTCCCGCTCCACGAAACTCCCCTTGGTCATGTCGATGACCTTGATCACGTCCACGAGACGCCCCAGCTGCTTGTTCACCTGCTCCAGCACCCGGTCGTCCCCCTTGACCACGATCGTCATCCGGGAGACACCCGGGTCCTCCGTCTCGCCCACCGACAGGCTGTCGATGTTGAACCCCCGGCTGGAGAACAGCCCGGAGACCCTGCACAGCACGCCGAAGTGGTTCTCCACCAGGGCCGAGATCGTGTGTTTCTGCACGACGCTTTCCATGTCCCCTCTCTTCGGTTCTTTCGCTGCGTTGAAAAAATAAAAAGAGACCACCGCCTGTGAATCGCTTCAGAGGCTCCTTCCAGAGTCGATTTCCGGATAAGGGTAGAGATGACGACCGGGAGGTGAGCCTCTTAAGCGCTGCGTAGAATGAGCGCCAGAAGGAGGCCCAGCAACAGGGGAAGGATCAGAATGGACAGCCACACATCGGCTGGGGAGGCCGCCGCGGGCCGGACAATGGCGGAAGGAATGGGACGACGAGTCGCCCGCCGGGAGGCAGTGCTTGCATCAGCCTCAAAACCGTCATATCCAGATGGAGCCCAAAATCGTCTCATAAAAGTTCCGGCGATAGCAATCATTCGTCAAACATCTACCTGACAGATATGTAATTACTTATTATAATATAGCAGCGCGTCTTTGTCAAGCGTTTTTACAGGTCTCCGTCTAAATCTAACCGACGAGTTATTCTTATATTATGAC
>CAYRZX010000005.1:0-50837 GCA_964428665.1 uncultured Gemmatimonas sp.
TAGCTATTTTCTCCAGACCCGTCAAGCATGTTCAACGTGATATACCGCACAACATGTGTGTGATATGTCGCAAAATGTTGTGTGATATATCGCACAACATGTAACATATCACACAGTTTATCCCCGCATCTGTTGTGGGCCGGAGGTTTTCCTTCGGCCCTTTTTAAGTTTTATAGGGAGCGGTATCCTGTTGTCAGGATAGGGCCTTTATCATCCACAGGACCTTGGTGCGCGCAGAAAGGGAGGACGCCCGGACCCGGACGGCATATCTTTTGCATGATTTACCTGTAAATGATTGACTCTCAGCAACTAACGGTCGATAGATGTGATCGGCATCACATGAAGAGGAGGGATGAAATGAAACGATGGATATGCTTTCTGCTGACGCTGGGGATCCTGTCAGGCATTGCGCCGACGGCGGCGGATGCGCTGTTGGGGGGACCCCTGACGGCCACTCCGGTCTTCTGGCCCAATTTTATCTTTGTCGACCCTGCGGGGAATAACCCCAACTCGACCGCCCTGTTCCAGCTCACGGGCCTTATTACTGGCACACCTGTCACGCTCACCATGCGGCTCACAAAGAATAGTGTGATCACTAATGAGCTCATAGACGGCAGTACTGATCTGGTGTTCACTCCAGCGTTCTCGGAAGGGGTGGTCATGGTGGTCAGAACACTCCCGAACGGCGCCGCGACGGGGACCTACACGGAGACGGTGACGGTAACTCAGAATGGAAACACGGCATCGCTCTCGCGGTCGACCGTGGTGAAGTCCACGAAGGACTCTGACACGGCGATTCTCGAGATCGTTCCAGCGGCGCCCAAGCGGGTATCAAGACCGTTTGCTTACGGGAGGTCGTCGGCCCTGGCGGAGGGGTCCGACATCAGCAGCAATACGGCCGATGTCTCGCCTGTGATAAGGCTGTTCACGCTGGCCAACTACCCGCTCAAGATCTGGGTCTCGGTCTCCCTTCTGTCCGAGTTTACGCCGTGGCCAGCCGTCGATTTAGACAAATTCATCAAGGAGTTTTTCAGGAAAATCTTCGAAGGGATATTGCCTCCGGGGACGACGGTCATTACCCTGAATGGGACGATCCTGTCTTCGCTGTCTGTGCCCAACCCGGACCAGACATCTTCCACAGACTTGAGCCTTAACAGTCTAATCCCAAGCCCGAACCCGCAATACGGATTCGGTCTCCTCACGGTGTCTTTCAACGTCTCAGGGGACGCATCATCACCAGATTTTGCTGCGAACCGATTTGCCAAACCGGTCTCTCCCGGCTTCGAGTATGTTCAGATGACCGTCTACAATCTCCTGGGCCAGCGGGTGAGGACCCTGATCGACGGAGAGAGGCTGATGGGCAGGCACACGGCGACGTGGGACGGGCGGGACGAAGGGGGGCGCTACGTGGCCAACGGCCTCTACTTCTATCGCCTCCGGGTGGGGGACCGGAACAGCGTCGGGAAGGGCATGATTCTTCGATAGCCACCTCTCTTTAACAGGGATATACAGGTTTCATGACAGGAGATTCTCTCCATCCTGCACATCCTGTATATCCCTGTTCCTCCTTCTTTTTCATAGGGGCCTGCCGTGCAAACGTCTCTCCGGCTTTTACAGACCGTCAGCGCCTATCTGCCGCGCACCGTCCTGCTCGAGCGGGCGCAGGACCCGGATCTCCCCCGGGTGCGGGGCCGTTTCGTCGAGGGCGCTGTGCTCTTCGCCGACATCTCCGGCTTCACCGCCCTGTCCGAACGGCTGAGCCAGCTCGGCAGGGCCGGCGCCGAGGAGGTCACGGCGATCCTCAACCGCTGTTTCACGAGCCTTCTTGACGTCCTGTTTGCGCACGGCGGGGATGTCCTCAAGTTCGGTGGGGACGCCCTGACCGCCTTCTTCCCCGGAGATCAGCGGCAGGCAGCCGCGGCCGCGCAGGCGGCCCTCCGGATGCAGGAGGCGATGCGGGCCTTTCGGGAGGTCCAGACCTCCGTCGGGACCTTCCGCCTGGAGATGCACGCGGGCGTCCACTGGGGGCGGGCCTTCTTAGCCGAGGTGGGGTCAGAGGACCGGATGGAGGATGTCTTCACCGGGGGGGTGGTCAACCGCACGGCCGAGGCCGAGGGCGCGGCCGGGGCCGGGGAGGTGGCCGTGCCCGCGGAGACCTTTGCCCTGCTAAGCGAGGGCTTCGAGGGGGAGGCCGTCGGGGACGGGTTCTACCGGGTCTGCGGGCAGCGACAGGAGGCGGCGATCTGCCTGGATGAATTTCCCGCCCTCGACCTCCACGCCCTGGAGGGGGCGGGCGGGGTCGCGCTCCTGAAGCCTTACCTGGTGGAAGGCCTCTACGAGAAGCTCCTGGTCCATTCCAATGAGATCGAGGGGGAGCACCGCCGGGTCACGGTGCTCTTCATTCACGCCTGGGGGATCGACTACGAGGGCGACCCGGACGCAGCCGAAAAGCTGGACCGCTACGTCACCCTCGTGGAAGAGGTCGCCCATCGCTACGGCGGGGTCCTCAACAAGGTGGACATGTATACGAAGGGGGACAAGCTGATGGTCCTCTTCGGGGCCCCGGCGGCTCACGAGAACGACGAAGAGCGGGCCCTCCGGTGCGCGCTGGATATCCGGGCGGAGGGCGCGCGCCTCGGGTTTGAGCTTCACCACCGGTTCGGGGTCAACGCGGGCCACGTGTTTGCCGGGATCGTCGGCTCCCCCCTCCGGAAGGAATACACGGTCATGGGGGACGCGGTCAACCTCGCGGCCCGGCTGATGGGGATGGCGGAGGAGGGGCAGGTCGTCCTGAGCGAGGCAGTCCGCGCCAGGGCGGCCGATCCGTTCGAGCTAAGGTTCCTGGGCGAGCGCCCGGTGAAGGGCAAGAAGGCCCCTGTCCCCGTGTACGAGGCCGTCGCCCTCGCAGGGCGGGAGGCCCCGCGGGAGGAGACGGGGCGGCTCATCGGCCGGGAGCGGGAGATGGAGCAGCTCAGGGCGGTCGCTGGCCGGGCGCTCTCCGGGGCGGGCCAGGTCCTGACCCTGGTGGGGGAGGCCGGGGTCGGGAAGAGCCGGCTGGCCGAGGCGCTGGCCGACCACTGTCGCGCCCAGGGCGTGGCGGTCTTCCGGGGCCAGTGCCCCTCCTATGGCGCGATCATCCCCTACTTCCCGTGGGACGAGATCCTGAGGGCCTTCTTCGACCTCCCCAAGGAGGAGCGGGCCGAGGTCCAGCGCGAGCGGCTGCTCCGGGGCCTGGCCGCCTCCGAGGCCCACCTGGTCCCCTATGCCCCTCTGCTGGGCGAAATCTTCGGCATCTCCCTCCCCGACACCCCGCTGACCGCGGCCCTGGAGCCGGAGCAGCGGAAGTCCCGGCTCTTCGAGGTCATCCTGGAGCTGGTGCGGTGTCGGGCGGGCCGGACGCCGCTCGTGCTCCTGTTCGAGGACGCCCACTGGATGGACGACCTCTCGTGGGAGCTGCTGGACCACGCCGCCCGGACCCTCCTCCCCCTCCCGCTTCTGATGGTGGTCGTGAGCCGGCCGGACCCCAGGCTGGAGGCCTGGGGCTCGCTCGACTGCGCCACGGACGTTCCCCTTGCCGAACTCCCGGAGGAGGAGGCGCGCGGCCTGATCGCCTCCCTCCTGCCCCTCCGGGAGGTCCCGCCGGCGCTGTCGGACCTGATCCTCACCCGATCTCAGGGGAACCCTCTCTTCATCGACGAGATCATCCAGGTCCTGATCCAGACAGGCGTTGTCCAGGCGGATGGAGGGGGCGTGGGCGACCTTTCGAGCGTCGGACTCCCGGACACGATCCAGGGTGTGATCATGACCCGCATCGACCACCTCGACGAGGGGAGCAGGAGCGTGATCAAGGTGGCCTCCGTCCTGGGCCGCCAGTTCAGGCGTTCGTTCCTGCGGGGGATCTACCCTTACGAGGTGGATGACCCGGAGATGCAGGGGCGTCTGGAGAGGCTCTTCGACCTGGGCCTGCTCCAGGTGGAGGAGGAGGGGGCGGACTCCTCCTACCTTTTTAAACACGTCCTGATCCAGGAGGTGGCCTACGATAGCCTCCCCTTCGCCCGCCGGAAGGTCCTGCACCACGAGGCGGGCCGGTACATCGAGGCCGCCTTCCCGGACACGCTGGAAGAACACTGCGAGTTTCTGGCCTACCACTACAACCGGACCGACGACGATGAGAAGGCCCTCGGCTACCTGATGAGGGCGGGGGTGAAGACGAAGCGCCTCTACGCCAACAAGACGGCGATCGGGTTCTACACGGACGCCCTGCGGCGGCTGGAGCAGCAAGAGGGGGATGGGGAGAAGGCCCGGATGGCGATCGAATGCCGCTCCACGCTCGGGGACATCCTGAAGCTGGTGGGACGCTACCCGGAGGCCCTGGGCCACTACGAGGCGGGCCTCTCCCTTTCCGGGCAGATTGAAGATCGCCTCCGGCAGGCCAGGGCGCTCCAGGGCATCGGACAGCTCAGGGGCCGGATGGGCCAGTACGCCGAGGCCCTGGGGTGTCACACGCGGGCCCTGAGCCTGGTCGCGGAGGCCGGGGGGGACCCGGCCCTGGAGGGGGGGCTCCTCAACGACGTGGGGACGAACCACTTCCGGCTGGGGGACTACCGGACGGCCCTGGGCTATTTCGAGCGCTCCCGCTCCATCCGGCGCGAACTCGGGGACAGGCGTCGGCAGGCCTTCTGCGAGATGAACATGGGGGCGGCCTATGGGCTGCTGGGGGACCCCTCCCGCGCCGTCGAGCTGCTCGAACATGCCTTCGAGGTCTTCCAGAAGGTGGGGGACAGGGAGATGGAGACGCGGGTCCTGGCCAACCTCAGCGACGTCCGGATGGATTCCGGGGATTACCGGGGGGCCGAGGAGGCGTGTCTGAAGGCCGTTGAAATCCTAAAGGAGATCGGGGACCGGCAGGCCGAGTTGATGATGCTGGACCGGCTGGGGGGGATCAACGCCCGGCTGGGCGCCTACCCGGAGGCCCTCGCCCATTTTCAGCAGGCGTTGGCCCTGAGCCGGGAGGTCGGCGAGGCCATTGTCGAGACGATCACCCTGAACAACATCGGGCAGGCGCACTGGCAGCTCGGGAATTACCGGCAGGCGTTCGAGGTGTGTCAGACGGCCCTGGAGAGGGCCAGGGGGTGCGGGGCGAGGGACACGGAGGCGACGGCGCTGCACACCCTCGGCCTGATCGCAGGCAGCCTGGGGGACGCCTCCGCCGCGCTGGGGCGCTTTCAGGAGGCGGAGCGGATCGCCGGGGAGGTTCAAAACAGCGCCCTGCAGTCGCAAATCCGGGTGGACCTCGGCCGCCGTCTGTTGAGCGATGGGAAGGGGGAGGCGGCGGCGCGGGGGATCTCGGATGCGCTAAAGGCGGCCAGGCAGGCGGGCCACAGGGAGGTCGAGCTCTACGGCCTGGTCTCGCTGGCCGTGGCCCACCTGCATCTGGGGGACCTCCGGCAGGCCAGGGCGTTGATCGCAGAGGCGAAGCGCCAGAACGCCACGGTCCAGCACAAGGAGACCGAGGTCCAGACTCTGAAGCTGGAGGCCGAGATCGCGGGCCGGGAAGGGCGCTACTCCGAGGCCATGGATGACTACAATGCCGTGTTCAAGTTGACGCGGACGCTGGGGATCAGGAGGGAGGAGGGGTGGATCCTCCTCGGGATGGGGAAGGCGCTCCGCAGGATCGGGGACGACGAACGGGCGATCGCGCACCAGCAGGAGGCGATCCGCATCTCCGTGGAGACGGGGGACAGGCCCCTTCAGAAAAAACTCCTAACCGACCTCCTCGACTTTGAGCGCGACCTGGGCCTTCGGGGCGCCCGCAGAGGCCGGAAGGCCGCCAGGCATCGCGACAAGGTCCGCGAAGGCATCCAGCAGCTCAGGCAGGCGATGCGTCAGACCGATATGGTCTGATAGCGGCGCGATCACCGATCACGTCCTACACGTAAAAAGGCCCCGGCTGAACGATCAGCCGGGGCCTTTCATTTTAAAAGGGGCGCTGTGTCCCGAAGGACGACAGCTAACCCCGGACGCTGGTCGGGACAACGCCGGGTCGCCGCGCAGCGCCCCCTTTTCTCACTCCTACTCGATCGCCCCGATGCGCCTCAGGTGCGCCACGGACCGCTCCACGCCGGCGTGCTGCTGCCGCAGGTTGAGGGTCTGGCCCTGGATGCCCTCCAGCTCCATGGTAAAAGGCCCGCGCATCCCGGCGTCGTTCATGACGCGGAAGACCTCCCTGAAGTCCACGACGCCCTCGCCCAGGGGGGGGAAGTTCCACGTCTTGTAGCCGCCGTTCGTGTCTTTGAGGTGGACGGCGGCCACGTGGGGGGCGATCTTCCGCAGCTCGGCGACGCCGTCCACGCCCTCGTTGTAGTAGTAGACGTTGGCGGTGTCGAAGTTGACGCGGACGCAGGGGTGGTTCACGGCCTCCACGGTGCGCAGGGCGACGGCCGCGTTCTCGCACAGGTCGGGGTGGGTCTCCAGGGCCACGGTGACGCCGTGCGCCGCGGCCGCGTCCCCGACCTTCCGGAGCCGGGCGTAGGCCGTCTCCAGGGGCAGGTCGCCCGCCTTGAGGCTGGTGAAGACGATCTTCACGCCCATTTTCTGCGCGGCCTGGAGGCCGGGGAGGAACTCGTCGGCGACGTTCTCGTTCTTGAGGTCGCCGCGCACGATGAGCGTGGCCGCGGACAGGCCGAAGTAGCTGAGGGCCTCATTCACGGCGTCCGCGTCCTGCGGCCTGGGCGCGGCGATCTCCACGTGTTTGACGCCGATCTCCTGGAGATGCGCATACGCCGTGTCGCGGTAGCGGCCATAGCTGCCGAGGTTGCAGGAGAGCAGGTTGCTCACGAGAGGCTCCTTTCAGACGGGGTGGAGGAGCAGGTCGGGAATGCGCTGTCCCAATATACGGGATTCGTCGGGGAGAAGTCAAATAGATTGTCGTTGACATCGTCAGGGAGGGGAATTACTTTAGGTTCAGGATTGGATGAGTTCAAGGTTAGAAGGTTCAAGGTTCAAAGTTAGAACCTTGAACTTTGAACTTTGAACTCGACTTATGAAAGGACCGCGATATGAGAATTATAGACCCACATGTACACGTATACAAGAACGACTCCGCGTACCCCTGGGCGCCGGAGACGCGCACCCCCCCGAAGGAGGACGCGACGCCGGAGATGTTGCTCAAGTTGATGGAGGCCAACGGGGTGGAGAAGACGGTGCTCGTGCAGGTGATCCATTACCGGTGGGACAACCGCTTTGTGGCGGACACGCTGCGCCGGTACCCGGACAGGTTCATGGGGGTCTGTCGGGTCAACCCGGAGGACCCGGCGGCGCCGGACCACCTGAGGAGGTGGACCGAGGAGCACGGGTTTCACGGGGTGCGCCTGAGTCCGTCGGAAGGCCCTGAGGGGGACTGGTTTACGGGACCGCTGATGGACCCGCTGTTCGCGCGGGCGGCGCGGCTAAGGGCGCCGATGCTGATCCTGACCAGGCCGGGACGCCTGCCCGACCTGGCCCGCCTGCTGGAGCGGCACGGGGACCTGGACGTGTGCGTGGACCACATGGCCGACTGCCACCCGGACCGGCCCGACCAGGTTCAGAAGTTGCTCGATCTGGCGCGTTTTCCGAGGGTCTTCGTGAAGGTCAGCCACACCTGGTCGATCAGCCGGGAGGGCTACCCCTGGGCGGACACGCACGGGACGGTGAAGCGGGTGATCGAGGCGTTCGGCGCCAACCGGTGCATGTGGGGGACGGACTGGCCGGTCTGCCTGTCGAGGGCCACGTACGCGCAGACGCTGACGGTGGTGCGGGATGAGATGAGGTTCCTGTCGGAGGAGGACAGGGAGTGGTTGTTCGGCGGGAGCGTGTTGAGGTTGTGGCCGTTCCCGTAGGGGCGCGGCATGCCGCGCCCCTACTTCGTCCAGATCTTGAGCCGGTCTCCCGGGCGAATGGCGGAGGCGTCCGCAAGGTCATTCCAGTCGAGGATCTGATCCACCTCCACGCCGTGCTTCTGGGAGATGTGAAAGAGGGTATCCCCGCGACGGACGGTGTAGTGCTTCAGGCGTCCTGAAGGTTCCCCGGCCGCGCGCCGGACCTGTGGCCTGTCCCCGGCCTGGAGTTCTCTCCAGATCGTCAGCCGCCTGCCGGGGTAGATTCGGGATTTCGAAGAGAGGCGGTTCCAGGCGCAGAGCTGCTTCACCGACACGCCGTACCTCTGGGCGATGCGAAAGAGGGTGTCCCCCCGGCGCACCACGTAGGTCATGGGCCGGCGGACGGGGAGGTCCTGGGCCGCGACGGGCTGGACCTGGGGTCTGGAGGGGGTCCCTTCGGCCCGGGGCTGCGGGGGGGGCGCGGGGGCGCTGGCGACTGCATCCGCCGCGCGGTCCACGAGCAGGGGGACGAGGATGCGCTGGCCCTTTTTCAGCCGCTGGCGGGGCTTCAGGCCGTTGGCCTCGGCCAGCATCTCAGGGGAGACGCCGTGCCGGGCCGCGATGGAGGTGAGGGTCTCGCGGGATTTCACCCGGTAGCCGTGCCAGACGGACCGGCGCTCCGCAGGGAGGGCGGCGAACTGCTTCAGGAACCGGTCCCCGGCGCCGGGCGGGAGCCGGAGCACGTAGCGCTCCGAGGGGGGGGTGACGCTCCACTTGAGCGCCGGGTTGAGGCCCCGGAGGGCCTCGTAGGAGACCCCTGCGCGGCTGGCCACCACCCTCAGGTCCACGGGCGACGAGAGCGTGACGGGGTCGTAGTGCCACGGGGGGCCCGGGGTGATGTCCGTGAACCCGAACGTCTCGGGGCTGCGGGCGATGACGGCGACGGCCATGAACAGCGGGATGTAATTTCGCGTGTCCCTGGGCACGGTCAGCTCCCAGAAGTTGCGCGTCCCGGCCTTTGCCATGGCCCGGTCCACGTTGAGCCTGCCCCAGTTGTAGGAGGCCAGGGCGAGCCGCCAGTCGCCCTGGCGTTCGTAGAGGAACTTGAGGTATCGGGCGGCGGCGCGGGTGGACTTCTCCGGGTCCCGCCGCTCGTCCACCCAGTCGTCGACGCGAAGGCCGAAGGTCCGGGCCGTGTCGGAGATGAACTGCCACATCCCGACGGCCTGCGCGCGGGAGATGGCCAGGGGGTTGTAGCCGCTCTCGATGGTGGGGAGGTAGGCCAGGTCCCTGGGGAGACCCTCTTCCTCGAGGATGCTCAGGATCATGGGCGTGTATGTGGCGGCTCGGCTCAGCCAGATGGCCATGCTCTTGCGGGCGTCGGTGGTCAGGAACCGGATGCTGCGAAGGACGGCGGGCGTGCAGTCTATGGGCATATCGCAGGTCGCGGCGACCTTCTTAATGACCAGGACCTGCTGTACGTCCTCCTCGGACAGGGACTCCAGGGTGCGCCTGTCCAGGGTCTGGAGGAGGGCGAGGGCCGGCGCGTCCTCCTCTGGCACAGGGGCGCCCGACGGGGTCACGGCCCGGCGGGTCTGTTCGAGGAGGCGCAGGAGTTCCACGTAGTGCTTGAACAACCTGGGATGGCGCTCCGGGTCGATCTCGGTGGTGGCCAGGATGTCCGAGGCCAGGTCCACCTCGGCGATGGCCAGGTCGGTCTGCCTCGCAGCGATGGCCCGGCGGGCCAGGTCGATCCTCTGGCGGGCGTATTCCAGGGACTCCTCCGGGTTCAGGGACTCGGTTTCGGACAGGGCCGAGTCGGCGTCCGATTTGCCCTGGATGGCGGTGGTCCGGCGGGCCGCGCCGCAGGAGATCAGGGCAAGGGAGAGGCCCACGCAGGCGGTTATTTTAGTTATACGATAAAATATAATATGTGATTTCATAGTATTAAATTCTCAGGAGACAGTAATCTGCGCTCCGTGTTTGGTGGTTACGGTCAGGGGTCAGTGGTCAAAAGCAGTGATCAGTGATCAGTGAGGAAGGTGGAGAGAAGATAAGTCACCAGGGGATGGAGAATCATAGGCCAAATCGGGAAAAAGGTCAAGAGAATTCTGGTCCTTGTGGAAAATACCATTATTTTTAAAGAGGATATCCCATGCCCTCCTCCGACGTCCCTGCCAGCATCCTCCTCCTGACCGAGACCTCCGACCGCTGGTTCGGCTCGCCCGACGTCCTGGCCGAGCTGCTCCGTCTCGAAGGCGTCAACGACCTGGAGACGGGCCGGCTGGAGCAGGTCTCTCAGGCCCTGCTGGAGGGGCGCTCCCTCGTCGTGGTGGGGCCGGGGGACCCCGCGCCTGAGGCGGTGGACCTCCTTCTGGAGCACGTCGCAGCCGGGGGGGGGCTGATCTGCCTCTCGCCGGGGGAGGCGTTCGCCGCCCGGCTCGGCCTCAAACACCAGTTCACCGGTCTGATGCACGCCCGCGTCCGCGTCCCCCTGGACGGCTTCCCGGAGGCCGGGCTGCCCATCCGGGGGTGGGCGCATCGCTACGCGCCGGAGGCGTCCGCCGGGGCGGTGGAGGTCGCGGCCCTCTGCGACCGGGAGGGGCGGCTCGCCGGGGCTGCGGGGTTCCTGATGCAACGGGGGGGCGGAAAGATCGTGGTCCTGGCCTATGACATCGCCGCCAGCGTCTATCTCCTCCGCCAGGGTAACCCCCTCCTGGCCGGGTGTCGCGCCTCGGGCTTCTCCCGGATGCGGCCCTCGGACCTGTTCGACGGGTGGCAGGACCCCGTGGACGCCCCGCACGCCGTGGCGGACCTCCACTGCCGCCTGCTGCGGGAGCTGGCCCGGATGGCGTGGCCAGACCGGACCGTCCTTCCGTGGCTCTGGTATTTCCCCGGAGATGCGGACACGGCCCTGGTCCTCACCTCGGACGACGACTGGTCGAAGCGGGAGCAGTTCGAGCGGCTGATCGCCGCCTGCGAGGCGCACGAGGCCCGCCTCACTTTCTATCTCGTTCAGGATAAAAGTGTTATGGATCGCTCCTGGCTGGAGGACCTCCTGGCCCGCGGCTTCGACTTCTCCATCCACCCCAACCTGCCGCCTCCCATCCATCCCCTGTGGGAGCGCCGGCTCGCGGACCACGTCCGGCAGTTCGAGGGGGCCTATGGACGCCCCCCCAGCCCCTCGGTCCGCAACCACGCCATCACCTGGTCGGGCTACCTGTGCGGACCCCGAATCGAGGCCGGGCACGGCTTCACCTTCGACGCCAACTATTTCTCGCTCCTCCCCCAGGCCCGATATTACATGACCGGCTCAGGGCTTCCCATGCCCTTCGCCGACCCTTCGGGGGAGGCGCTGCCGATCTTCCAGCTCCCCACCCAGTTCTCGGACGAGACGACCCTGGGGGGTTCCGGGTGGTCGCTGGGCCTCACCCCCGACGAGGGGGTGGCGCTGGTGACCGGGCTGATGCGGCAGAACGCCGGCGGGCAGCACAGCATGCTCTGCGTCAACGCGCACCCGGTGTCGTTCGCCACGTACAGCGCCCCCCTGTGGGAGCCGGTCCTGGGCTTTGCGCGGGGGGAGGGCATCCCGGTGCTGAGCGTGGACCGGTTCAGCCGCTTCTGGCACGCCCGACGCCAGGTCCGGCTGCGCCCGATCCCGAAGGGACAGATGGAGATCGAGCGGCCTTCCGGGCCGGGGGTGTCGGAGATGTCCGCCATGATCCCCGTGGAGGGGCCGGTCGCGGGCCAACGGACCCGGACGGTGGGGGGGCGGACGTATGCGGTTTTTCCGTTGAAGAGGTGAGGGCCTGTCTTTAGACCTTTAAAAGGAGGCATGAGAGATGGCGAAGACCTGGAGACCTGAGCCGCAACTGCTGGAATCCCTGGACGCCGGGGTGCCGGAGACCCTGGCCTCTCAGAGGCCGGACGGCCAGTTCGGGACGGACCCCTGGATCTGCGGGGACCAGAACCGGCTCCTTCCGCTGGCCGCGGCCTGGAGCCTGAAGGGGAGCGCGTATCATCACAGCGAAAAGGTGATGGACGCGATCGTCCGGGGGGGGTATGCGCTGATCGACGCGCAGGACGAGAAGGGGATGTGGACGTTCCGGAAGAAGGACCACTCCACGTGGGGGCAGATTTTCATGCCCTGGACCTACAGCCGGTGGATCAGGGCCTATCACCTCGTGCGGGAGGGGATGTCGGCAGAGGCCCGCGCGCGATGGGAGAAGGGGCTGCTGCTCGGCTACGAGGGCATCTCCCGGACGTGCCTGGAGCGCCTGCACAACATCCCGGCGCATCACGCCATGGGGCTCTATTGCGCGGGGATCGTGTTTGGCCGGGAGGCGTGGAAGGCGCAGGCGCAGGAATTCCTGGGGAGGATCGCCGGGGCGCAGTCGCCGGACGGGTGGTGGCCCGAGCACGACGGGCCGGTGGTGGCCTACAACTTCGTCTACTCGGACGCCCTGGGGGTCTACTGCAGCATGTCGGGAGATCCGACGGGGCTGGCGGCGCTGGAGCGGGCCGCGCGCTACCACGCGGCCTACACCTATCCCGACGGGAGCGCCGTGGAGACGGTGGACGGGCGCAACCCCTACCACGCCGGGGTGCACCTGGGAAATCCGGGGTTCAGCCACACGCCGGCGGGCCGGGGCTACCTGGCGCAGCAGCATGGGTTATACATCAAGACCGGGAAGAAATTCGATCCCGACTATGCGGCCCACATGCTCCTCTACAGCGGAGAGGGGGCGTTCGAGGAGACGGCCGGAGGGAGGGAGACGCACGTCCACCGGATGAGGGACTACGCCCTGATCGTCCGGCGCCGGCCCTGGTTCATCAGCCTCTCCGCCTTTCTGGTGCCGCCCCCTCAAAACCGGTGGGGGCAGGACCGGCAGAACTTCGTGAGCGTCTTTCACGACAGGGTGGGGCTGGTCGTGGGCGGGGGGAACACGAAACTCCAGCCCCTCTGGAGCATCTTCACGGTGGGGGACACCTCGCTGATGAAGCACGCGCCGGGGGAGGAGAACCCGGACTTCAGCCCCAGGCCGGGGCTGATTCACGTCCCCGAAAAGGCCGAGATTCAGGCCGGAGAGGAGCGGCCGGGCCTGAGTCTGACCTATGGGCAGGAGACCTGCCGGGTGACGGCGGTCCCGAAGGGGGAGAAGGAACTGACCCTGATCTGCGAGGCCACGTCGCGCTCCGGGATGCCGGTGGAGGGGCACGTCACCCTGATCCCGCATCTGGATCAGCCGGTGCGGCTCTCGTCGGGGGATGAGGCGCGCCTGGGCGAGGAACGGATCGAACGGGCCGGGGGCGAGGGGGGATGGATCGAGCACGCGGGCTGGCGGCTCTCCCTGCCGCGAGGGGCGCGTCTGATCTGGCCCGCGCTGCCGCACAACCCCTACCGGAAGGCCGGGGAGGCGACGATCGAGGAGGCGCGCCTCGTGGTGGCGCTGCCGTTCTCCGCGACGGTCGCGCGATACGAGTTGACCTTGCAGGTTTTGTAAAAGGAGGACGGATGAAACCTGACAGACGACGCCGGCTGGGCCGGTCTTCGGTAGAGGTCACGCAGTTTGGCCTCGGGGGCGCGGCCTTTGGCAGCATCTACAGCGCCGTGAGCGATCAGGCCGTCTCGGAGGCGATCCAGGCCGCGTACGCGGCCGGGGTGCGCTATTTTGACACGGCCCCGCTCTACGGCCACGGGCGGAGCGAGATGCGGGTGGGCGCCGGGCTGGCCCGCTACAGCCGGGAGGAGGTCGTCCTCTCCACGAAGGTCGGCTACGCGCTGGAGCCGCGCGCGCCGGAACGGATGCCCCAAAGCATCTTCGTGGACCCGCTGCCGTTTGAGCCGGTCTTCAACTACTCGCGGGACGCGGTCCTGCGCTCGTTCGAGCAGAGCCTGGGGCGTCTGAAGACGGACAGGATCGACGTCCTGCTGATTCACGACCCGGACGAGGGCGCGAGCCTCAAGCCGGGACACGACCCTTACGAGAAGAGCCATTTTCGGGAGGTGATGGAGCAGGCCTATCCGGCCCTGAGCGAACTCCGCGCCCAGGGCGTCGTGCGGGCCATCGGCCTCGGGATGAATCAGTGGCAGATGCTCTGCGATTTTGCGGTGGCCGGGGACTTCGACTGCTTTCTCCTGGCCGGGCGCTACACGCTCCTCGAACAGGAGTCGTTGCGCAGGCTCCTGCCCCTCTGCGAGGAGAGGGGCATCTCCATCATCATCGGAGGCCCTTACAACTCCGGCATCCTCGCCTCGGGCGCCGTCCAGAACGCCTACTACAACTATGGCCCGGCGCCGCCGGAGGTCCTGGAGCGGACCCGCCGGATCGAGGCCGTCTGCGCCCGGCACAGGGTCGCCCTGCAGGCGGCCGCGCTGCAGTTCCCCTTCGGCCATCCGGCGGTGGCCGCCGTGATCCCCGGCGCGCGGTCGGCCGCAGAACTCAGGGCCAACGTCGGGTTCTTCGAGCAGGAGATCGCGGGGGACTTCTGGGCAGAGCTGAAAAGCCTGTCCCTCGTGGACCCGGCTGCCCCTGTGCCCTCAACAGGCAACTCTCCTACGTGATCTTCGCTCACGGCAGTCTGAGGGTTCCCCAAAAAACGGGGGCGAGAAAAACAACTCCTCGCCCCGTGTCTGAACCGATTCTCCCCCGATTTTGTTAGATGCTCTTAAAACGCCCCGCTCAAGGAGACCCGGATGGGGGCTTCGAAGTATTTTGCGGCCCCGTAGGAGATGTCTGCCCCGACCCAGCGCCCCCTGCCCACGGATCGCTTCACGCCTGCGCCGACGGTGTATCCCTCCACGTCGTAGGAGAACTTGTAGCCCCCCCGCAGGGCGAGCGTGTTCGCCATCCACATCTCCCCGCCGAGGAGGTAGCGGTCTTTGAAATCGACGGTGTAGGCGGCCTCGAACGCGAACGTGAAGAAGAACGGGTCGTTCTTTTTGCCATAAAGCTCCATTGCCGCGGCGAAGTTGAAGTGGACCGGCATCTGGAAGGGCTCCAGGTCGATCGTGTTGTCCTTCCCGAAGTTCCGGAGCGACATCGCAATGCGGGAGGAGCGGAAGCCGGTGTAGAAGACGCTCCCGATGGCTATGTCAAAACTCTTGACCGTGACCAGGTCGAGGTCCTCCTGGATGTAACGGGCGTGAAACCCGAACGAGAGCTTGTCGGTCAGCTTCTTGGCGAAGGCCACGCCGACGGCGGCGTTCCCGACGCGGATCATTCTGCCGGTCCCGCTGGGCTGGGCGGGCGTGCGCTCCTCGAAAGACTCCGGGGAGAACCCGACGTAGGAGAACGCCACGTTGCCCAGGCCCGTCTTGAACCCGACGGCCCCGGAGTACATCTTCGTGTTGACGAACCACCGGCCATAGGAGAAGGTGTACTGAGGCCGGTCGATGTGGGTCAGCCCGGCGGGGTTCCAGAACACGGTGTGGATGTCGTCCGCCACGGCCACGAAGGCATCGCCCATGCCTGCGGCCCGCGCCCCCTGGCCCACCTTCAGGAAGTGGAACCCGGAGATGCCGACCTTCCGGAAGCCGATCCCGTGCTGGGCGTGGGCGAAGCGGGCGAATGCGCAGAGGAACGCCGTTAGCAGAAGCCCGATGCAAAATGCCTTTTTCATGATGCCTCCTGTGTAAGCGTTCAGCCATCAGCTATCAGCTATCAGCAAAACCAAATACGCTTTTGTCTTTTGCTGACCGCTGACCGCTGACCGCTTACCTGATCAACACAAATGTTCCGATCTGCTGTTTCCCCTTGCTCTCGGGCATCTCCGAGGTGACGACGTAGTAGTAGATGCCGCTCCCCACGATGTTCTGGAGGCTGATGAAGGGCCGGCCATTCCACGTCGTCTCGCCCAGCTTCGCTGTCGTGTTGTCCACCTTGAGGGTCTGGATGAGGTCCCCGGAGGTGTTGAAGATGCGGAGCGTGCAGCGCTGGGGGAGGTTGAGGAACCTGATCTTGACGTCCCCGGCGTAGGCGTGTGCGCCGTCCACCCGGAAGGGGTTGGGCACGACATAGACCGGCTGCTCAAACCGGTCCGTGGTCGCGCTGGCCGCCTTGCTGGGCGTCACCCCGGCGCCGCTCGTGCGCTGGTAGGGAGACGAGAAGCCGCTCTCCAGCCCCTTCTTCAGGCTGGCCTGGACGCCGGCCGGGAGGTCGGCCATCGTCTTGGTCCCGGCGGCGTTCGTCCAGGTCGTGTGCCCCCTGGCGTAGGTCCGGACGCTGTAGAGATAGCGGAAGCCGGCATTGGCGTTGGCATCCGTCCACGAATAGGTCCCCGGCCTGTCCGCCGGGATCTCCCCCTCCCGCTTGCTGGACACCCACCGGGCGGCGGCGTCGAACTTCGCATCCTTCGGCAGAGCGCCCGTCGTCGGGAGGTCGGCCACGAGCGTCCAGTCTCCCATGTTGGTGGCCGCGGCCCCCTCCCCCTTGTATATCCGGTAACCCGCCACATCCTTCGCCTCTGCGCCCGCATAGTCGGGGTTCAGGGTGTCCAGGGCGTCGGCGGACCAGGAGAGGACCAGGTTGGCGTTCTCGTTGTTGTCGATCCGCACGTCCACGTCGGGCGGCGCATCGGGGAGGTCGTAGCCGCTCTCGTAGGCGAACCGGGCCCGCCGCACGTGCTCGAACAGGGCCCTGGCCCCGTTCTGGACCTGCGAGATCGGGGGGCCGCCCACGGCCCATCCGTGGATGCTCATCGGCCCTCCCCCCGGCCCCGCGAACTCCGCCCCGGTCCCGCAGGCGTAGACGATCACGAGCTTGGCCCTGTCGCCCGGGGCGAGGTTGTAAGGCCCATAGGTCTGGGCGTGGGTGTATCCGGCGGGACCTGACGGGTTGGGCTGGACGGCGTTCGTGGTCAGCAGCTTGAACATCTGCTCGTCGGTGTGCGACGCCCTGTTCGGCTGGTCCGTGTCGTTGAAGCTGCGGGCGGCCCACCAGTTGGTGAACGCGGGCTGGTCGGGGCTGGCCGGGGCCACGTAGGTCTCCGGGTCGCCCACGAAGGGTGGCGCGGCGTCGATGGGGGCCAGGCCAATGTACTGGTAGCCGAGGAGCTGCTTATCCTTCCAGCCCACCACGCTGGTGAACGGCGTATAGGCCGACGCCGGGATGTAGGGCTCCCCGGTGTCGTCCCATCCGTTCAGAGGCGAGTCCCCGTCCCACTGGTAGCAGACCTTCAATCCCTTCCCGTCCGCCGGCTCCGACGGCGACGCCCCGTAGTTGGGGGCCTCCGTGTAGCGGAATTGATCGTCGGACGCCTGCGCCGTCCGGGCGTTCCAGTGGTCGCTCCCCTGCCAGAGGTGGCCGGCCTCGGAGATACTGAACGTGTTCATCACGGTGAAGTAGACCCCGTTCTGCGGCGCGGGCAGGGTTCCGTCGGGCCTGCCGTCCCCGTTGGTGTCCCCCGTGTTCTGGAACACGAGCTCCACGATCACGAAGTCGTCGAAGTCCGGGTAGCTCCAGACGCGGGACTTGCGGGTGACCGTGATCCCCCGCCTCGTCGTCCACTGCGAGATGATCGTCTCCTCGCTCAGGCCCTGCCCCTCCTTCGTCGGGTAGCGGGCGTAGGCGTGGTTCACGATCTCGACCGGCTCGTCGCCGGCGTCCTTGACCGGCCGGCCCGGCCACCAGTTCGCCCGGTTGCTGTTCCTGACCCAGTCGTTGCGGGGCGGCAGGGCGTTCTTCTCCGGGCCGTTGTTCGGGTCGTAGAAGAACCGGTCGGGCCGCATCTCCACGATGTCGTCGGTGTCGTAGCGGGGGTTGGAGGCGGAGATGGTGTAGCTGGTGAACGATCCCCCCGGAGGGGCCAGGATCCAGACCCCCTCCCCGTTAGAGTTGCTGAACCGCATCCCCACGCGGGTGCCGTAGTCCACCGTGGCCTGGTCCCCGCCGAACCCGATCCCGTCCACCCCCTGCTTGCCGCCGGGGTACTGCATGGCCAGGCTCTTCGACTCGCTGTAGCCTGCTCCCACATCCCGGAGGCCCTGGTTTCCGGTGTTCCGGAAATCGACCCACAGGAGCGCCCGGTCCTCCCCCCGGGTCTTGGCCGTCTGCTGCTGGGCCACGGCCGCGCCCACCTGCGTCAGCAGGATCAGGACGGCCAGGGCCCCGGCCCATTTTGTGCGCGTCATGATCGTCTCCTCAATTAGAATGACAACCTCACCCCCATGCCGATCTGCTGCGGTGTGCCGCCGTATCGGACCAGGTCCCACGGGTCGCCGTAGGTCTTGTAGTCCGCGCTGTCCACCCTCGGCAGGGCCACCCCCCACTGGTACCAGTCGAAGGTGTTCTCGAATCGGCTGAGGTCTTGCTGGTTGAACAGGTTCTTGACCTCCAGGAAGAGGACGGCCCGGAGCTTTTTCTTCGGTTCGAGGAGGGACTTCTCGGCGTTCAGGTCGAACCGCGTGGTGATCGGGCGGTGTTCCCATCGGCGCGCCCCGACGGGCGGCTGGTAGGTCCAGGGCGTCCCGGTCTGGATTCGGTAGATGACGTTGACGCGGAGGTCGCCGATGGGCTGCCAGCCCTGGACCTTCGGGCCGAACGCCCAGGGGGTGGAGAAGTTGAGCTGGAGGCTCCCGGTGTTGCGGCGGTCCACGCCGCGCGGCGTCCGGTTGCCGCTCCCGTAGGCGATGTTCCTCCAGATCCAGATGCCGGGCACGTCCTTGGACTGCTGGATCGACCAGGACCCGTCGGCGCGGACGGCCTCGCCCGCGATGATGTTGTTGACCCGCGTCTGGTTGGCCGCGCCCAGGGTCTGGACCTCGGCGGCGGTCAGCGGTTTGGGGATCTCCGCCCCCGTGGTCGGGTCGTAAGTGTACTCATACCAGTACTTCCCGCTGGCGATGAAGGTGGCGTCCGGGAACCAGTCGCTCCGCGTCTCCCCGGCGCTGCCGCCCGACGCCCAGGCCACGTTGTAGGCCGCGTGGAACGAGAAGTTGTGGGAGAGGTTCTTCCGCAGGGAGAACTCCAGGCCGCGGCTGTCGAGGTAGCCTACGTTGCCCCCGCCCCAGGTCACCTTCAGCGCCTTCTTGGGGTCGTTCCAGTTGTAACTGTGGGTGGTGATCTGATTGGTGGCGCTCTTGTAGAACGTCGTCACGGCCACGACGTAGTCCCGGACGAAATTCCAGTCCATCCCCGCCTCGAAGGAGATGGTCTTGAGGAATTTCAGACTTCCCACCGGCGTGCCGGGGGTGTTCACGTTGTCCAGGTTCTGGAACTTCTCCGTCTCGTCGATCCGCCCGTTCTTGTTCCGGTCGTCATCGGGCTTGGTCCCCTGCCACCCCTCGCCCAGGATCGACCAGAACTCCGGGTACTGCGCGAACAGGCCGTAGGAGAACCGGAACAGGGATGACGCGGTGATCGGGTGCGACACCCCGACGCGGGGGCTGAACTGCATCTGTACAGGGGACTTCTTGGTCGGGATGTTCCGGAAGGTGGTCATCGTGCTGTACATCGGCGAGCCCGTGTACTCCAGGATGGGGGAGTTCACGTTCGGGGCGACGAAGTCGAAGCGCACCCCGGCGTTGATGATCAGGCCCTCGAACTCCATCTTGTCCTGGATGTAGAGCGCCCCCTGGTAGGGGTGGATCGGCACGCCCACCTGGTGGTCCTTGCCCACGAGTCGGACGCGGCGGATGAGGGGGCTGGGGAACTCGAAGTTGGTGTACCAGGTGCTGAACCGCGTGAAATCGAACCCGGCCTTCAGGAAGTGCCCCTTCGTGGCCTGGCTGGAGAAGTCGAACTTGACGCCCCACCGGGTCCGGTTGTAGGCCTCCCAGTCCACGATGCTGCGGTAGACGTTGAACCATTTGTCCTTATCCCGCACCACGTCGGACGTGGACGCCGGGATGTCTGAGGTGTCCTTCTTGCTGACCGACTGCGAGATGCGGAGTTCGTAGAATGTCTTGGGCGACAGCGAATGGGTGAGCGTGAAGTAACCCAGCCACTCCTGGACCGTGGCCCTCCCGGCGGCGGACCAGTCCGGCCTCAGGAAGAGGTTCTTCCCGTCCTCCCCCAGCCCCCGGATGGCCCCCGGCGCGCTGGTGCTGGCCCCCAGGACCGTGCCCGACCCGAGCGAGGTCGCCACTCCGGTGGCCCCGCCCAGCGTCCCCGAGTTGTAGAGTTTCTGCTTCTGGTAGAGGCCGCCCACCTTCACCTTGAGGTTGGACGACGGCGTGAACGTCAGCTTGAAGGTGTTCTGCGTGTTGAATGGACCGGGGATGAATGAACCGTTGTCGGTGTAAAACCCGATCTGTTTGGCCCCCGGAAAGGGGTTGGGCTGCCGGTTGTAGCGGGTCGTCACGAAGAAGGAGACGTTCTTGCTGAGCGGCCCCGACAGGTTCGCCTCGACGTAGTGCCCCATCTGGTCGGGGTAGTCTGTCCGCTGGTGGGCGAGCCGGGTCACGTCGTCGGCGGTGCCCGACCTCTGGTCCGGCCCCGGGTCGGTGTAGGTCTCGTTGGCCCACGCCGGGTCGTTCCACCGGGCCTTCCCCTTGTGGATCGGGTTTTCGTAGACGTTCGCCCCCCAGTGTTTCTTGCCCGCCGGGGTGAACCGGTAGTCGAGGTAGCCTCGGTAAGTGTCGCCCCCGTCCTTCGTCACGATGTTGATGATGCCCCCCTGGGCGTTGCCGTATTCGGCCTCCATCCCGCCCGTAATCACGGTGATCTCCTGGATGGCGCTCTTGTTCATCCCCGTGAAGTTGCGCGCCCCCCGCACATCGTTGTTGACCAGGCGGATGCCGTCCACGTAGTAGGCCGCATCGGCCAGGTCACCGCCCCGGATGATCGTGTTCCCGTCCAGGGAGACGCCCGCCTGCAGGGCCACGAACTCGCTCACGTCCCGCACGATGGGCAGGTCCTCGATGTCTTTGGCGGTGATGACGTACTTGCTCGTCGTCTTGTCGGGCTCCACCGGCGGCCGCTCGGCCTGCACGACCAGCTCGCCGAGCTCCACAGCCGTCTCGGTCAGCTTGAAGTCGACCGTCGTCGTAAAGTCGGCCTGAACCCGGATGCCCTTCTTATGTTCCTTGTGGTAGCCGATCAGCGAGGCCGTGGCCGTGTACTCCCCCGGATCGATGGACAGGATGACGTAGACGCCGTTGGGGTCGGTCACCGCGCCCTTCCTTGTCCCTTCGAGGACGACGTTGACCCCGGGCAGCGGCGCTCCCTTCGCGTCCAACACCCGGCCTGTCAGTTTCCCCGTCGTCCCGGCGAAGGCTGAGCTGACCGCCAGGCCTGTCAGAAGCGTCAGCGCCAGGATAGACCGGGCTGAAAAACGTATAGGCTGTTTCATGAGAACCTCCTGAGGCAAAACGATGAACGCAGAACGATGAACGATGAATTGAAACCGATAAATGCTCTTTTGCTTCTCATTCATCGTTCATCCTTGTTCAGTTTACTCCCCCTTGAAGTAGAGCTTGATCCCGGCCCCGGCGTCGATCATCTGAAGGGGAAACGTCTCCTTGAGGCCCCACGCCTCCATCGGACGGAGGTTGCCGAGCGCCACGTGGTAGCGGGCGCGCAGGTCGAGGGAGACGCGGCCCGAAATGAACATCTCTGCGCCAGCGCCGAGGAAGAAACCGAGGCTCACCCGCCGGTCCTTGAACGGGTCGAGCAGCAGGGTGAGGGCCTTCTTCTGGCCCGGCCAGTAGAGGCCGGAGACGCTGCTGACGTACTTGTATAACCCTGCCCCTACGGCCATGTAGGGTGTGGAGCCTCTGGCGTGGGTTTCGACAGGGCGAGGCCGCGCAAACAGCAAGCCGTTTACGGTCACGGCGTTGAGCGCTATTCGGGACCGCGCGTTGGGGCTGACATAGGGTCTGTTGTCCTCGCTCCAGACGAACGTCCGTTTTTCGAGGCTCCCGTGATCCTGCGTGGACCGGTGATACTCGATCTCCACGGCCGCGCGCGAACTCCCTGCGTAGGTCAGCGCCACGCCCACCTGCGGCGACTTCGAGTACCAGTCGCCGAACCCCCGGAGGGGCTGGTGCAGGTTGAAGAACCCGCCCATTCCCCACACCTCACCCTTTGCAAAAGCGGGTGAGGGGGCGGCCCACATCACGACCAGGAATGCGATCCAAACTCTTGAGGCACTCTTCAAAACGCCACCTCCTTTCGACGCAGAAAAGTGGGGTTCAGAGGTCGAGGGGCGGAAAAGCGTTTGGATCTTCCCGATCCTTGACCCCCAACCTCCTCTCAAATCCCATTCACTTTCTCTCGGGCTCTCACCTCCTTCCCAAAATAAAAAAGCCCACCCGTTAAACCGTTCGACAGGGTTCAACAGGTGGGGCCTCTGACAGCATCACCGCCTCTGGGTCAAGAGGTTAACAGGCGTGCTCGATATCAAACATAGATATAGACCTATTGTAAAATGATCAGATTATGACCGAATATACTCCACTCCGCACAATTGTCAAGCATTTTGTGTGTGTCCGACAGATACACGCGTCCTGTAGCAGATGAAAGCGAGGTGGGGAGGCAGCCGGAGGAGAGGTGGATCGCTCGATAGTCGTCGTCTTATTGGCGCTCTGACAGGAGTTTTTCGGCCCGTTCGAGGTTGGCCTTCGCCTGGGCATTGGACGGGTCTGCCTTGAGCGCTTCCCTCCAGAGGACGACGGCCCTGGACAGGTCGCCGCGCCTCGCATAGAGAGTTCCGAGGTCGTTTCGGATGTGCGGGACGCGGGGGTCGAGGGCGAGCAGCTTTTCGTAGAGCGCGATCGCCTCGTCCACCTTTCCCATCCTCTGGTAGAGCAGGCCGAGGCCGGCGTAGGGCGGGGTATAGTTGGGCCTGATGCGGATGGCCCGCCGGAAGGCGGCTGTCGCGGAGTCGGTCTGCCCCTGCTGGGCATATGAGACTCCGAGATTGTGGTAGGCCACCACGGAGGCGGGGTCCAGTTCGATGACCCGCCGGAGCTCTGCGATCGCATCTGCGAACCGCTCCTGCTGCGCGTAGGTCATGCCGAGCTTAAAGTGGGCCTCCGGGCTGTCCGGGGCCTGCACCATAGCCCCTTCCGCCTTCCGCGCCGCCTGCTCTCTGGCCTGAAGCCTGCGGAAAAGGTCCAGCTCCTTTTGAGCCTCCTGGCGTCTGCCCGTTTTGGCGTAGAGGTTGCCGAGGAGGAAGCGGGTCTGCGCGTCCTCTGGGGAGAGTTCGGCGGCCTTTTTGAGGGTTTCTACGGCGTCCGCCGCTCTGCCGGAGGTCGCCAACACTTCGCCGAGGCCCCGGTAAGCCCCCGCGTCCTTCGGCTGCGCGAGGACGGCCTGCCGGAAGAGGGCCTCGGCCTCAGAGAGCCTGCCCTGTCTGGCGCAGATCAGAGCAAGATCGACGCGGACATTTGCCAGTCCACCCGGGACGATCTGAAGGACTTTCCGGTAGGCGGCCTCTGCCTCTGCGTATTTCCCCTGCGCAGCCAGGGTGCGGCCCAGGTTGTAATGGGCCTCCGCGAAGTCGGGTTGGAGCTGGATAGCCCTCCTGAACGACGCCTCCGCCTCTCTGTAGCGCCCGACCGCGGCGTGGGTCAGGCCGAGGTTGCAGTGGGCCGCCGTGTGGTTCGGGTTGAGGTGGATGGCCCGCCGGTAGGCCTTGACGGCCGCGTCGTAGCGGTAGAGCGCCGAGTAGACGAGGCCGAGGTCCGCGCAGGCGTCGGCGTCCCCGGAGTCGGCGGCCACGGCGCGCTCGAGCTCCTTCGCCGCCTCGTCGAGGCGGCCCTGCCGTGCGAGGGAGATGCCCAGGTCGCGCCGGGCAGCGGCGGCGTTCGGCCCGGAGGAGAGGGCCTTCTGGAGGGTCGCCTCCGCAGCCTGACCCGCCCCGAGGGAATCTGGGGGGAGGCCTTGCATCGCTTGCCCGGCCTCGTCCGGGACGGGCGTAGGGGCGGGGTGAGGGGCACGGGCGAGGTAGATGACCGCGCCGGTGAGGGCCAGGAGCGCCAGGCCGAAGGGCCACGCTCTACGGAAGGTCTGTATGTGATTCATAGCAAGCAATAATATATACCGTCGGGGCGACCGATGCAAGCGTGCTGAGAGATGGGGGTTTGCTCGAAGGCGGGCGGGGAGGCTATTCGATGGGGAACCTGGATGGGAGGCTCTACTAGGAGCGAGGCATGCCTCGCCCCTGCGGATTTAACATCCTGTCATAAAAAAGGCTTGACATCCGAAGGGTATTTTATATCTTAGGTGGCAAGATGATTGTGATATCCTGATTTGTGTAAATTGGGTTGTGTTCCCTTTCTCAATATAAGAGGAGGTCAGGGGATAGACCGCTGAGTCCGGGACGTGATCACAGGCACGTTTTTGAGGCGCAGCGGTTTTTTCATTATCACAGAAGAGGATAAGGAGGTCTAAAACGCTTATACAAAGGAGGTGAGAATATTATTGTTGCTGAAGAGGCGAACGATTTGGAGGGCTACTGAAAAGGAGGGTCGTATGAAGCTATCGAAAAGTTTAGGTCTGTTGTGGGTCCTTTACGCGGCAACGGCGGGGGCGGTCTCTGCCGACGATGTCTCAGGCCGGTGGGGGGTCGGGGCGTTCATGAATTACAACGTTCCGACGCTCGGGTTCCGTAACTGGTACTCGAACGCGAACAAGTTCGGCATGGCCTTCGCCTACGTGCCGTCGCAGAGGGTGTCCGTGGAGGTGGAGTACCATCGCTCCCACTTCAAGAACGGGAGCCTGGAGTCCCGGACGTTCATCTGGACGGCGGGGGACAAGAAGCCGCACACCAGTCCTGACGCCCAATCCGACATGAAGTTCAACAGCCTGCTGGTGAACGGCGTCATCCACCTGGGCAAGAAGCTCCCTACCTTCCAGGCCAGCTCGTTTTCCCCGTATATCATCGTGGGCGGGGGGTTCTACCGCTACAAACACAACGTGAGCGGCATGCTCTGGCCGGCCCAGAAGGATAAGCTGGTCCTGACGCTCCCACCGTATACGGATCAGCAGTACGCGCTGGGGATCAACACCGGGTTCGGGGTGGAGGCCTTCATCGTGGACAACGTGGCCGTGGACCTGCGGTCTCGCTACAACTTCGTGGTCGGCCAGTTGAGGTCCATGGAGGACTGGGGGCTGAAGGAGACGTTCCCGCTCATGTTGTTTGACGTCGGCGCCGGGTTGAAGTTCTACTTCGGGAAGAAATAGCAACGGAACGCTGATCCCAGGAGCCGGGTAATTTAAGGAGGAGCATCATGAAAATCCGGAACGGTTTTGCGGCGTTCGTCTTTGCGCTCATCGCGGTCCTGGTCCTTTCGGCGCCTGCCCTTGCAGGCACCACCGGGAAGATCAACGGGCGGGTCATAGATGCGGTCAAGAAGGAGCCGTTGCCAGGGGTCACGGTGCTCCTGGAGGGGATGCGCCGGGGGGCCATCACCCAGGCGGACGGCTACTTCTTCATCCTGTCGGTGGACCCCGGGGCCTACAAGCTGACGGCCTCGCTGGTCGGCTACGACAGGGTGACCAAGCAGGACGTGCGGGTGGTGGCCGACTACACCAGCACGATCAACTTCGAGCTGAAGGAGACCGCCGTTCAGATGTCGGAGGTGGTGGTGACCGCGGAGCGGCCGCCTGTGGAGCCGGACAAGACGGACAGCAAATACGTGGTGACCAAGGAGAACATCGAGGCGCTGCCGATGGCCCGGTCGCTGAACGACCTGCTGACCCTTCAGCCGGGCGTCTACCAGGACAACGCCACGATCATCCGGGGTGGGGACACGCAGGACGCGGCGTTCTACGTGGACGGGGTGCGCATCGTGAACACGGACTTCAACGGTCCGACCTCTGTCAGCCCCTCCACCGCCACCCGGACGTTCACGGGCATCAACAAGACCGCCATCCAGGAGCTGGTCGTGGTCTCCGGCGGGGCCAACGCGGAGTACGGCAACCTGGAGTCCGGGGTGGTCAGCGTGGTCACGCGGGACGGCTCGCAGGAGTTCCACGGGTGGGGGGACTTCCGCTACACCCCGCCGGGTAAGAAACACTGGGGGGCCAACGTCTACGACAGCGCCTTCCACAGGGGGAGGGTGAAGTGGAGCGACCGGTCCTGGTCCTCGGAGACCGTGACCCTGGGTCCCGGCCCTGACGGCAGGACGGGCACGGCGGACGACCAGATCGCCCTGGCGCACCTGAGGTTCCCCTACACGGACGTGAAGGGCTACCTCGTGGAGGGGGGGCTGGCCGGGCCGCTCAGCAGGCGGAGCACGTTCCTGTTCACGGGCCGGTGGACGCAGCAGGCGAATCGCTACCCCGGCCCCTCCCTGTCCACGCCGCTCAACTTCTACGGGAACCTGAAGCTAAGCTTTGAGGTGACGCAGAATTTCCGGCTGAAGGTGGGCCAGATCTACGGCTACCAGGAGCGGTGGGGCACGGACCCGAACAACCCCATCACCGGGACGAGCGTGCCCAACGCCTACCGGGACCTGGCGGCCAACGGCACAAACGTCTTCCTGCCGGACGGGTCGGGGGGCGGGAAGAACAAGACCATAGACAACATCACCTACCTGACCCTGACTCACACGCTCAGCCCGAAGGCGTTCTACGAGATCAAGGTGTCCCGCTACCGGACGACCGACGACACGATCAACGTCCCGGCGGCGGGCTACAAGCTCGGCTTCCCGCTGTCCGGGTTCCCGACGAAGGACCTGGACGGGTGGTTCAACGTGAAGCCCGCCACGGCGGTCGATTTCATCCTCTCCAGGCGCAACCGGTGGGAGGTGAAGGCGGACCTGTCCAACCAGGTCACGCGGGGGCACTTCCTCAAGGCCGGGGCGGAGTTGATCTACTATGACATGACGTATTACCGGTACTACAGCCCCAACCCCGGCCAGCGGGACGTCATCTACGTCACGCAGACGGGGAACCTGCCCAACGTGCAGAAGCCGGTCAAGCCGTTCCAGATGGCCTTCTACCTCCAGGACAAGATGGAGTTCGAGGGACTGGTCCTGAACGCGGGCGTGCGCTACGACGCCTTCTACACGAACACCCGCGTCTACAACTCCTCCATCCTCCAGACGCCTCAGTTCCGCTGGCTGATCTTCCATAAAGACATGCCTACCTACAAGGCGCGGAGCACGTCGGTGATCAGCCCGCGCCTGGGCGTCTCCCACCCGATCACGTCCCGGTCGCAGTTCCACTTCACGGCCGGCCTCTACACCCGGCTGCCCGACCTGATCGACATGTTCTCCGAGACCTGGCGCGCCAACGCGCCGGACGACTACGTGCCCTACGACGGATTCCGGGGCACGCGCAGCCAGCAGTCCATGATGAACGCCTTCATCCAGTACATGCGGACGCGGGCGTTCGAGGCGGGGGCGGACTGGAACTTCGTGGCCGACTACACCGCCGGGGTGACGGCCTACTACAAGAGCGCCATCGGCAAGACCAGCAACGGCAGCCGCTACTGGTGGGACCCGCAGGGGCCGCTGGGCGCGATCTATGTCTGGGGCCGCAAGCCCAACCAGCAGCAGGACCTGAAGGGCGTGGAGATCAGCTTCCGGAAGAAGCTGAGCCACTACTTCTCGTTCAACTCGGCCCTCAACTTCGGGTGGGCGACCTCCGCCAACGTGGGGTCGAACGCCACGATGTTCTGGCCCACCTCCCAGTGGATCGCCAACAACGAGACGTGGTACGACTGGCAGTGGAACGCGACCACGAAGCAGTACGAGAAGAAGTTCTTCTCAGACGCGGACAAGAAGCGGCTCGGCGATATCATCGACCAGCACTACCTGAGCTATAAGCGCGGGCAGTACGACATCGCGGAGTTCATCGCCTTCGACGTGATCGACGTGCAGAAGGTCTACGATGCGCCCCAGGGCATCGTGGGGATGTGGCAGCACGCCTACGGCGGGAGCACGAAGCTGGTGAACGCCAAGGGGGTGGACCGCCGCACGATGGCCAACGTGTCCCTCTACTTCCAGAGCCCGCCCGACTTCGGGCCGGGCGTGCGGGGCTTCAACCCCATCGGTGACACGCGGGCCAACCTGATCTACCGGGTGCAGAGCGGGGGGCCGATCGCCTACACGCCGCCCGGCCTGCAGCAGGAGCTCCGGCACAGGCCGATCGTGGCCAGCGTGGACCTGCAGGTGGAGAAGACCCTGGTCGGCAAGGGGAGCCGGAACATGATCTTCTATCTGGAGGTCTTCAACCTGTTCAACCAGCGGGACAGCGAGGTCCCGTTCAACTACGGGGACTACGCGCAGTGGGGCCTGAACACGCCCCGGCCCGACGACGTGAACTTCCAGACCTACGGGGACTACAACGAGCTGACCCGGTACTCGGGCGTCCCCAGGCAGGTCAACACGGGGGTGAGGATCAACTTCTAGACCTCACCCTCCCCCGTACAAAGGGGAAAAGCCCTTGTCACCCCCTCCTCTCCGTATGCGGAGAGGGAGGGGGAATCAGGTAGGGGCGACCGGCCGGTCGCCCCTACAGCGACGGGGGTGGATGAGGTCTCATTAACGGAGAAACGGTTTATGAGACAGCGAAAGATTCTCTGGCCGGCCCTGGCCCTGGCGTTCCTGATGGTCGCTACGGCGCAGGCCCAGGTCAGCCAGGAGCCTGCGGAGACGGTCACGTCCGCCCGGTCGAACGTCTACCTCTCCTTCTACAACACGGGGAGCATGGGGGGGTGGAACGTCGGGTCGTCGGCCACCGGCGAGCCGCAGATGTTCATGTACCCGAGCTGGAACTCCCTCCCCAGCACCAACGCCACCTCCAACTACACCCGGAAGAACGGGAACTCCCTCGGCTTCGGGTTCTGGGTCCTGTCGCGGGACGGGGGCCAGGTCAAGATGACCTGGAGCGGCCCCCGCTACAAGGCCGACGACATCCGGCAGATCATTTACGACTCGTCCAAGGGGCCGGAGGCCAAGCTGGGGGTGAAGACCGCGTGGGAGCAGTCCCGGTCCGCGGCCTGGACCGAGGCGAGCACCTACTGGCCGGGGGCCACGGTGCCCAAGACCGGCCCCCCCCCCAAGATCTGGAACTTCTCCCCCGGCAAGTACATCCCCGACGACGCCTTTGCGGAGGAGATCATCCCCACCCAGTGGACCAACGCCCAGGGGGTCACGGTCACGCGGAAGGCCTACGCCTGGAGCTACCAGGACTTCGACGACTTCATTATTGTGGAATACGTCCTGGAGAACACCGGGGACACGGGCGGGGACGGGGTCCCCGACCTGCCGGACAAAGCGGTGGAGGACATGTACGTCGCGTTCCTGAACACCTGGAGCGTCAGCGAGATGGGTCACGGGATGCGAAGCGGCGTTTTTCAATGGTTCTCCTGGCAGGACCTGTCGCGGGACGACTGGTTCAAGTACTCGGAGGCGGGCAACTACGTGAAGGGGTCGCCGGGCGGCCCGGTCTTCATCGACCCGGCGGAGGCCAAAGGCCTGAAACTCGCCTACCAGTTCGACGGCATCAGCCCGTTCAGCGGCTACGACGACACGGGGGAGCCCTGGAGCACCTCGTTGCAGTCCTTCAACAGCGTGGAGATGGGCATGGTGGATGGGCAGATGACCTCCTACCAGTACGTGGGCATGGCCCCGGTGGCCTACGCCGACGACGCGGGCATCCACTCCTTCAACGCGCAGGACAAGGGGAAGTACGTCCAGCCAAAGGGGGCGCAGCCGGCCTACTTCAACCGGTGGGCCATCCGGGGGAATAACGACTATGACGAGCCGACCCCGGCGTCCCACACCCCGGCCGCGATCCTCAACACGTTGACGGGCGCGGCGGTGGTGGACAACCCCACGGACGTGGGCGGGTTCACCAACGCCCAGGTCTACGGCCCCTACACGCTGGCGCGGGGCCAGAAGGCCAAGCTCGTGATGGTCTTCGCCGCCGGGACGGGCGCGGAGTACGCCGGGCCGGGGCAGGAGCCGATCGACATCTGGCAGTGGGCGCTGACGGCCACGAAGAACGACCTGATCAAGGGAGAGCGGGCGCTCGTGGAGCACGTGAAACACGCCCTGTTCGCCTACCAGAGCGGCTACGACCTCCCCGACGCCCCGCCGGACGTGGACGTCATCGTGCAGAGCGACGAGAACGCCCGCGCCCTGCTCACCTGGTCCGCCGCCGGGGACAAGGCGACCCACCCCGACTACGCGGGGGCAGAGGCTGGCGACGTCGCGGGCTACCGGATCTACCGGGGCCTGCGGGGGAACCTCACGTCCATCGGGCCGTTCAACCTGGCGGCCACCATCCCGGTGGGCGGCCCCTATCCGTCAGGGGCTACGTTCACCCCCAGCGAGACCTGGCCCGACGATGCGGCCGGGACCAACCAGCTCCTCAGGACCACCCTCAAGCTGCAGGGGGACCAGGGCCGCCGGGCCGCCACGCCGGGCGTCTACAGGTGGTCTGACCCGAACTCCAACGCGGGGTTCACTTACTGGTACTCCGTTCGCGCCTACGCCAAAGGGCACACCGCCTGGACCAACAACGACAAGACGAAGGCCATCGCGGACCTGCCGCCCCGCGTGCAGAGCCACCTCCGGCGGGGGCTGGAGGGGGGCCACTCCTCCATGCTCCAGAAGTTCCTCGGCTCGCCGGTGCTCCCCAAGGTGGCCGCGGCGGACCGGATGGAACGCCCCATCGTGGTGACGCCCAACCCCTACAAGCTGGACGGGACGCACAACTATGTGGGAGGCGTGAAGATCCGGTTCCTCAACGTGCCGGAGCGGGCCTGGGTCTACATCTTCAACTCGGCCGGGCAGCTCGTCCAGGCGCTCCGCAAGACGGACCCCTCGCGCAGCGAGATCTCCTGGGACGGGCGTCCCTACACGACCACCCTGGCCCAGATCGGCCCCGGCATCTACTTCTACGCGGTCAAGTCCGAGACGCCGGGGAGCGAGGGGAAGGTCAAGACAGGCACCTTTGTGGTGATTCGATAAGGAGAATATCATGAAAAAGCGATTTCTGATCGGGTGCCTGCTCCTGACGGTCCTGGTAGGGTTGATGGCCCCCTCGGCCTGGGCGGACCTGCGAAAGTACACGAAGATGGAGACCGGCGAGGGGTGGGGCCTGTGGAAGAAGCGGGTCGGGGTGTCCGCCTTCCCCTTCCTCAAGATCGGGCAGGGGGCGCGGGCGGAGGCGCTGGGGGGGGCGTTCACGGCCCTGGCCGACGACATCAACGCGGCCTTCTGGAACCCGGCGGGCCTGGGGCACATCGAGAAGGTGGCCTACACCTTCAACTACACGCGCTGGCTGGTCGGCTCCAAGGTCTTCTCCGGGGCCCTGGCGTTCGACGTGGGATTCGGGGTGATCGGGTTCAGCGCGATCAGCTTCGGGACGCAGGAGTTCCCGATCACCACCCCCACGGCGCCCTGGGGGACCGGGGAGATGGGCCGGGCGGGGGACATCGCCGTCGCCGGGATGTTCGCCAAGCGGATCACGGAGAAGCTGATGCTGGGCGGCCAGGTCCGGTGGGTGCAGGAGGACCTCATCCTGGACAAGATGTCCAAGATCGACTACAGCATCGGGACGCACTTCTACACCGGTTTCAAGAGCACCCGGCTCGCGATGGGGTTCCGGAACCTGGGGGGGAACGCGCAGATCACGCAGGGGGGCGAGGAGGTGATCCTGCCTGCGGTGTTCAACGTGGGCGGGGCGATGGAGATCGTAGGAAAGAAACAGGACCCTGTTTACGTCACCCTGTCTGTGGAGCATTCGTTCATCACGGACTACTCCCAGAGCACGCGGGTGGGCGTGGAGATGTGGCTGAACAACCTGCTCGCCCTGCGGGGGGGCTACCGGTCCAATATCGAGTTGGAGAACTGGAGCGGGGGCGTGGGCCTGAAGCACAAGATCAAGGGCAAGACGTTCACGGTGGACGCCTCCTACCACAACGACCGGGAGGGGCTCTTCGACCCGCCGATTCGGTTGACCTTCGGAGGATCGCTGTAAAGAAGGCGAAAGGAGCAAGGAAGAAGGGGAAAGGGTAACCCTACTCTTTCCCCTTCTTATTTTGTTGAGGCGCTATGAGTCAGCCGGTCATCCTGCTTGGCCACGCGGGCAACTACGCCGATATCGTGGACCTCATCGAGGACCTGCGCGATGCAGGGGACCTGCGCTACGAGGTCCTGGGCTTTCTGGACAATCGGGAGGAGATGCAGGGCAGGTCGTTCCACGGCTACCCCGTGCTGGGGCGCTACGCGGACGCGGGCCGGTTTCCGGAGGCCCTGTTCTCCACCTGGATCGGAGGCACGAAGACCTACCTGGACCGCCCCCGCGTGATCGGGGAGTTGGGGGTCGCGGGGGATCGCTTTGTGACGCTCGTCCACCCCACCTCCTGCGTCTCGCGCCGGGCGCGGCTCGGGCGGGGGGTGGTGGTCTACCAGAACTGCACCCTCTCCAACAACGTCGTCCTCGGAGACCACGCCCTGGCGCTCCCCAACGCCGTCCTGTCGCACGACGACGAGATCGGGGACTACGCCGTCATCACGGGGGGGGTCGCGATCTCAGGGGGCGTGAAGGTGGGCCGGAGCTGCTACCTGGGGACCAACTGCTCCATTCATCAGAGCCTCACCATCGGCGAGGGGAGCCTGATCGGCATGGGGAGCGTCGTGCGCCACGACGTGCCCCCCTTCTCCGTCGTGGTGGGCAATCCTGCCCGCCTCCTGCGGGAAGTGGACAGGCCGGAGGGATAAGAGGGTGGGGGGAGGGATTCGCCTGCACGAGCCGCGAGGAGTCACCTTCCGCGCCCTGCTCATCGGCCTTCTCACCGCTGCCGCCGTCAATGCGGAGGTCTGCTATGTGGAGTACGTGGTCCACGCCTCCCGGCTGACGCTCAGTCACTTCCCCATGGGGGCGTTGATTGTCTTCCTCGGCGTGGTGATCGTCCTCAACCCCCTCCTGCGCCCCCGCCTGTCTCCCCCCGAACTCCTCGTTATCCTGGCCATGTGCCTGGCCGCCGGCGCGGTCCCCTCCGTGGGGCTCACCGGCTACTTCCTGGGCGTCCTGGCCTCGCCCTACTACTTCGCCTCGCCCGAAAACCAGTGGGCCGACTACTTTCACCCCCACATCCCCCCCTGGATGGCCCCCAGCAACCAGGACGGGACGATCGAGCGGCTGTTCGAGGGGCTCCCGGAAGGGGCGTCCATCCCCTGGGGCGTGTGGGTTGTCCCTCTCGCCTGGTGGGGGGGGCTGATCGCGGCCTTTGTGGGGGTCTCCGTCTGCCTCGCCGTGATCTTCCGGAGGCAGTGGGCGGAGTACGAGCGTCTCGTCTACCCCGTCCTGCGCCCCGCCCTGGAGATGGCGGAGGGGCCGCAGGACCGTCGCCTCCTCCCCGGGTTCATGCGGGGCCGTCTCTTCTGGTACGGGTTTGCCATCTCCTTCGGCATCCTCGCCTGGAACATGATCTCGTATTTTGCCCCAGGCTTCCCGGAGATCCCGAACATCCGGTGGGGGCCGTGGGTCTTCTTCCAGCGCCCCTTCCCCGGCGTCTGGACGCGCGTCAACATGTTCACGATCTCGTTCGCCTATTTCGCGAACGTGGACGTCCTGTTCAGCCTCTGGTTCTTCGACGCCCTGTTCATCCTCCGCAGCGGGATCCTGAACCGGATCGGCCTGAACGCCAGCTCCCCCTACCACGCCTCCGCGACCTACATCTGGGTCGACGTGGGGGCGTTCTTTGCGTTCATCCTGTGGAGCCTCTGGACGGCCCGGCGTCACCTGAGGGACGTCTTCGGCCAGGCCCTCGGAAGAGGGGAGGGAGACGCCGCGGAGATGATGCCCTGCCGGACGGCGGTGGCGGGTCTGCTGCTCGGCCTGGCCTTCATCGTCTTCTGGTTCCATCGGGCGGGCATGGAGGTGGGCCTGGCCGGGATATTCACCCTCCTCACCCTCCTGGCCCACCTCGGCGTGGCCCGTCTGGTGGCCGACATCGGCCTCGTCTTCGTCAGCATCCCCGTGGCGGTCCCGGACCTCCTGGTCTACAGCCTCGGCTCCCGCAATCTCAGCCGGTCCTGCCTCACGGCCTTCGCGTTCTCCAATGCCCTGGCCTCCTACGGGAAGGGGCTGTTCATGCCCGCCGTGACGCACGCGGCCCGGATCGGGGACGCCTGTCTCCCTCAGGACCGCCGGCGTCTCCTGACGGGCGTCCTGGCGGCGTTCCTGGTCGGCGTCCTGGTCTCCGTGGCCTCCACGCTCTATCTGGGCTACGCGGGCGGGGCTTACAATTTCAATGACTTCCCGTTCTCCCGGTACAGCCAGGCGGGATTTGAGGCGGCCATAGGGCAGATGCGCAACCCGGAGCCTCCGGACGCGGAGCGGCTGACCCTGCTCGGGGTCGGGGCCGCGGTCATGTCCGTGCTGACCCTCCTCCGCTACCGCGTCTCCTGGTGGCCCCTCCATCCCATCGGGTTCGCCGTGGCCAGCTCCGGGACCTATGTCCGTTACACGGTCTTCTCCGTGTTCCTGGCCTGGGCGATCAAGGCCCTCATCCTCCGGCTGGGCGGCGTGACCCTGTACCGGAGGTGCCGCCCCTTTTTCCTGGGCGTCCTCGTGGGCTACACGTCCGGCGTCGTCCTCTCCACGCTGATCGACGCGATCTGGTTCTCCGGCGCAGGGCATTCGATACACGGGTACTGATTTAGTATTGCCTCCGAAGGGAGCTTGGCGTATCTTTGAACATGGGAGGGTGCAACAGCCCTTTATCACTCCTCTCTTTTTTCTGTTCAGGAGGTTGGTATGAGATACTGTGCTCAATTTATTCTGCTGGTCTGCTGCCTGGGCTGGGTGGACGCGGGCGCGCGGGAGGCCCTGTCGGCCATGACAGATAGTCTGACTGCGCCGGAGAAGGGGGATGTCTCGGGCTACGTGGCCCTGGGAGACAGCCTCCTCAGGGCGGAGAACTTCAAGGAGGCGGAGAGCGCCTACAAGAAGGCGCTGGACCTGAATAAGGGGGCCGTGGAGGCGCAGTACGGCCTGGCACGGGTCTACTTTGGGGAGGCGACGAGGCGGGGCCTGAGGGCGATCTTACAGCAGCGGCGGGCGCTCGGGGCCGCCCGCCAGCTCGTAGAGACAGCGCCCCAGTTTGCCCCGGCCTATCTCCTGTACGCCCTCTGCTACGAGTGGCTGCGGGGGGACTATGAGCGGTCCATCACCTATTACGACAAGTATCTGAAGATGCGGCCCGACGACCCGGAAGGGCTTCTGGGGCTGGGCAGGGCGTGCATCGAGGTCAAAAAATACAAGCGTGTCCTGGACCTGATCCTGCCCTACGCGGAGCAGCGCCCGGAGGAGCGTCGCCTGCTGCCGATCGTGGGGCAGTACCTTCTGGCGCACGGCAGGTCGAAGGAGGCGCTGGAGGCGTTTGCGAGGTATGTGGAGGGGCTGGAGGCCGGGGAGCGGGCGCTCTACGAGGACATCCGGTGGGTGGCCTCGCGGGAGGAGCTGGCGGAGTATCAGGGGGTTCCGGAGGCGGAGCGGCAGGCCCATTTGAGGCGTTTCTGGGCGAAGCGGGACGCGGACATCCTGACGGAGATCAACGAGGGCCTGATCGAGCACTATCGCCGGGTCTGGTACGCCAGGACCTACTTCGGACGCCTGATAAAGCCGTGGGACCGGCGTGGGGAGGTCTACATCCGCTACGGGGAGCCGGACTACCGCGCCCGGTCCAACCGCCGGGAGGCCTACCAGAGCCCCGCCGTGCAGCGGGTGAAGGAGCGGCTGGCGCACGTCCTCTACGGGGCGGACTCTGCGGAGGAGATCTACACGGGGCCGGTCTTTCCGGTCCGGAGCGCCAGGTCCGACGCATCGCTCGACAACTCCTCCCCCCCGATCCCTGAGACCGCCGATCGCCCCGGGGATACGCCCGGCCAGGCCGTCGATCCTCAGACCAATCCTGAAGTGAACGCGGAGCCGACGGCTGATGCCTTGCAGTTGATTGCCAGCACGGGCTACTCCCCGGTGACCCTGCGAAACGACTTTAGCCTGGTGCCGTGGGAGTCGTGGGTCTACACCGGCATCGCCGGGGGGATCGAGATCACCTTCACGGACGAGATGGGGAACGGTAACTATGACTATGCCCCCATGCCCACTACAGACCTCAAGGACCTGCAGGACCAGAAGACGATCGGGCGAATGGCGCGCCTGCTGGAGTTCGCCCCCAAGACGCTGGTCGACCGGGCGGTGGCGGCCGCGCCGGACGAGTATCAGGTCGCGCGAGAGGGGATCAACCTGGGGTTCTACTACGGGACGGCGGATTTCAAGGGGCAGGGGGGGGACACCCGCGTGGAGGTGGACTACGGCCTGCCGACGAAGGAGCTGATGTCGTTCGCCGGGGGGGACACCATGGCGGTGGTCGTGGAGCGGGCCGTGGCCCTGGCCTCCAAGGACCATTCGCGGGTCTACCGCTCCCAGAGCGAGGCCGTGCTTCAGGGCCGGGGGGGGCTCAAGAAGGTGAAAGGGGAGTTCATCCCGGACCTGGTCAGGATGGAGGTGCCGCCCGGCGAGTATCGGCTGGCCATTCAGATCAAGGACAAGACGTCCGGGAAGACGGGCCTCTACAAGCAGGACCTCAAGGTGAAGCCCTACACGGAGGACCGCCTCCTGATCAGCGACATCGCCATGGCCTTTGCGATCCTGGACAGCGCGGGGGCCCCGCAGTTCCGGAAGGGGGGCGTCTGGGTGCTGCCGATGCCGAGCCGAACGTACGGGGAGGGACAGAGCGCCGCGGCTTACTACGAGGTCTACAACCTGAAAAAGGATGCGCGGGGGCATACGCGCTACAAGGTGGAGTACAGCATCCGGACGGACCCGGAGCCGGGCTATGGCCTGCTGGGCAAGACGGCGTCGGGCTTCCAGAAGCTGTTCGGGGGGAACAAGCCCCAGGTGTCCGTCGCTTATGAGCGGACCGGGACGGAGGCGAACGACGCGGGCTATTTTACCCTGGACCTGAAGCGCGTGAAGCCGGGGTTCAACCGGCTGAAGGTGGCCGTGACCGACCTGGTGAGCCAGGAGACGGTGGAGCGGGAGACCGTCTTCCGCTATGCGGGGAAGTGAGCGTGGCAACGATTTTTAGGAGAATCCCATGTCATCGACAGTCCAGATTCGCGAGGTCGGCATCCCGGTCCGGTCGGTCAACCGGGCGCATCTCTACGCGGGGCGCAACCGTTCGGGAAAACCCTGTCTCTACGCGACGATGTCGCAGCAGGCGGAGAATTTCTTCGTCCTGCAGATCGACCCGGAGACCGGGGCCTTCCGGCAGCTCACGGTCCAGGTCCCGGAGTCCAACTACACGACGGCGGTCTTCATGAGCCGCACGGGCCGGCTCTACATCGGCGCGGCCCACTCGGGGCAGCTGTTCTGCTTCGACCCGGAGAAGGACGACCTGGTGGACCTGGGGACGATCAACCCCGGGGCGGCGATCTTCCCCTGCCGGATCGACGAGGACGCGCAGGGGAGGCTCTGGATTGGGAGCTTCGGGACAGCGGACCTCACCTGCTACGACCCCGCCCTACCTGTCGCTCCCATGAGGTCGCGACCCACATCCCTGACCGGAAAGTTCACCCGGTACGGGCGGATGGATGAGGTGGACATGTACTGCTATCCCTGGGTCAACACGGACGGCACGGTGGCCTGCTTTATCATGCAGACGAAGCCGCACGTGGCCGTGCTCGACCCGAAGACCGGGGAGAAGAGTGCCGTGGGGCCGGTGGTCATCCGGGGCGAGGGGTCGCTGAGCCTGCACCGGGGGGGCGACGGACGCCTTTACATTGCGTCGAGCGCGGGGGACTTCAGGATCGAGGGGATGACGGCGGTTCCGGTGGAGAAGGCCGCGCCTCCGGCGCCCGAGGAGCCAAGGCTCGCCGACGGGAGCGCGTTCCGGTTCGCCGACGCGGCACAGCACGTCCATCGGGTCCTCGAAGTCCGCAGACCCGACGGGGCGGTGAAGACCTTTGAGCTGAACTACCACGCGGCGGGGACGGACATCTTTTACCTCCACATCGGGCCGGACGAGTGTCTTTACGGGTCCAGCATCCTGCCGGAGCGGCTGTTCCGCTACAATCCCAAAGACGGCGAGTTGATCGACCTGGGGGTCTGCTCCAGGTCCACGGGCGAGGCCTACTCGATGGCCAACCTGAACGGAAAGATGTACATCTCATCGTATCCCGGCGCCAGGGTCTCCGTCTATGACCCTTCGCAGTCCTACCGTTTCGGCGAAGGGCCGGGCGACAACCCGCGCGATCTGGGCCGGGTCGACGACATCTCCTACCGCCCCCGGTCCACGCTGGCCGGCCCGATGGGGCGGGTCTGGCTGGCCTCGATCCCGGACTATGGGATGTGGGGCGGTCCCCTCGCATACTATGACCCCCAGACCGGGGAGAAAAAGACCTACTACCGGACCTTCGGAGACGGGAGCTGCTACACGCTGGCGCATTTAGAGGCCGAGAAGCTGATCGCAGTGGGCACGAGCATCGCGGGGGGGAGCGGGACGCAGCCGAAGGTGGATCAGGCCGTGCTGTTCCTGTGGGACTACGCGGCGGAGAAGAAGGCCTGGGAGGGGACGCTGGACCGCCCGGTGACGGCGTTCAACGCCCTGGTCGTCGGCCCGGACGGACGGCTCTACGGGACGGTCCACGGAAAAGGCGCCCAGCCTGAGGTGTTCGCGTTCGATCCGGCGGCCCGGAAATTCACGGGTCGGATGGCGCTTCCGGAGGGGAACCCCCTGGACCTGGGCCTGCAGAACGGCCCGGACGGGATGATCTACGGGTTCACCTCCGCCTGCATTTACCGGCTCGACCCCGGCTCGCTGAAGGGGGAGGTCGTGACGCCCCTGGAGGGGAAGGGCAGGTCCGTGGCCGGGCCGATCGTGGGGCGGGAGATCACCTTCGCCTACGGCCACCGGCTCATGGCGGCGAGGATATTTTAGGATGCGCATTTTGATCACCGGCATCACGGGCCGGATCGGGGCCAACCTAACGGCGGCCCTGGTCAAAGAGGGCCATCAGGTGCGGGGCCTGGTCTGGCCGAAGGACGACCGGACGGAGAAGCTCCGGGGGCTGGGCGTGGAGCTGCTCCGGGGGAGTCTGACGGAGGCGGCGGACGTGCGCCGGGCCGTGGAGGGGATGGAGGCCGTCTACCACCTCGGCGCGGCGTTCCAGGGGGGCGGGCCCTTTTCGGAGGCGGACTACTTCGAGATCAACGTGCGGGGGACCTTCCTGATGCTGGAGGCCGCCAGGGCTGAGAAGGGCCTTCTCCATTTTCTGTTCGCCAGCACGGACGCGGTGTATGAGAAGTATGTCCCTGGCGGTATGCAGGAGCCGATCCGGGAGAATTTCATGCCGCGGCGGCCGAGGGGGTGGTACGCCCTGTCCAAGTCCGTCGGGGAGGAACTCTGCAACGGATACTGGCGCGCGTACCGCACGCCGGTCACGGCGCTGCGGTTCTGCCTGGTGGTGGGGGCCGGGGAGGTCCTGGACTTCCCCCAGTTCTATCTGAGTAAGCTCAGGGCCGCCCATCCCGAACTGGCGCCGTTCTGGAAGGGGGAGGAGCGCCTGCTGCTGCTCAAGGACCTGGACGGGAGGCCCTACAAGAAGCATATCGCGGACGTACGGGACATCGTGAGCGGGTGCGTCTGCGCGCTGGGGAAGCCGGAGGCCCTGGGGGAGACGTTTCAGCTGGCCGGCCCCGCCCCCTTCACCTGGCGTGAGGCCGTGCCTCACCTCTCCAGGCGGCTCGGAATTCCCTACGTGGAGGCGGTGGTCGAGGGGACGCCCACGTTCTACGAATTCGACCTCTCGAAGGCCCGAAACCGGCTGGGGTTCCAGCCCCGGTATGACATCCTCCGCATGATCGACGACGCGCTGGCCTTCCGGCAGGGGAAGGACATCGGCGTGTTGCCCACCGGATAACAAGGAGCATTACATGAAAGGAGTCGTGCTGGCCGGCGGTCTCGGCGCCCGCCTGGAGCCTCTGACGAGGATCACGAACAAGCACCTGCTGCCCGTCTACGACAGGCCCATGATCTTCTATCCCCTCCGGATGCTGGTGGATGCGGGCATCCGGGACATCATGATCGTGACGGGCGGCGCCTACGCGGGGGATTTTCTCAGGCTCATCGGCAACGGGGAGGACTTCGGCCTGTCCCGCATCAACTATGCCTATCAGAAGGGCAACGGAGGCATCGCAGAGGCCCTCGGGCTGACTAAGGACTTTGTGGGTCGTGACAAGGTGGTGGTGGCGCTCGGCGACAACATCCTGGAGAAGGGCATCCGCGCGGGCATCGAGGCGTTTGCGCGGCAGAAGCGGGGGGGGCGGATCTACCTGAAGGAGGTGGATCACCCCTGGGAGTACGGGATCGCGGAGGTGGAGGGGGGGCGCATCAAGCGGGTCATCGAGAAGCCGAAGGACCCGCCCGGCAACCTGGCTGTGATCGGGGTCTACATGTATCCGCCCGACGTGTTCGACATCATCCCGACGCTCAAACCCTCCGGCCGGGGGGAGCTGGAGATCACGGACGTGACCAACGCCTACATCGCGCGGGGGGAGATGGAGTACGAAATCCTGGACGGCTGGTGGATGGACGCCGGGGAGAACCCGGAGGCGCTCCTGCTGGCGAACCTGACGGTCGCCAGGCAGGCCGGGGTGAAGATATAGGTGTTTTCTGTTTTCTTATAAGGAGGCATCATGCCGCTCGACCCCTGGATGTTCGTGGGCAAGATCGACGCCTTTGAGAGGGAGGGCGCGGACCACGTCCTGAAGAAGCTCTGGGAGGGGGGCATCCGGCAGATCGTGCTGGGGGACCTGATCCTGGACGGCCATCCGGCGTTTGCGCCGGACCCGGAGTGCTACCGGGACACGAAGACCCAGCCCCCGGCCATGCCGGCGGAGCTGGCCCCCCGCGCCAGGATCGTGGCGGACGCGGTGCAGGCGGCCAAGGATCGGGGGTTCGGGGTCTACCTGCACGACTGGGGTCAGTTCCGGGGGAGGTGCCTGAACGATCCTGAGTACGTGAAATACGCGGTAGCCCGGTCGCGGGACGCCTTCGGGCACTATCCTGGGCTGGACGGGTTCATCGCGGACGGGCCGGAGTACGGCTATGAGATCGAGCCGGGCCACCGGAGCGACATCTTCCGCTGTTTCTGTGAATGTTGCGAGGCAAAGGCGAGGGCCAGCGGCTACGACTTCGAGGCCATCCGGCTGGCCGCGGACCGGTTCCGGGGACGACTGAACCACCTCGACCGGGAGGTCGTGGAGCGGCTCGTGGAGGTCCCGACGGGGCTGTTCGACCCGGTGGACCTGCTCATGTGGGAGCCGGACCTGTTCGACTGGCTGCGGTTCAAGACGGAGTCGATCCTGGACCTGCTGGGCGGGATGCGGGCGGGCATCCGGGAGATCGACCCGCGCCTGCGCCTGGCCTGCGGCCCCCGCACGGCGGCGTTCGCCCCGCTGACGGCTTACAACTTCCGGAGGCTGAACGAGGTGACGGACTTTATCTGCCCCAAGTTCTACTTCTGGATGCACGGCATCGACGGGATGAAGGGGACGGTCTACCGGTGGGCCAAGACGCTGATGGACTGGAACGCCTGGATGTCGGAGACGCTGGCGTTGAAGCTGGTCTATAAAATTTTCGGGTTCACGCTGCCGGGGGTGGAGCGCCTGGAGGACCTGGGCAGGCCGCTGTCCGGGGCGTTCTTCACGGAGACGGTGGCCGGGGAGATCTCCATGGCCATCCTGCGCGTGGGGGACGTGGGGCGCATCCGGCCCTGGGTGGGCCTGCACCACGGCGGGGTGCGGATGGACGCCTCGGAGATGCGTCCGATCATGGTGGCGATGGAGCAGGGCGGGTTGAGGAGCTACATCCACTGGCACTACAGCGACATGCAGCCGGTGGAGTGGGAGATCGTCAAGTCATTTTGCGCGCGCTGAGGGGGACGGCATGAAAATTCTGATCACGGGCGCGTCCAGCCGGCTGGCGCAGGCCGTTGTTGCGGAGTTCGGCCAGGAACATCAGCTGCGCCTCCTGGACAGTGTCCCGGTCGAGCCGTCGGAGAAAGTCGAGGCCGTCCAGGGGAGTCTCCTGAACCCGGACGACGCCTGGAGGGCCGTGCGGGGGATGGAGGCGGTGATCCACACCGGGGAGCCTCCGCCGGACCTGCCGGAGGGAGGGCTTCCGAGAGACCAGGCGCTGCTCGACCTGGCCACGCGGGGCACGCACAACCTGTTCAAGGCCGCGGTGGAGGCCGGGGTCAGGCGGCTGCTCTACGCCGGGACCCTGGCTATCTTCAGTTCCTATCCCGACGACGTGTATATCAGCGATCTCTGGAAGCCCCTCCCGACGCCGGAGATGGGTGAACTGAGCCGGTACCTGGGAGAGCAGGTCTGCCGGGAGTTCGCCAGGGACTATCTGGTGACGGGGACCTCTCTCCGGCTGGGAAAGCTCACGCTGGAGGAGGAGGTGGCGGGGCAGCCTCCTGACCTGATTTGGCTCGACCTGAGGGACGCGGCACAGGCCTTCCGGCGCGCCCTGGGCCGTGACAACGGCCGGGATGTCTCCTGGACCCGCCGGTGGGCGGTGTACCACGTCTGCGCGGACATCCCCAACCCTAAGTACCTGACCTCTCAGGCCCTGAGGAACATGGGCTATACACCGGCGCACAACTTCCGGGCCAACTGGACATAGGAGACGTTTCTCATGAAAAAGGTGCTGCTCCTGGGCGCCTCCGGCCTGATCGCGCCCCACATCATCCCCGGCCTGGAGGCCCACTATGACCTGCGGCTGACGGACATCAAGCCGCATCCGGACGGCAAGCCGATCCGTCCTGTGGACGTGACGGTCTACGATCAGGTGCTGGAGGCGGCGCGGGGCGTGGACGCCATCATGAATTTCACGGTCAACCGGCCGGACCCGGTCCTCAGCTTCAAGGTCAACACCCTGGGCGCGTATCACGTCATGCGGTCCGCCGCAGAGCTAAGGATCAGGAGGGTGCTGCACACCGGCCCGGAGATGATCATCGGGGAATATCGCCACGACTTCGACGTGGGGGACGTGCCTCAGAGGCCGGGCACCGGATACTACTTCATCACCAAGCATCTGAGCATGGAGATCTGCAGGGTCTACGCCCGCGCCTACGGCATCCAGACGGTCTGTTTCCAGTTCAACACCCTTGGGCCAAAACCTACGGAGGCTGTGGTGGGACAGGACTTCCTGCCCTTCCGGATCGTGTGGGAGGATCTGGTGAACGCCTGCCGCCTGGCCCTGGAGGTGGAATCCGTCCCCGAAAACTTCCAGGCGTTCAACCTGCACAGTTTTCTCCCCCAGAGGAAGTACTCCATCGACAAAGCGAGGCGGATGCTGGGCTACGAGCCGCTGGAGCCGGTGGAGAAATGGTTCAGGCGTCCGACATAGCCGGAGATCAGGATGCAGACCAGAGTGACCCCGCGCCAGGAGAAGGCCTGGCTCCGGCATCTCATCCCGCTCCCTCACGAGATTTCCATCCTACAGAAGATCACATGTCGCCCCGGAGATGTGTCCATCCGGCTGAGGCGGGACGCCGGTGAGGTCGAGCGCCACGCGGCCTCTGAGCTGAAACAGTTGTTCTTGAAGAAGACCGGGGTGAGGCCGTCCGGCAAGGGGTTTGAGATCGCGGTCGGGGTCGTGGACGGGCGGGGGCGGCTGAACGGCATCCCCGTGGACGGCGCGGGGCGTCTCCGGGACCTCCCCAACCGGGGGCAGGCCTATCTCATTCAGCCAGAGGGGACGGGCAGGCTGCTGCTGACGGGGCTGGAGGGGCGGGGCGTCTCTTATGCGGTCAGGACGCTCTGTCAGCTCCTGGAGCCGTTCCTGTCGAACACAGAGGTCTCGATCCCCCTGGCGCGCGCGGTGGACTGGCCGGACCTGGAGGAGCGCGGGCTGTGGAACTTCCCGGACCCGGAGACGTGGGTCCCCTGGATGGCCTCTCTGAAGCTGAACTACGGGAAGATGGCGGACACGAGGCTGCGCCGGGTGGAGCGGGGGAGGCGCAACCGCGCGACGATCGACACGAGGCTGATGAGGGAGGGGCGGCTGCGGGGGTTCAACTACCTGCCTTACATCCTGCATCTGAATTTCCTGCACGACGCCGGGCTGTTCAGGGCCTACCCGGAGCTGGCCGGGAAGGGGGAGGGCGCCCTGGCCGGGCGGTATTTTGCGCACAAGCAGGGCAACCGGCACCGCGCGCCGTGCGCGTCCAACCCGCTGCTCTCAGAGATTCTGGCGGAGTGGATGGAGGACATCGCCTCGCAGGGCGCCCCGGAGGTGAGCTGCTGGCTGAGCGAGCGCCCCGCGCAGTGCGGCTGCAAGGCGTGCACAAGGGTGGGGCAGTTCGTTCTGGAGGCGCGGGCGTTCGTCCGGGCGTGGCGCAGGGTCCAGAGGCATTATCCGAATTTTCAGGTCCGTATCTTCCTGTCCACGACGACGCTGGAAAGAGATCACCGGGTCCTGGCGGAGCTGCCGGCAGAGGTGAAGGTCGAGCGGGCGTGCGCCACGGAGATGGAGCGCGTCCCCTGCCATCCGAGGGACCTGTTCGTCCTCCCCCTGTTCGACCGCTGCGCCGCGCAGGGGCGGTGGATCGCCAGTTACGACGTCCCCCTCACGGCCAACGCCCGTGTGGACACGCCGGAGTTCAAGCTCCCGGAGCGCTCGGCGCACCGGGTGAGGGATTATGTGGGGAATCTGGTCGCGCGCAGGTACAAAGGCGCTTACGGGATGATGGCCTGGGCCACGCAGGCGCGGGAGGTCTGCGGGTTTAACATCTCCGCCCTGGCCGAGTGGTCCTGGAACCTGCGCGGCCGGAGCGAGAGGGAGTTCGCCGTCGCCTGGGCCACGCGGGAGGGCTACCGGGACCCCGAGGCCGTGGGCGAATGGGCGGAGCTGATGGGGCCGGTGGCGTTCGATGTCTACGACTCGGACTTTCCGATCTGTTACTCCTGGGGGAAGGCCGTCGCCCTGATCCGGGAGCGCAGGAGGCCCTGCCCGGGCGAGGGGATGTTCCGGTATTACGAGGGCGTTCAAGATTTTGACCGGAAGATCGCGGCCTGCCGGAAGGCCCTGCGGATCGCGAGGCGGATTCAGCCCCCGGACCTGGCCCACGAGACCGGCGTCGTAATGTCCTACGTCGGGCTGGCGAAATCTGTTTACCGGGTCGCCGAGCAGGTCGTGACGGAGGACCTGTCCCGGCTGAAGGCCCAGGAGAGGCTGCGCGAAAACCTCAAAGAGCTTGAGCAGGCCGGGGCGGAGAACGTCGCCGCGATCCGAAAATGGCGCAGCGCCCTGGGGCCGGAGCCGTGGCACTACCGGGTCCACGATGCGATCCGGGCGACCGAGACGACGGTACAGGAGATTTGCAGGTTCGTGTCGGAGAGGTATTTTTATTAAAAGCGCGAAGGAGATCGTCATGCAGCTCCCCCCGGAAAACATCGCCCCTGTCTATGCGAAGCTCAAGGACCTCCATCTCACCACGCACCTCGTGTCCGGCGGTCAGGCGACGGCCCGGATCGTCGCGCCGGACCTCTATCGGGACCAGGCGGCCCGCCTCCAGAAGGCCGTGCAGGAGATGACCGGCGTGGCCCTGCCGATTCTCCCCAACGACGCGCCGGAGGCTGCTGTGCCCATCCTGGGCAACCTGATCCTCATAGGCAACCGGTCCACGAACCGCGCGATTGAAGAGCTGTATAACCGCTACTTCACGCTGCTCGACCTCCGCTATCCGGGGCCGGAGGGCTACGAGGTGCGCACCCTGCACAACCCCTTCGGGGGCGGATACAATGTGATCTTCGCGGGCGGGAGCGACCTGAAGGGCGTGGACGCGGCGACGGATGCCCTGATCGCTATCCTGAGTCAGGCCGACCGTAAAACGGATGGTCTGTCCGTCGGGTGGCTGATGGAGGTCCAGCTGGGGAAGGGGATCACGGTCCCGACGGAGCTGACGGCGTTCGAGACGTGGGAGGCGTCCGCCGGATACGGGTCCATCGGCTACTTCGGGTGGAACAGCATCAGCAAGCGGATGGCGATGTATTACATGACGGGGGACCCATTCCACGCGCGGGAGGCGCTGCGCCTGTCCTTCCCCGACGAGAGGGCGTTCGAGGAGATCACCCGGATCGACGAGGAGCGGATCGAGGACAAGCGCGACCCGCTGGCCGGCCCTTACCACTACAACACCCACATGATGATCCTCTTCTGGGACCTGATCGAGGAGAGCCCGGTCTTTTCGGACGAGGAGCGGCTGCGGGTCACAAACGCTTTCTCGAAGCAGTTTGCGCACCCGCAGGACTGGTCCTGGCGCAGGCAGATCAAAGAGAAGGCGGAGAAGGGGGAGGACCCAAAAGAGGCGTGGGCCACGCCCCCGGCGCAGGTGGGGTCCCGGCACGGGCAGTATTCAGCCATCGGGCTTTTCTGCCTGGGCCGCTATTTCCAGCGGGACTATCCGAACCTCCTGTGGGACCACTGCGTGGAGGCCGCGAAGTGGCACTTCTCGCCCCTGCACACGCACACCTGGGTGGCGGGGGAGCACGACAACCTGTTCTGGTACAACACGGGGATGGCCCCCATCCTGACCTACATGCTCCTGACCGGGGACCGAAAGCCGTTCGAGAACGGGGGGGTGAAGTCGCTCCTGCGGGGGCAGGACATCCTGGCCTCGGGCCGGCAGCCCGACTGGGCGCTGCGCAGCGGGGCGCTGGACTTCTTCCACAAGGCCGCGTACCTGACGCGGGACGGGCGCTGGCTGCTCTACCGCGAGAGGACGGGCATGGACGTGGAGGTCTTCCGGCTGGGGCAGTCGTTCTGGCCGGAGGCGGGCCTGGCCCCCGCGCCGCCGGAGGACCTGGTGGGGCGCTGGGGCCTCCAGCCGCTCCCGGAGCCGCTCTGGCGGACGCGGAAGACCGGGTTTTCGCCGGAGGAGTCGTTCTTCTTCGGGAGCTGCCGGAGCGCGACGGATGCGTCAGGGGACTTCGTCCTGATCAAGGGGTTCAACGGGGCCTCGCGCAACCCCTACCACACCTTCACGGTCCTGGAGCTCCGGCTAAACGGCTACACGCTCCTGAGGGGCTACCGCAACCAGGTCCAGGTCCGGCTGGATGGGCTCGTGGAGCCGCACATCGCGATGGACGCGGCCCTCCGGCACAGCGACGTGACGGGCGGGACGGCGACGGTAACGGCGGAGGTCCCGGACGCGGCGTTCTGCGCCTGGCGCAGGACGCTGGTCCAGCGCACGGGGCGGTACGCCCTGTTCGTGGACGATCTGACGTTCCGGTCGGGGGGCGACGGGATGGAGGTCGAAATCCTGTTCGAGACCGAGGGGCAGGCGGAGGCGTCGCCTGACGGCCCTGTCACCTTCAAGGCCCCTACGGAGGTGTGGGACCGGGTGGCCGCGCCCGCCCGGATCTGGCAGGCGGACCGGATGCGGACGACCTCCCGCGGGAAGGTGATCACGACCTCCTGGACGGGGCCGGTCCGGGCCGGGGACCGCCGGACCTTCTTCTCCCTGGTCGGCCTGGGGGCGAACGGTTGCCTCCGGCTCTCTGACCGCGCCGCGGCCCTGGAGCTGCCGGGGCCTGCCCTGGCGGTCGCCGGGGGGGATGCCGGGGTGGAGGGGGAGTTCGCGGTCGTGGCCGGGGACCATCTCTACGGCCGGCAGGTGACGAAGGTCGCGCTGGACGGGACGCTCCTGAAGGCCGGGGCCCCGGTGGACGTGGACTGGGATTTCGAGAAGGGCGTGCTGCACGTGGTGGCGGAGGCAGAGACGCAGGTGGGAGTCGCGCAATCCGACAAGAGGCGGGAGTTCGACCTGTCTGCGGGAAGGCACTGTTTTGAGGGGGTCTTTCCGGACGCGGAGGTCTTGAGGCGCACGCGGGAGCGTCTCGAAGCGCTGCTGAAAGAAGCCAGAGCAAACAGGGATAGACAGGCTTGTCCTGAGCACGGTCGAAGGGATGCGCAGGATAGAGGAAGGCCTTCCGCCAGGGTTCCGGCGCTTTCCGTCGGGCTGGATGCGGACGTGGGGGGGAAGGTCGTGGACCTGGTCCCGGTCTCGACGCGCGGGGGGACGCTGCTCTACGCCGCCGAGGGGCAGACGGTCCACGTCCTGGGGATGGACGGGAAGGAGGTCCGCCGGCTGTCCACCGACGGGCCTGTCCGGATGCTGCGCTGGTGGCCGGAGCACCGGCTGCTGCTGGCGGGCTGCGCGGACGAGAAGGTGATCGCGTTCGACGAGGCGGGCCGGCGGCAGTGGACGTTCGTGTCGGAGATGGACCCGGCGGTGTTCCGCGCGGCCAAGCAGTACTGGTTCAAGTCCGCGCCGGGGCACGAGGGGGTGCATGGACTGCATACGGGGGTGTTTCTGGACGGGAAGAGCCAGGCGTTCGTGGGGGGCGCCTGCACGCTGGAGATTCTGAACGAGCGGGGAGAGCTGATCCGGCGCCAGGCCGTGTTCTGGGGGCCGGGCGCGGTCTTCCAGGTCGTGGACGGCCCGGAGGGGAGCCTCAACCTCCTGATCGGGCGGGACATCACGGACGGGGCGCACCTGGCGATCCTCAACAACCGGGACCTGGAGACGGTCAACCGCGGGTTCCACACGGTACCGGAGGGGTCCACCTACGTGCCCGGTTGGATGAGCATGAACCGGAGCCACATCTTCTACGAGGACCTGGACGGGGACGGCGTCAGGGAGGTCTGCAGCGAGATCACCGGCTCCTGGAACCGGGTGACGGTCTGGACCGCGGAGGGGAAGGCGCTCCACGACGTGAGCTTCGGGCCGGGAGACTTCATCCCGGCGAAGAACATCCGGGACATCGACATCGCGGACCTGGACGGGGATGGGAAAAAGGAGGTCGTGGCCGCCACGTCGGGCGGGCTTCTGGTCGCGCTGACGCACCGCTGCGAGAAGGTCTGGGCCGCGCGCCTGGGCAGCCCGGCCACGGTCCTGAAGTGCGCGGGGGGGGCGCGGGTCTTCGCGGGGTGCGAGGATGGAAGCGTCGTCGTCCTGGACGGCAAGGGGGGGCAGGTGTGCGCCGGGGAGGTGTCCGGCGTCCCGACGCGGATCGAAGAGGCGGATGGGACGGTGGTCATGGGGACGGACAGGGGGCAGGTGAGAGGGTTTGAGGCAGGTTCGTGAAAGACAAAGGGCCCTCAACTCAGGCCCGGTGGACATCCGCTGAACATGGAATCTGAAATCACAAACCTCAGGTTGACCCGGTTAACGCTCGCTGTCGGGATTTTTCTTTTCCTCCATCTCCTCCTGGCGTATTGGAGCCCGTGCGGTCTATGGGGTCTGGACATGCTGGCGTTCTATCCGATGTGGGTCCACCTCCTTTTTGTCGGTTTGAGCGCTTTCATTTTTATACCGGCCTTTCATGAGCGATTTCTGAACGGGATGTCCCAGGTATCCGGTGCGCTCGACCTTCTGGGCTCCTCTCGTCGTTCTTACACCGCAGATGCCCTCCTCGTGGTGGCGGGGGGGACCGCCTTCGTCGGCCTTCGCTCGGCCACGCACCTGCTGGGAGACGGTTATCTCGGTCTGCGCGAACTCCCGAAGGCCGTTACGCTGGGGACCGGACGGTTCGGCAACGAACCCCTCGCCCTTGAGATGGTCAGAGTGCTGCACCGATTCGGCGATCCCCTCTGGCATTCCGCTGAGTTCACGTATCGTTTTTACAGCTATCTCTTCGGCATCCTTTACCTTCTGATAAGCCTGGCGGTCGCCCGCCTGCTCGGTCGATGTCGGCTGGAGAAGATCGTCGTCCTGGGTTTCCTGCTCACCCCCGGTTTCATGCAGGTCTTTTGCGGTTACGTGGAGAACTATCCTCCCATCTTCCCGATGATTTTACTCTATCTCTGGGCGGGTCTCCTGACGCTCAGGGGTCGGCTGCCGCTGTGGACGCCCGCAGGCATTCTGGGCCTGCTCATCCCTCTCCATTTCATAACGGTCACCCTGGCGCCCTCCCTGTGTCTTCTGGCGATTTTTTCCGCCCTTTCCGCGCAGGGGACTTTAAGGGCCTCCCACAAAAGCCTCATTCTGAAGGCCCTTCCATCCTTCGCCCTGGTCCCGGCGATCGTCCTGATCGTGTTCTGGGTTCTGGACTTCAACCCTTTCACCTATGTCAAGGGCTTAAGGGGCACCCACTTCTTTCCGGTTCTGTCTCAGCCCAGTTCTTTACAACAATACCGCCTCTTCTCCCCGGCCCATTTGCTCGATTTTTTCAACCAGCAGCTCCTCATTGCCCCATCGGCCCTTCTCGTGGGATGCATCTTCAGCCGGGGGAGATCGGGTTTGAGTCAGGAGGGCTATTTTCTGCTGACCGCATCTCTCTTTCCGCTCCTGTTCACCTTTTTGGCCAACCCGGAGATCGGCGCCTTCAGAGACTGGGACGTGATGTCCTTGCCCGCCCTGCCTTTGACCCTCTGTGCGGCCGTGGCGTTGATTCACCTCAGCCGGGGGGGGCGCGAGGACCTGACTCGCGCAGGATTTTTGATCTGCGGAGCCGTCGGGATTCACAGCCTTGTCTGGATCGGGTTGAATGCCCACGCCCGGTCTGCTGAGGCCCGGTTTACCCGCATTCTGGGGCGGAGTCCTCTGTCCCCTCACGCCAGGGCATATGCCTGGGAGACGCTGGGAAGCTATTACAAACTCCAAAACGAAACCGAGTGCGCCATGAACGCATACAAGCAGGCCGCCGAGGCGACCCCGGAAAACCCCCGGCACTGGTATTCAACAGGCGCGATGTATTTTAACATGGGCCAGTTTCAGGCGGCCATCGACTGTTATCGGAAGACGGTCGCGCTTAACCCCAACTTTCAGGACGGCTACTTCGACATCGGAGACGCGTTTTACAAGCTGGGTCAGTACCAGGAGGCCGTCGATTCTTACCGGAAGGCCGTCGCCCTCAAACCCGACTTCTTCAAGGCCTATGCCAACATGGGGAATGCGCTCGGCGCCCTGGGCCAGCACCGGGCGGCCATCGGCTGCTATCAGAAGGCCATTGCCCTCAAACCCGATTTTGCAGAGGCCTACTCCAATAT